>NZ_CP100448.1:2500975-2813597 GCF_024227715.1 Halomarina litorea | reverse complement strand
CCCGTGGGACGAAAGTCCTGGTGGCGTGTCCCGACTGCGGCCGGACGGGGAAAGTCGTCGGCTGGGAGGGCCGGCGGGACTTCTACGCGTGTGACTGCGGGAGCGTCCTCACCGTCCCCGCCTGACCGCACCCCTCGGGCGACCAGCGCCGGACCGCCACCCGGGCGACGGCCCGAGTGACGTGTCTCCCCGCGCCGTATCGCGGACCCGGCGATTCGACGTTCCGACCCCTCGAACGCCCGTGAGTGGCGCCGCTCCGGAGCGTCGGTGCGCCCGCCCCCGCCAGTCGGCCGCCGCCGATCCTGTCGGAGCGCTCACAAAACTTTATTGTTACCCATATTGCCCTTCGCCTCGTGAAGGCAGTCGTCATCTCGCTCGACGCCGAGCTCATCTGGGGGGTATCACGACCACTACCCCGAGCGTCGCCGGTACCACCTCGACCGGATGCGGGACGTCCGCGAGACGTGGCGCTGGCTCGTTGACCTGTTCGAGCGGGGGAACGTCCCGACGACGTGGGCGCTCGTCGGCCACCTCTTTCTGAAACGCTGCGGCGGCGTCCCCCCCCCGAGATACCGGCCGTGTTGCGGTCGCTGGTCGAACAGCCCCACTTCGACTACCCCTCGCTGGACGACCCCGACCCCTTCTTCGCCGACCTGTGGTCGACGGTGTCGCGGATCCGCTGACCGGCCCGCCCGGCGACTCACTCTCCGTGCGCATGGACCGCTAGCTTCAACCTCGGGGGCCGTCCACACCGGACACATGCGCGTCGTCGTCCCCTATCGCGTCGCGGACCCGAAGACCCGGCTCGCGGACCTGCTGGACCGCGAGGAGCGGCCGGCGTTCGCCCGGGCGATGCTCGACGACGTCCTCGGGGCGGTTCGGGCGGCGGGCCACGACCCGACGGTGCTCGCCACCGAACCGTTCGACTGTCCCGCTCGGGTGCGGGTGGACGACCGGTCACTCTCGAGGGCGGTCGACGCCGTCGTCGACGAGTCGCTCCCGGAGCGCCCGGTCGCGGTCGTGATGGCGGACCTGCCGCTCGCGACCCCTCGCGCGCTCGGTCGCCTGTTCGAGACGGACGGCGACGTGGTGGTTGCGCCGGGGCGCGGCGGCGGGACGAACGCCCTCGTCGTGCGCGACTCCGCGTTCCGTGCGGACTACCACGGCGCGTCGTTCCGCGACCACCGGCGGGCCTGCGAGACGGCGGGCCTGACATTCGAGACGGTCGACTCCTACCGACTCGGGACGGACGTCGACGAACCCGCGGACCTCGTGGAGGTGCTCCTCCACGGTGAGGGGACCGCGCGGCGGTGGCTCGACGACCACGCGTTCGACGTCGAGACGGGCGACGGTCGGGTCCGCCCGGTGCGGCGCGAACGGGGGTAACAGCTTTGTCGTGTCGTGCGTTGTCGTAGCACGCGCGGACGAGTCCGTCGCCGCGGCTCCGCCCGGCCCGGCACCCGTCCACTCGTGCGCGCACGGAAGCCCGTCTGCAGTCACGTAGCCACGCTGTCGCCGGGATCCACCCGGACTGACAGCCTTTTGTACCTCCGCACGCGACGACAGAGCGTGATACCGGGTGCCGCGGCGTACGGCGTCGACGTGCGAATCGAGGAGGCGGCCGTCGAGCGGGCGCTCGCGGTGACGCCCGTCGAGGTGGCGAGCGCCGACGAACTCACCTTCGCGCGAAACGTCTTCCTGCCGCTGACGACCGCCTGTCGGTACACCTGCACGTACTGTACGTACTACGACGTGCCGGGACAGGCGTCGCTGATGACGCCCGAGGAGATCCGCGAGACCTGTCGGACGGGCGCGGACGCGGGGTGTACCGAGGCGCTGTTCACCTTCGGCGACGACCCCGACGACCGCTACACGGCCGTCCACGACCAACTCGACGAGTGGGGCCACGGCTCCATCCACGAGTACCTCCGCGAGGCCTGCGAGATCGCACTGGAGGAGGGCCTGCTCCCCCACGCCAACCCCGGCGACCAGACGCGCGAGCAGATGGAACTCGTCGCGGACCTGAACGCCTCGATGGGGGTCATGCTGGAGACCACCGCCGAGGTGCAGGCCCACGGCGGCCCCCGGGCGAAGTCGCCGGGCCAGCGGCTGGCGACGATTCGGACGGCGGGCGAACTCGGCGTCCCCTTCACGACGGGCATCCTCGTCGGCATCGGCGAGGACTGGCGCGACCGGGCGGAGTCGTTACTGGCCATCCGCGAGATGCACGAACGCTACGGCCACGTCCAGGAGGTCATCGTCCAGCCGGTGGTGGACAACGAGCGCTGGCGCGGGGGGACGCCGGACCTCGCGACGATGCGCCGCGTCGTTGCGATGGCCCGCGCGGTGCTCCCCGAGGCGGTGAGCGTGCAGGCGCCGCCGAACCTCGCGCCGGTCCGTGACCTCCTCGACTGCGGCATCGACGATCTGGGTGGAGTGTCGCCGGTGACGGACGACTACATCAACCCCGACTACGCGTGGCCGGCGCTGCGCGAACTGGAGGACGTCGCCGACTATGGGGGCGTCCCCCTGCGCGAACGCCTCCCAATCTACGAGCGGTTCGTCCCCGAGTGGTGCTCGCCCCGAATCAGGGAGGCCCTCGAAGCGGACGACGCCGCAGGCGAGCGATACCGGGCGGTCCTCGAGTAGAGCGAACAGGCGGTGCGCGGCGCGTCCACGGGGCGGGACACCGCACACCCGCAGACCGCCCCGTGGCGACGGTCAGGTCACGGGGCGTCTGGCCCCCTCCCGGTGTAAAAGGGTTCGCCGTCAGTCGTCGGCGGGCGCGACGGGCGCGTCCATCAGGGGTGTCCCGTCCGCCTTCGGGCCGAGCATGGGGCCGAGGAGGTCCGTCTCGGGGTCGATGGGTCGGTGCTGGCGGTAGTCCGTCGAGCGCTCGACGGGCCGCCTGCCGATTGCGGTTATCATCTCGACGTACTCGCGGACCGAGCGGAACTCGCCGAACTCGCCGCCCGCGCGCTTGGTTATCTCCTCGGAGAGGATGGTCCCCATGAAGTCGTTCGCGCCACACGAGAGCATCTTCAGGCCGAGTTCGTCGCCGAACTTCACCCAGGAAGACTGCAGGTTTTCGACGTTGTCGAGGTAGAGTCTGGAGACGGCCATCAGCAGTTCGTCCTCGTCCTGCGTCGCCCCGCTGTCGATGATACCCTTCTCCGCGAGCGGGGTGTTCGCGTGGACGAACGAGAGCGGGACGAACTCGGTGATGGCGCCGGTGCGGTCCTGCAACTCGCGGACCACGTCGAGGTGCATCACGCGGTGGCGCTCGTTCTCGACGTGGCCGTACATGATGGTCGCGGTCATGTCCATCCCGACGCGGGCGGCGGCCTCCATCGCGTCGACCCAGTCGCCGGAGCGAATCTTCTGTGGGCAGATGACGTCGCGCACCTCGTCGACGAGAATCTCGGCGGCCGTGCCGGGGACGGAGTCGAGGCCCGCCTCGCCCAGTTCGCGGTAGACCTGCTCGTAGGACCAGTCGGTGCCGCGCTTGCCGTGGTAGGCCTCCTCGGGCGTCATCGAGTGGACGTGGACGCCGTCGACGGCCATCGCGCGAATCTGCTCGACGTACGTGCCCGGGTCGGTCCGGTAGCGCGAGGCGGGCTTGTAGTTCGGGCCGCCGTTCGCCTCGAGGACTTCGAGGTGTTCGTCGTTCAGCGCGAGCGCAGGGTGGAGACCGGAGACGGAGGTGACCTCGTAGATGCCGCGTTCGACGGCGTCGCTCACGATGCGTCGGGACTCCTCGGGGGTCTTCGTGAACCCCTGTGCCTCGGGCGGGGGGACCTCCCCTTCAAATTCGCCCGCCGGGTCCTTGAAGTTACAGAACAGACAGCCGGTGTTGCACGCCGTCGTGACGTTGTTGTTCAGGTTCGCCACGAACGTCACGTCCTCGCCGACCACCTCGGCCCGGCGCTGGTCGGCGGCTTCGAGGACCAGTTCCTTTCGCTCGGGGTCGATGCCCTCGAACTCCGTGCCGGTGGTGAGCAGTTCGACGCCGTCGTCGACGGTCAGTCGCTCGCCGGCCCGCGCCTTCGCGAGGGCGTTCTCGAAGGACTGGTCGGACGGGGGCGTGTGCGCGAAGTGGAATCGGTCGCGGGGGACGTTCGTCGGTCGGTACCGGCCCATTGGGGGTACTGGCGAGGCCGGCGACATAACGTCTCCGGGTGGTCCCCTCCCGTCGGCACGGTGACGGGACTGTCTACCCCCCGGTAGCACCCCAATGCCATGAAGAACCGTGATATTACCTCGACCCCTTCCTGTCGGTGGTGTAAGATATGGCAGTAGAGTTTAGAATCGTCGACGACGAGGCGATACAGGCGTTCGAGGAGGGGTTCCGCGGGTCGATTCTGCGCCCCGGCGACGACGCCTACGACGAGGCCCGCTCCATCTGGAACGCGATGATCGACCGCCGCCCGGCGCTCGTCGCGCGGTGTGCGGGCGTCGCGGACGTGATTCGCTCGGTGAACTTCGCGCGCGAGCACGGCCTCCCGCTGGCGGTCCACGGCGGCGGGCACAACATCGCGGGCAACGCGGTCTGTGACGACGGCCTCATGCTGGACCTCTCGCCGATGAGGTCGGTGCGCGTGGACCCGGAGGCGCGTATCGCGTGGGCGGAACCGGGCGTCACCCTCGCGGAGTTCGACCACGAGACGCAGGCGTTCGGCCTCGCCACCCCCCTCGGCATCAACTCCACGACGGGGCTCGCGGGGCTCACCCTCGGCGGCGGGTTCGGGTGGCTCTCCCGGTCGCTCGGGCTGACCATCGACAACCTGCGGGCGGTCGAACTCGTCACCGCGCGCGGCGAACTCGTCCACGCCAGCGAGGACGAACACCCCGACCTGTTCTGGGGCGTCCGGGGCGGGAGCGGGAACTTCGGGGTCGTCACCGGCTTCGAGTTCGACCTCCACGACATCGGGACGGCGGTCCTCTCGGGGCTGGTCGTCCACCCGTTCGACGACCCGGCGGCTCTCCTCCGGCAGTACCGCGACTTCGTCGCCGAGGCACCGGAGGAACTCTCGGCGTGGGTCGTCCTCCGGCACGCGCCGCCGCTCCCGTTCCTCCCCGAGTCGGTCCACGGCGACCTCGTGGTGGTGTTCGCCGCCTGCTACGTGGGGGACGCGGTGGAGGGTGAACGCGTCCTCGCCCCCCTGCGCGAACTGGGCGACCCCATCGCGGACGTGATTTCGCCCCACCAGTACACCGCGTGGCAACAGGCGTTCGACCCCCTGCTCACCGAGGGCGCGCGCAACTACTGGAAGTCACACTACTTCGCGGCCCTGTCGGACGACGCCATCGACACGTTCGTCGAGCACGCGCGGACCATCCCCTCGCCGCTGACCGAGATATTCATCGGGCACCTCGGCGGGGCCATCAACCGCATCCCGAGCGACGCCACCGCCTACCCGCACCGCGACGCCGAGTTCACGATGAACGTCCACGGGCGCTGGGAGTCGCCCGAGAGGGACGACGAGGTCGTCGCGTGGGCGCGCGCCCTCCACGAGGCGCTCACCCCCTACGCCACGGGCGGCGTCTACGGCAACTTCGTCCCCGAGCGCGAGGGCCAGGAGCACGCCGTCTACGGCGAGAACTACGACCGACTGGTCGAACTCAAAGACGAGTGGGATCCCGAGAACCTGTTCTCGATGAACCAGAACGTCGCCCCCTCGGCCCGACCCGGGGACGCCCGGCCCGCGAGATAGCACGCTCGTGCATGGAAACGCCTTTCTTTTGGGACATAAATACACGTTCATGACCAGCGTCAAGGAGTTCCGCGTCGACGAGGCGGCGACGCGGGAGCGACTCGGTCGGGGCGCGTTCGTGTTCACCGACGCCTACTCGGTGTTCGACTGGGGGCAGATGCCCGACCCGATTCCGGGGAAGGGCGCGTCGCTCTGTGCGATGGGCGCGGCCAACTTCGAACTGCTCGAGAGCGAGGGCGTCCCCACCCACTACCGGGGCGTCGTCCCCGGGGACGACGAGGACCCGGTCTCCCTCGACGACGTGGAGGACCCGCCCCGCGAGATGGCCATCGACCTCACGCAGGTCCCCGACCTGCCCCACGAGGGCCGCAAGTACGACTACGAGGCCTACCACGACGCCGCGGGCGAGAACTACCTCGTCCCCCTCGAAATCGTCTTCCGGAACACCGTCCCCGTGGGGTCGTCGCTCCGGTCCCGGACGACCCCCGGGGCGGTCGGCCTCGACCACTCCGAGTGGCCCGCGGAGGCCGTCGACCTGCCCGAACCCGTCGTCGAGTTCTCCACGAAGTACGAGGAGTCCGACCGCTATCTCGCCCGCGAGGAGGCCGACGCCATCGCGGGCGTCGCGGACATCGAGGCCCTCGAATCGGTCGCCCACGAGGTGAACCGCCTCGTCACCGACCGCGCCGCGGAGGCCAGCCTGACCCACGAGGACGGCAAGATCGAGTGTCTCTACTACGATGGCGAGATACGGGTGGCCGACGTGGTCGGCACCTTCGACGAGAACCGCTTCTCCTACGAGGGACAGGAGGTGTCCAAGGAGGTCATCCGCCAGTACCACAAGCGCACGCAGTCCGAGTGGGTGGCGGCCGTCGAGACGGCCAAACGCGAGGCGAAAGCGCGCGACGTGGCCGACTGGCGCACGCTCTGTGACCGCGACCCCGAACCGCTCTCGGAGGCCGTTCTCGAAACCGCGAGCGACCTCTACACCGCCGGCGCGAACGCCTATCTCGGCCGGGAACTGTTCGACGCGCCGTCCATCGAGCGGGCGGTGGCGGCGGCCCGGGACCTCTGAACGGGAGTTGTTATCAGAGAAGACTTTTACCGACACCTCGCGGACGTGTCACGATGCGCCGACGCCGCGCCCTCCACCTCGCGAGCGGCCTCCTCGCCGGGTCGCTCGCGGGTTGTACCGCCCTCGGTGACGCCCTCACGGGTCCTCGCCGCTACGAACGTGACGCCCCAGTCGACAGCCGTTCTGTCGGGCCGTGGCCCACGCTGGGCCACGACGCTCGTCGGAGTGGCTACGCACCCGACGTGAGTGGTCCCCCGGCGGATGCGTCCGTCTCGTCGGTCGTGGACGCCGGACTGTACCCGGAGATGCAACCCGTGCTCGCTGCTGACACGCTCTACTACGGCGCGAACCGCCGAGACGCGGACGGGTCGAGTTCCAGGGGACCGTTCTCCGGGTTCGTCGCCACCGGATTCGACGGAACCGAGCGGTGGACCGTCGCCGAAAGCAAGGGGCTGGCGACGCCGACCGTCGTCGGGGACGCGGTGTTCACCACCAGCGCCGGGAATACGCGCGCCCTCGACCGCCGGGACGGGTCGCTCTGCTGGCAGTACGACGTCGGCTACGGCTCCCCCGGGGCCTCGCCGACCGTGCTCGACGGGACGGTGTACGTCACCGACGGCGAGGTGACGGCCCTCGACGCCCGGACCGGCGAACGGCGGTGGGTCGCCGAGGTCAACACGGCCAGTCCACAGGGCACCGCCGCGACGCCGGACCTCGTCGCCGCGACGAGTGGCAGCGGCGGTGAGGGCGGCGCGTACGGTATCGACCCCGCCGACGGCACCCTGCTGTGGAATGCTGGGGCAGTCGGCGAGAGCTACGCACCTCCCGTCATCGGCGACGGGCGAGTGTTCGTCGTCACGACGGACGGGACGCTCCACGCGCTCGATTCGGCAGATGGCTCGCCTGTCTGGAGACACGAACTGCGACGGTCCGCGTACGAACGTGTCACCGTGGCCGAGGAGATGGTGTACGTCAAGGGGACGAACGACAGGACACTGTTCGCCCTCGACACCGTCGACGGGACCGAGCGGTGGTCGGTCGAGTTCGACGCGGGAGCGCCGCGTCTCGTCCCGACGGTCGCCGCCGACCGCGTGTACGTCGCGGAGGGTGTGGACCACGGGGCCGTCTCTGTCCTCGACGCCGCAACCGGGGACCGACTGAACAGGTACGACCTCCCGTCCGCGCCGACGACGGGACCGGTCGTCGGCGACGGGTTCGCCGTGGTCGGTACCGGCCGCCACTCGTCAGAGGGTCGGCTCGTCGTACTCTCCTGATCCTCTCAGTCGTCCGCTTCCGAGGGTTCCGCCAGTCCCGACCGGTCGACCGGCCCCTCGGGGTTCGCCGCCTGCGCCTCGCTCGAGAGGCCCAACTGGTACTCCCCCTCGCCCTCGTCGCGGAGGTGCGTGCGCCCGTGGTACACCGTGAGCGCGTCGTCGAGGTGGAGTTTCACGGCCTCGACGAGGGCGTCGGCCTCCAGTGGCTGGCCGCGCCGCGTCAGTTCCTCGACGCTCGCCCCGTCGGGCACGTCGAAGGCTCGCTGGGCGACGATGGGCCCCTGGTCGAGGTCGGTCGTCACGTAGTGGGCGGTGACGCCCGCGATGCGGACGCCCTCCTCGCGGGCCTGCCGGTAGGCCTCCGCGCCGGGGAACGCCGGGAGGAGCGAGGGGTGGACGTTGATGATGCGGTCCTCGTAGCGGAAGACGACGTTCGGCGAGAGGATGCGCATGTAGCGCGCGAGGACGATGAGGTCCACGTCGTGTTCGTCGAGGATGTCGAGCAGCCACTCCTCGTCGGGCGTGCCCGACCCGTCGCCGATGTCGTAGAAGGGGATGCCGGCGTCCTCGGCGACGTCCGCGAGGTGGTCGTGGTTGCCCACGACGACCGACAGTTCGGCGTCGATGTCGCCGGCCTCCCGGGCCTCGACGAGCGCCTCCAGACAGTGTGACTCCTTCGTGACGAGGACGGCGATGCGGTCGGTGTCCCGGTCGCCCGGGAAGCGCACCTGGATGTCCTGACCGAGTTCGTCGCCGAGGTCGTGGAGCGCCTCGCGGAGCGTCTCGGGTTTGACGACCATCTCGCTCGTGTCCACGTGGAGGGTCATCCGGAACACCCCGCCCTGAACGGCCTGGTCGAGGTCCTCGACGTTCGCGCCGCGCTCGAACAGGAGCGTCGTCACGCGGGCGATGATACCCTTCTTGTCGTCGCCGACGACGGTGACCTCCGCGAGTTCGCGGGTCACGCCGCCACCTCACGCCGCACGCGCAGTCCGCTGGCGAGTCGGTTCATATCCACCCGTGGATGCCGGTCGGTAAAAAGGCACGCCGGCCCGCGCGACCCGGAGTCACGGGACGGGAGGGGACGCGCGAGGGGCCACTCGACTTGTACACGAACGTGCCCACTCGAAGGAACCCACAAGGGTTTTGATGCACGACCTCGCCATCTCAGGTGATGACCGCCTACACGGCGACCGTCACCGTCCGCCTCAAGCGGGGGGTGCTCGACCCGGAGGCCGAGACGACCAGGCGCGCCCTCGACCGACTCGGCTTCGAACTGGAGGGGCTCCGGTCGGCCGACCGCTTCGAGATCGACCTCGACGCCGCGAGCGAGGAGGCCGCCGCAGACCGCGCGGGGGAGATGGCCGAGCGACTGCTCGCCAACCCGACCATCCACGACTACGACGTGGCCGTCGCGGAGCGCTGAGATGGTCGCCATCCTCCAGTTCGGCGGGTCGAACTGCGACCGGGACGCCGAACGCGCCCTCGCGCACGTCGGTATCGACGCCCGCCGCGTCTGGCACGAGGACGGCCTCCCCGAGGACGCCGACGGCGTCCTCCTGCCCGGCGGCTTCTCGTACGGCGACTACCTCCGGGCCGGGGCGATGGCCGCTCGCGCCCCCGTGATGGAACAGGTCCGCGAGGCCGCCGCACGGGGAACGCCCGTCCTCGGTGTCTGCAACGGCGCGCAGATCGGCTGCGAGGCCGGCCTCACCCCCGGCGCGTTCACCACCAACCGGAGCGCCCGGTTCCAGTGCGAACCCGTCCACCTGCGCGTCGAGAACGCCGACACGCCGTGGACCCGCGCCTACGACGAGGGGGACGTCCTCTCCATCCCCATCGCCCACGGCGAGGGTCGGTTCGAACTCGGCGGGGAGGAACTCGCCGACCTCGAATCCGAAGACAGGGTCCTCTTTCGCTACTGCGACACCGACGGGGCCGTGACGGACGCCGCCAACCCCAACGGGTCGGCGGACAACGTCGCGGGCGTCCTCGGCGACCGCGACACCGTCGCCGTGATGATGCCCCACCCCGAGCGCGCCACCCTGCCGCACCTCGGCAGTACCGACGGACAGGGCGTCCTCCGGGGCTTCTCGAACTGACGGCCCTCTTCTCCGGCCACCTCCGCGACGACCGACCCGTCGCGCCCCCGCCGACGGGTCAGACGGCGGGCGCTCGCCGCCCGTCCAGTATCCGCCTGACGGGGGGCGGGGCCATGACGGGCGTGCCGATGGCGATGAGCACCACCGTCGGGTAGGCCGCCTCGTTCAGGACGCCGATGCGCAGGCCGACCGTGGCGCCGGCCGTGACGAGAAGCGTCCGGCCCGGCTGGGCGCGGACGACGCGG
Source organism: Halomarina litorea (assembly GCF_024227715.1). Classification (NCBI taxonomy): domain Archaea; kingdom Methanobacteriati; phylum Methanobacteriota; class Halobacteria; order Halobacteriales; family Natronomonadaceae; genus Halomarina; species Halomarina litorea. Next base: position 2,803,187 of record NZ_CP100448.1, on the reverse strand, counting down.
AGGTCGGTCTCCATGCCCACGACGGTCATCAGGACGACGAGCGCTACCGCCGACACGCCCGTCAGGGGGACGGCGTCCCGCGGGAACAGGTCGGCGTACACGCCGGGCGCGAGGGGGCCGAGCGCGGACGGCCCGAGGAGGACGCCGGTGAGCAGTTCGCCGACCACCGGCGGCGCGCCCGCGCGCCGGGCGATGCCCGCGAGCGGGGTCGCCACCGCGAGGACGACGTCGAGCTGTGCGAACAGGAGCGCGAGCGCGTCGGCTTCCGCGAGTCCGGGTGCCACGCGTTCGCCCACGCGCTCCCCGCGCGCGACGGGCGGTCGACGCCCCGGCTGGTCGGTCGGACGGGGTGGGTCAGCAGAACGAGGGTTCCGTCGGACCCGCGGAGCCGGGTCGTCTCAGTGCGTCAGCGGCATCCCGTAACTCGTCTCGCGTTCGAGCACCGCCTCCCACGTCGCCTCGCACTCGCAGGACACCTGCTCGAAGACGCTCGGGTCCTGCCTGAGGTCGAAGTCCTTGATGGCGCGCTGGACCCGGTCGTCGCACTCCCCGCAGTTGTGCGCGCCGCGGTCGGAGCCGTGACCGACGGGGTCCGAGACGACGATGGCGTCGGCGTCGGCGGTGCGTTCGAGGACGGCGGCGACCGACCAGAGCCACGGCGGGCGGTACCCCCCATCGTGGTACAGTTCCTCGACCATCGTGTGGCGCTGGACGTTCGTCGGGTTCATCGAGACGGTGTGACAGCCCTCGACGGCCGAACAGCGCTCGACGGAACTGACCATGTCCTCCAGCGCCTCCCGTTCGGTGAGGAAGGGCGGCTTCATCAGGAGGTAGGCCTTGACCCCCGCGTCCGCCTCGCGGGCCTCGGCGCAGGCGTCCTCGAAGTCGGCGAAGTCGAAGTACTTGTTGACGCAGTCGCGGCGCACGCGGTCGGTGGCCGTCTCCAGCCCGACCGCGACGTCCGTCTCCAGCCCTCTCCCGGTGAAGTCCGCCAGCTTCTCCCGGTCGACGAAGTCCGGGAGGGACTCGACGACCATCCGCTCGCGGTCGGCGAACGTCTCCGCGATGGCGTCGCGCGTCTCGGCGGGCACCTCACGCTCGTCGAGGAAGCTGCCGGAGGTGTATATCTTGATTAGCTCGCTCTCGTCGTCCGCGTTCTCGCTCTCGTGGTCGAGACACGCCTGCACCTGCGTCATCAGGTCCTCGTGGGCGACGGTGCCGCCCTCGACCGACTCGGCGACGTAGCCACACATCGTACAGCCGCCGGCGCGCGCCCAGCGACAGCCGCCGGTGTTGAGGATGATGGTCAGCGACTGGCGGACCCCGTCGGGGGTGTTGTCCTCGTCGATCCAGACGCGGGTGGGTTCGCGCGGGTCGTAGGTGCGGTCGTTGCGCGAGCGGACCTCGCGCATCACGCTGTTGTGCGCGTCCATCCCTCGCCCCTGTTCGTAGACGTCGGGGTCCGGCGTACTCATTGGCCGGGGTAGCCGACCGGCGGGTAAAGCGCCTTCGTCTCTCGCCGTCGCGCTCACCAGAACGAGACGGGCCGCAGGCGGGCGGCGACCAGTCGCCAGCCACCGGCGGCGAGGAGCGCGCCCGTCCCGTTCGCCGCGGCGTCCGCGACGTCGAACGACCGGGCCGGGAGCATCCCCTGGACGAGTTCGATGCCGAACCCGTACCCCGCGGCGACCGCCACGGCGACCGCGAGGCCGGCGAGGACCGTGCGCTCGGGCCGTCCGTCCCCGGGGACCGTCCGCGGGACCATCGCGTAGGCCAGCGCCCCCGTCAGGCCGCCGTAGCCCAGCGCGTGGAGCCACTTGTCGAGGGGCAGGAGCCCGAGCGGACCGAGCGGCGTCGGCCCCGTCGAGGGCGGGTCGACGACGGACGCGAGGAGGATGCCGCCCGCGACGAGGCCGACCAGCCCGTAGCGGACGAGCGGGGGCGTGAGGGGGAGCGGGACCCGACGTGCCATACCCGACTCTCGGTGTGGCCCGTGCTAAACGGACCGGTTCGTCGCCGTCGACCGGACGAACGACCCACAGCGGACGGGGCTGGCGACGGCCACCGAGGAGCGCGGCGGCGGAATCTGCCCCTCGGTGGCCCGTCGTCGGGGGAAATCGGCCCCGGTCGTCGCGACACGAAACCGATTCCGGTTGCGCACTAATGTCAAGTCCTAACACCGCTCGCCCCCATGTGTAACTGTAAGCTATTACCATGACTGAACTCGGCGGATTCCAAGACCACGTGGCGCGCGTCGACCTGTCCTCGGGCGACGTGAACTACGAGAGCATCGACGAAGAGGACGCCAAGAAGTACATCGGGGCGCGCGGCCTCGGCGTGAAGTACGTCTTCGACAACGGGACCGACGTGGACCCGATGAGCGACGAGAACCTGCTGGCGATGATGAACGGCCCGCTGACGGGCACGCAGGTCGTCATGTCCGGGCGCATCGCCATCTGCACCAAGTCGCCGCTGACGGGTACCGTAACCGACTCCCACCACGGCGGCTGGTCGGGCGCGCGCCTCAAGTGGGCGGGCTTCGACGGCCTCCTCTTCGAGGGCAAGAGCGAGGACCCGGTCTACGCCGTCATCGAGGACGGCGAGGTCGAACTGCGCGACGCCTCCCACCTCTGGGGGATGGGCTTCCACGAGACCCGCGACACCCTCGAGGAGGAGTGCGAGGGCTCCTACGGCAAGAACATGTCCGTCATGGGAATCGGGCAGGCCGGCGAGAACGGCGTCAAGTACGCCTGCATCATGAACGAGGACGACCGCTCCTCGGGCCGCGGCGGCACCGGCTGCGTGATGGGCAACAAGAACCTGAAAGCGGTCGTCGTGAAGTCGGGCACGAAGATGCCCAAACCGGCCGACCCGGACACGTTCAAGAAGGGCCACCAGCAGGCCATGCAGGTCATCCAGGAGTCGGACGTCACCGCGCCCAACGAGGGGGGCCTCTCGCTGTACGGGACGAACGTCCTCATGAACGCGACCGAGGAGATGGACGGCCTCCCCGTCAAGAACGGGAAGTACACCTCGACGCGGTCGTTCCGGGAGAACGAGGGCGGCGACATCGACGCCGAGGAGGTCTCGGGGGAGAACGTCCGCGAGAACATCCTCGTCGACGAGCCGACCTGCCACTCCTGTCCGGTCGCCTGCAAGAAGGAAGTCGAGGTCACCACCTCCCACAAGGGCGAGGACCTCAACGTCCGGATGGAGTCCTACGAGTACGAGTCGGCGTGGGCGCTCGGCCCCAACTCGATGCACACCGACCGTGACCGCATCGCGGTCATGATCGACCAGTGCAACAACTTCGGGATGGACACCATCGAGACGGGCAACATCATCGCCATGGCCATGGAGATGACCGAGGAGGGCAAACTCGACGGCCTCGGCGAGGGCATCGAGTGGGGCGACGTCGAGTCGATGATCGACCTCATCGAGGACATCGCCAACCGCGAGGGTGACCTCGCGGAGCACCTCGGCGAGGGTCAGAGTCACATGGCCGAGGAGTTCGACGGTCACGACAACCTGCTCTCGGTCAAGGGGCAGGCCATCGCGGCCTACGACCCGCGCTGCATGAAGGGGATGGGCATCGCCTACGCCACCTCCAACCGCGGCGCGTGTCACCTGCGCGGGTACACCCCTGCCGCCGAGATTCTCGGCATCCCGGAGAAGGTCGACCCGTACGCGTGGGAGGGGAAGGGCGAACTCACCGCCACCTTCCAGGACCTCCACGCCATCTCCGACTCCTTCGACATCTGCAAGTTCAACGCCTTCGCAGAGGGCATCGAGGAGTACGTCATGCAGTACAACGGCATGACGGGCCTGGACGTGAGCGAGGAGGAGCTCATGACGGCCGGCGAGCGCGTCTACAACCTCGAACGCTACTACAACAACCTCGCCGGGTTCGACGGGAGCGACGACACCCTGCCCGGTCGGTTCGTCGAAGGCCACGAGAACGCCGTCCCCGGTCAGGGCGGCAGCGAGGGCTCGCTCTGTGAGCTCGACCGGATGAAAGAGGAGTACTACGAGCACCGCGGCTGGGTCGACGGCGTCGTCCCGGACGAGAAGCTCGACGACCTCGGCATCGACGTCGGTCCCGGCACGGGCGTCTCCAGCGGCGGCGACGCGGCGGCCCCGAGCGACGACTAGTCCAGCCCACGGTCCGGGTCCGTATCGCTCGACGACTCCCACTTCTTTCGACCGACGCACGACACGCGCCGAGCGACCGCGCCGGCCCGCACCGCCCGGCAGTTCCACTCGACGGTAGGCTACGCTTTCCCGCTGGAACGCCAACACACCCTATGTCGAGGTACGAGGCCACCTTCGAGGTCGATTCGAGAGCGGACGCGGAAGCGGTCAGACTCCTCGTGGAGCGGGCCTACGACGCCCTTCGAGAGGAGATACGGGACGTGTACGGAGAGGACGCGCCCCCCGTCGGGACGCTCGAAGCCTTCGAGGCGATTCGAGACGCGACGAGACGCTCCGCTCCGGGGACGCTGCGGGTCCGGTACGACCAGCGCGACGGGGGCTTCGAGCGCTGACCAATCGGCGCTCTCCGGGCCCCGGATCGGCTACGCGAGGTTGTAGTGGCGGCTGAACACGTCGACGCTCGATTTGAACAGACCGAGGACGACCGGGCCGAAGAACAGACCCATCGGACCGAAGGCGACGGCCGCGCCGAAGACGCCGACGAGGATGACCGCCGGGTGTAGCGATGTGGCGTGGCGTTCGACCAGGAACGCCCGCAGGTAGTCGTCGGTGAGGGCGACCACCGTGAGGCCGTAGACGGCCAGTCCCACGGCTGCGAACAGGCGGCCCTCCGCGAGGAGGTAGACGATGGCCCCGCCGATGACGGGCGCGACACCGATGACCGGCACCAGCGCGAGGAACGTCATCGCGAGCGTCCAGAGCGCCGCGTTGGGGATGCCGAGGGCGAGGAGGCCGAGGCCGGCGACGAGGCCCTGCGCGATGGCGACGAGGACGTGGCCCTTCAGGACGGCCCACGTCATCTCCTCGGCGGCCGCGAACAGTTCCCGGCCCACGGCGTCGGGCAGGGGGGCGACGCCGCGAATCCACTGGACGAGCGACGGGCCGTCCTTCAGGAGGTAGTACTCGACGAACAGGAGGAGCAACAGGCCGAGCACCGTGTGGACGCCCGACCCGACGATGGCGGGGGCCTGCCCGGCGATGAGGTCCGGAATCTGTCCGGCGAGCGTGCGAAAGCGCCCGCCGAGTTCCACGTCGATACCGAGGCGCGTCCGGAGCAGTCGTTCGACGGACTCCAGTGCGGGGATGGCCGTCTCGCCCTCCGTGAGCGTCGAGACGTCGCTCGCGACGACGAAGACGAACGCCCCGACCGGCAGGAGGACGGCGAGGACGGTGCCGACGACGAGGAGGCCTGCCGACAGGTGCGACCCGACGGCGTCCGACGCCCGGGCGTGGAGCGGCCGGAGGACGAACGCGAGGAGCACCGCCGCGAGCAGGTAGGTGAGAAACGGCTGGACGATGAGCCACGCGAGGAGGGCGAGGACCACCACCAGACCGGCCGAGAAGACGACGCGGGCTGAGAGTGTCATCGGTGTCCGCCGGAAGTTGCGGCGGACACGAGAAAAAGGCCGAGGGTGGGGTGAGCAAGCCCGGCCGCCGGGACGACGCCCGCACGAGGGTTTATGTGGGGGCTCTCGAGAATCGTGACTATGGGTACCAAAGAGCAGGTTGCGGCGCGCATCGAGGACCGCGAGGCGTCCATGGTCGAGTTCCTCTCCGACCTCGTCGCGGCGCGGACGGTGACCGGGAACGAGGGGCCGGGACAGGAACTGCTGGTCGAGCGATTCGAGGCGCTCGGGCTCGAACCCGACGTCTGGGAACCGGACCCCGGGCGACTGCGCGACCACGAGGGCTACTTCGAGACGTCGTCGTTCGCGCGGGTGGGCTACGAGGGCCGACCGAACGTCGCGGCGCGCCTCGCGGGGAGCGGGGACGGCCCGACGCTCGCGCTCAGCGGTCACGTGGACGTCGTCGACGTCACCGAAGACGAGTGGGACCACGACCCGTGGGCGCTGACCCGTGAGGGCGACCGACTGTTCGGCCGCGGCGCTGCGGACATGAAGGGCGGGCTCGCGGCGATTCTGCTCGCCGTCGAGAGCCTCCGGGACCTCGACGTCGACCTCGCGGGCGACCTGCTCTTGCTCTCGACCATCGAGGAGGAGGACGGCGGGGTCGGCGGCACCCTCTCGGCGCTCGAACGCGGGTACGTCCCCGACGCCGCCCTCGTCGCGGAACCCTACGGCGTCCCGAACGTCGGCACCGCCAGCGCGGGCGTGATGTACTTCCGGGTGACCGTCCCCGGGAAGAGCGCGCACGCCGCGTGGGGCCACGAGGGCGTCAACGCCATCGGGAAGGCCACGGAGGTGTACCGGGCGCTCGACGACCTCGACCGCGAGCGGAAGGCGCGCATCGACTACGAACCAGCCTATCGGGCGACCCCCGGGCTGGAGGGGAACGTGACGAACATCAACCTCGGGACGATACGCGCCGGCGACTGGCCCTCGACGGTGCCCGCCGAGGCCGTCGTCGAGGGGCGCGTCGGCTGGCCCCCCGGCGAGAGCCGCGAGGAGGTCCGCGAACAGGTCGAGGGTGCGGTCGACGCGGTGGCGACCGACGACGGGTGGCTCGCCGACAACCCGCCGCGCGTCGAGTGGTTCGGGTGGCAGGCCGCGCCCCACGAGGTGCCGGAGGACTGCGAAATCGCCACCCGCGCGAAACGGAACGCGGAGGCGGCGACCGGGCGCGAGGGCCAGTTCATCGGCGGCAGCGCCGGACTGGACGAGCGGTTCTACGAGCGCTACTACGACGTCCACGCGGTGTCGGTCGGCCCGGAGGGAGAGCGCCTCCACGGGGCGGACGAGACCACCACCGTGACCTCCCTGCTGGAGACGGCGACGACCCTCGCGTGGACCGCCCTCGACTACTGCGGGGAGGCGACCGACGACTGACCCGCGCCCTGCCGAGGGTGGCGCGCCGCGGGGAGTCGGTCCGCCCGTCGACGTGTCACCAGTATAATCACGAAAGCATTTGTGGAACGGTGGTCTACTCGGGACCGAGTCCCCGTCGTCGGGTCGCTCCGGTCAGCATCATGAATTCAGAATCGATCCGTTCCGAGGCGGCCTTCCACGAAGCACTCCGTGCGCTCGTGCTGGAGGCGGCCGAGAACGGCGTGCAGGTCGAGGGTGGGTGGCCGGTGTCGAACGACGGGGGTCCCGACTGGGACGTGGAGATCGTCGGGCTGGTCGACCGCGGGGGCGACTGAGCGTCGCGCCGGACCCTCGGACCGGGACGCGCCGTGGTCCCCGCGTCCGGCGACGACGCTAAGTTCGGGACGGACCAATCGCTCTCCCATGACCTCCCGTCCCGTCGCCGCGGACCGGCCCGGCAAGTCCCCCGGCGAGTTGCAGACCATCTACGACGACGCCGCGGCGACCTTCGAACGCTTCGACCGACTCGGCCACCTCCTCGTCGGGCGCTATCGCCGTCGACTGTTCGGCCGGGCGTCCGGTCGCGTCCTCGACGTCGCCTGCGGGACCGGCGCGAACTTCCGCTACCTGCCCGCCGACTGCGAGGTGGTCGGGGTGGACCTCAGCCCCGCGATGCTCGCCGCCGCAGACCGCGAGGCCGCCCGCCGCGGGCGCGACGTGACCCTCCAGCGGGCGGACGCGACGAGCCTCCCCTTCTCCGACGACAGCTTCGACTTCGTCGTCTCATCGCTCTCGACGTGTACGTTCCCGGACCCCGTCGCCGTCCTCCGGGAGATGGCGCGGGTGTGCGCGCCCGACGGGTACGTCCTCCTGCTGGAACACGGGCGCTCCAGCGTCGGCCCGATCGCCGCTCTGCAGGACCGCTTCGCGGACCACCACTTCGAGTCGATGGGCTGTCGCTGGAACCAGGAACCGGTCGACGTCGTCCGGGCGGCCGGCCTCGACGTCCGCGCGCACGAACGTGACCTCCTCGGGGTGCTGACGAGCATGGTCGTCGCGCCGGACGACGCTGCCGGTCGGGTCGAGTGAGCGGGTCCCCTCGCCGGGCGCGGTCACCTCCGGTGTGACGCTCGCACCCGTCCGGGGAGTGTGGCGAGGACTCCGCCGAGGAACCCGAAGGTGGCCGGGGAGACCAGTCCGGCGACCACGGCGGCGAACGGGTCGATAGCGACGACGAGGAGTGTCGCCGGGAGGTAACCGAAGGCGACGTGCGCCCCCGCGACGGGGTCGAGCGGTCGGCCGTCGCTCGCGGAGACGCTCGCCGTCGCCACCGTCCCCGCGACGGTCAACAGGACCGGGGGCAGCAGGTAGACCGGGGGGAACCGCTCGGTCCGGTCGACGAGGAGGCCGACCGGACTCCGCGTGACGGTCACGCTCTGGAGGCCGACCGACCGCACGTCGACGAACTGGGCGCTGTAGAACGGCCACCCGACGACCTTCCAGTCGGCCGTCGGTTCGTCGGCGAACGCCGTCCCCGCCGGGAGCGCCCCGAACGGCCCCTCGGTGACGAGCGCGAGCCACAGGGCCGTCCCGACCAGTCCCAGCGCCCAGGCCGCGACGCCGACGGCGACGACGACCCGTCGGGGGGTCGCGAGGACCGCCCGCGCGCCGAACGTTCCCACACCGACTCACGTGTGAACAGTGACACAACAGTTCCCCTGCCTGTGCCGTGCTAGCCCTTATTCGATGTCCGCGAGTCTGCACGCCCATGCTCGTGTACCTGCACCAGTACCGCGAAGGGGAGAGCAAGGGGAACAAAGAACGGGACGTGGGCGGTTCGGTGGACCACGAGACGGAGGAGTACTTCAACACGGACGAACTGGAGGCCGACGAGTGGGAGGAGTTCGAGTACGACGGCACGACGCTCAACCGTCGCGTCGCCACGTTCGACGAGGTGACCGCCGTCTCCGTCCCGAAGGACCACCTCGAGGAGCAAGGGGAGGTGCCCGGCGTCACCATCCAGTTGCGCACCGAGGGCGGCGAGACGGAGTACGTCGAGAACGCGGTCATCATCGAAGTGACCGACCCGGACCCGTAAGAGGTCGCCCGGGCGCGAACGACGCGTCGCTGTTTCTGTGGTCGCGGTCAGTCCGACCCGTCCGACTCGTCCGTCTTCCCGACGACGACGCACTCGCGGATGTCGAGTGCCGTCTCGAACTCCTCGCGGCGGCCCGTGTCCTTCCCGATGCGCCGGAGGTGTTCGGTGTGCGCCCGGCGGACGGCGTCGCGTTCGCGGCGTTCGAGTCCCACCTCGTCCGCGAGGGTCGTCCAGTGGCCGGCCTCGACGAAGAAGACGCACGCCGAGTCGTCCTCGTAGGCGAGTTCGTACTGCCGACGATACTCCGCTTCCCGCGAGCAGAGGTGGTCCTGGACGCGGTCGACGAGGTCCGGGAGCAGTTGCGGGCCGACGCTGGCCTTCGCGGCGGCGAGCAACATCGCTTGCCCGTCGATGGGGTTGGCCACCGGCCCGCTCACCCGCCGGCGCGCATCGCCTTCTGGGAGAACTGCTCGACGAGGGGGTCGAGGGTCTCCTCCTCGCCCTCGAAGTCGATGCGAACCTCGGTGAGTTCGACCGACCCCACGGGGTTCGCCATCGCCGTCGTGAGGTCCGCGCGCCAGCCGTCGCCCTCGACGGTGGCCCCGTCGGCCTCGGTGATGTCCTCGGGGCCGTCGTCGACGCGTTCGCCGCCGAGACTCTCGGTCAGGTAGTGGACGGCGAGGCGCAGCGAGATGCCGCGGAACGACTTCTCGACGCGCATCTACGCGCACCCCCCCGCGACGGGCGGGAACACGGACAGCCGGTCCCCGTCCTCCAGTTCGGTCTCGGTCCCCTCCATGTGGAGGACCTCGCGTCCGTTCTTGAGCACGCTCAACTGCGGGAGGATGTCCCCCTCGTCGTCGAGGATGTCGCCTTCGAGCCCGTCGAACTCGGCTTCGAGGGCCCGCAGGACGTCACCGACGGTCGACCCGTCGTCGTACTCCCGCGAGATGGTCTTGTCGCCCACCGCGGTCCGGAAGTTAGCGAAGAACCGCAACTCCAGTTCCATAGTCTTACCATCGGCGCATCGCTGATAAACCTCCGCCGCTCAGAACAGCGTCGTGACGAGGCTGGCGACCAGCGCCGCGACGAACAGGATGGCGACGGCGGCTCCGGCCAGCCCCCAGTAGCTCTGTGCCTCCCGGCGCTCCGACCAGCCGAGCCAGAAGACGCCGGCGACGCCCCCCGTCGCGACCAGCAGGACGACGATGCTGTATACCAAGTCGAGTGTCTTCGCCATGCCCGGGGGTTCGGGTCGAACCCCCCTAAACCTGTGTCTCCCCCTTGGCAAGGTCACCCACCGGTGGCCGCGGGGTGAAGCTATTTCCGCGTCGCTGGCCTCTCGTCGGTAGACGATGCGAATGGAACTGCGGGTGTGCAAGCACTGTTACGACGGCGAACACGGGAACCCCCAGAAGACCGAGGTCACGCGGGACATGGTCCGCTGTGCCGAACGCGTCCGGGAGTACAAGGACCTCATCGGTCTCGACTCGCTGTACATCACCTCGGTGCGCGAGGGCGACCCCGGCGGTGCGGAGGCGCTCCCCGCCGTCGTCGCCCGTATCGAGGACGACCAGATATCGCTCTCCGATACGCAACTCGTCATGGAGGACGACGACGGCAACATGTTGGTCTACCCCGAACCGAAGGACATCCTCGAAGTGCTGACGCGCAACATCGACCAGATCAGCCAGCAGACCAGACAGGACGTGACCGTCGAACTCTCGACGGAGGGCGCGGAACTCCTCTCGGTCTAGTCCCGGGCGACGACGGTCAGGCCGACCAGTCCGACGAGCACCGCCGCGAGCAGCCACATCGCCGCCGGCGTCGCGAATGCGACGGCCCGCTCCATCAGGAAGTACCAGTCCCACGTCGCGTTGTACTCGGCGACCATCGCCACCGCGCCGACGCCTGCCACGAGCAAGCAGAGCGCGCCCACCGAGGCGACCGCCGCCCACCGGACGGCCCGCGCGGCGCGGGTCATCCGCCCTCCCGCCAGCGGACGACGCCCAGCAGGACCGTGAGGGGGACGAGCGCCGCCAGCACCCACCCGACGAAGACGGCCATGTAGCTCACCGTCGTCTCGAGGTGGAGCTGCCAGTGCCACGTCCCCTTCAGTTCGGCGATGATGGCGATGCTCCCGACGGTCAGCAACGAGAGCGCGAGGAGGACCCCAAGCGAGTACACCGCCACCCGGAGGTAGCGGGCCGCCCGGCCGCCCGGCCGCCCGGCCTCGACGCTCTCGCTCTCGCCGCCCGCCTCCCGCGTCGGGTGGTCGTGGCTCACGTCCGCACCTCCGTGAAGACGCTCCGGTAGTCCCGGTAGAACAGGTACGCGACCCCGACGAGGACGACGCAGGCGGCGGCGAGGACGACCACCGCCTGGTCGAGCGGCATCGGCAACGGCGTGCCGTGTAGCGGTTCTGCGACCCCCATCTACGGTCGAATCGGTCGGCGCGTGCATAAGTCCTCGCCCGGCCTTCGGAGGCCGGACGAACACTCTTGGTCGTGACGGCCCTCCGAGGAGACGATGCCATCCCGGCGTGCCATCATCAGGGGACTCGCGGGCGTGACCAGCGCGGCGGGGTTCGCCGGGTGTACGCGACTCCTCACGCGACGCGACACCGTGGAGTTGAACCTCCCGTCGAACCCGCACGCAGACGCGCTCCCGGCCCGGCAACACGCCGTGGACGACGCCCTCCGGACCGACGAGCACGGCAACTCGCTCGCCCCGCGCTACCACACCGTCCTGTTGCTCGGCCTCCGGAACCCGCCGACGGTGGAGCACGCCCGGACCGTCGAGCGCGCGATGCGCGAACTGGAGGGGGCCTACGACTGGTCGCCAGACGGCCTCTTCCACGTCCTCGCGTGGGGATCGGGCTACTTCGAGCGCATCGGCGAACTCGCCGCCGCGCCGGTCGACCACCCGGAGGTGCTCTCACGAACCGACGACCCGAAACTGGAGACGTACGACGCCGCCCTCGTCCTCTCGGCGGACGACCCCTCGACCCTCCTCGACGCCGAACGCGGACTGTTCCACGGCGGGTCGCTCGCCGGGTCGACCCCCGACGCCCGCCTCGGTGACGTCTTCCGCGTCGTGGGCCGCCGCACTGGGTTCATGGGCGAGGGGCTGCCCGCAGCGCACACCGACGCCGATGGGATTCCCGACGACGCGCCCCTCCCGAAGGACGCCCCGATGTTCATGGGATTCAAGTCCGGGCGGCGGGGGACGCAGGCAACCGAGGACCGCGTCACCATCGAGGAGGGGCCGTTCGCTGGCGGCACGACGATGCACCTCTCGCGCCTGCGCCAGTCCCTCGAGACGTGGTTCTCGCTCTCGCGGAACGAACGGGTCGCTCGAATGTTCTCGGGGACTCTGACGGGCGAGGACGTCGACGCGCTCACCGACGACGTCCCCTTCGAGGGCGGCGTCCCGGAGGCCGCCCGCGAACACGACGTGGTGGGCCACCACGAGAAGGTGGCGCGGGTCCGCGAGGACGGCGACCCCCTCCTGCTCCGCCGGGACTTCAACACCGTCGACGGGGGGCACGCGGGCGTCCACTTCCTTTCCTACCAGCGCTCACTCGCTGACTTCCAGGCGACGCGCAAGGCGATGAACGGCTGGTACCTCCGCGACGACAGCGAACGGGTGCGCGAACGCCGGAACAACGGCATCCTCGACTTCATCACCGTCACCGCCCGCGCGAACTTCTACGTCCCGCCGCGCGGGGGGCGGTCGTTCCCGTTGCTGTAGGCTCGCCGTTCAGTCGAATCGTCGAATCGCGCCCGAACGAGCGAGCGCTCAGTCGTCGCTGTGACTCGTCTCGGCGGTCCGTCGCTCCGCGCGCACCTGTCGCTCGTAGCGCGCCCGGAGGACGTTGCCGTACACCGACAGCAACAGACCGAGGAACAACACCAGTACCCCGACGTTGATGCCGATGGTGAGCAGGAGGTTCGTCGGCCCGCCGCCGATGGTGAGTTCGCGCGGCACCGGGTAGCCCTCGTCGAAGATGCTCCCGAGGAGGACGCTGACGATGCCGATGACCACCGCCGCCCCGCCGAGATTCACCGCCCAGTTCCACGACGGGCGGAGCGTGAGCAGTTCGATGCCCGTCCCCTCGTGGTCCTCGTCGCTGTGGTCAGTGTGAGGCATCTTGTCCTTCGAGATGAACGCCTTCAGTTCGACGGGGTAGAACGCGGGGTGGAACCCGTGTTCGAAGATGTGGAACATCACGCCCATCAGCATGATGACGCCCAGCAGCCCGTGGAAGACGACGAACGCCATCGCGGCAGCCTTCGTCTGGAAGAACTGCATCAGGGAGGGCTTGCTCCAGATGAGCAGGCCCGACACCATCAGCAGCGTCAGTTCGACGGCGAAGATGAAGATGACCCCCTTCCCGACGTACGAGAGGAGGGGCACCTCGTCGGACGTGTAGCCCGCGAACTGGCGGGCGTGCGGGTGGCGTTCGTCGGCCCGGCCGAGGACGAACTTCACGTCCTGAATGAACGCCTGCATGTCGTTCTTCAGGTCCGGCAGGACCGCCCGGAAGTTGCTCCGGCGCCCCGGCCCGATGATCATGAACGTGATCCAGAACACCGTCAGGACGATGAGACCGACGCCCGCGATACGGTGGAGCGCGAGGACGCCCGTGTTCCCGCCCATGAGTTCGAGGAGCCACCAGAGTTCGTCGTTGAACATCACGCTGTAGCCCGTGAAGAACAGCAGGAACACGTCCAGCGCGAGCAACGAGTGGAACATCGTCGTCACCCGCGTGAACTTCCCGTGGTCGAGGTTCGTCATCGCCCCTCACCTCCCGTGTCGGAGCCGTCGCCCGTGCGAGCGGCCTCGCCTTCGGAGGCGGCGGCCTCGTTCTCCGTGCCAGCGGGCACGCTCTCCGTGCCAGCGGGCACGCTTCCCCCGTCGGCGGCGACGGTGCCCGACTGCTGGTTCGCGTACGGCGACTGCATCCGGTCGGCGAGCCGGCGGAACGCCCCCCAGTGGAGGAACACCATCACGAGGATGAACACGCCCATAATGACGTCGGCGGCGTGCATCAGCGAGATGAGGAAGTTGAGCCACGGGACGGTGTTGCCCGTCTCCCAGTCGGCGCCGACGCCCTGGCCCTCGACGGTGGGGCCGACGCGGAACAGTTGCTCGTGGAACACGTCGAACGTCCCCGAGAAGAGCCAGACGGACCCCACGGCGACGACGACGCCCACGAGGGCGCTGACGAGCACCGCGACGCGTTCCTTACGACGTCGGTTCATAGGTCGAAGGCCCTCGCCTCGTCGGCGCCGAAGATGATCTCCATCGCCTCCTTGTTGAACGCCGGTGCGGCGTCGCGCTTGTCCAGCTCGTCGGCGATGTCGCCGGCGTCACCGACGAGGATGGCGTCGGTCGCACACTCCTCGGCGCAGGCCGGCCCCTTCCCGACGTGCTGGCGCTCCTCGCACATCGTACACTTGTCCATGATACCCCCGCCGCCGAGGACGGCCTCCGCGCCGTCGTCCGACTCGGGGAACTGCGGCGCGCCGAACGGGCACGCCGAGAGGCAGTACTGACAGCCCACACAGAGGTCCTCGACGACCTCGACGAAGCCGTCGTCGTTCTTCTGGAGGGAGTCGACCGGGCAGACCGACACGCAGGGGGCGTCCTCGCAGTGGTAACACTGCATCGGAAAGCTCGTCTCGCCGGGGAACTCTCCCTGGTTGAGCGCCCGCCCGCTGTTGGAGTTGAGCTGCGGCTTCTCCGCCTCCTGGCCCTCGAACATCGTCGAGATGGAGATGCGCTGCTCCTCCGGCGGCACGTCCCACGTCCGCTTGCACGCGACGACGCACCCGCCACAGTCGATACACGCCTCAACGTCGGGGAAGATTCGGGTCCCCTCACCGACGCTCATGACGCCCTGACTCATCTGCTCGCGCTGCATCGAATTCTGGTCTGTTGACATTGTGGTTACTGAACGGTGTGGTAGTCACGCACGTCGAAGTCCTTCTGGAGGCCGATGTCGTTCCTGTCCTGCGGGAACGTGATGTCGGGGTCCATGTTCAGCTCGTCGAGGAGCTCCGGCGTCGCCGGCTGTATCTTCACGAGGCCGACCTTCGTCTCCTGCATCTGCGTCTCGACGTCGTACCCCTTGACGGTGATCGCGTTCACGCTGTCCCCGATGGCGTAGGGGACCATCCCGTCGGGGTACTGGTCCTCGAGGGAGTTCCCCTGGAAGACCCCGCCCCAGTGGAACGGCATGAACGTCTCCTTCGGGTTCGGCCGGTAGGTGACCCGCGCCCGCACGAGCACGGACCCGCGGGTCGTCGTCGAGACGACCACGAGGTCCCCGCCGTCGACGCCGAGTTCCTCCGCCTTCTCGGGGTGAATCTCGGCGTACATGTGGGGCTGGAGGTCCGCGAGGAACTGGTTGGACCGGGACTCGGCGCCCCCGCCCTGGTGTTCGACCTGTCTCCCGGAGGTCATGATGGTGTCGAAGCCCTCGCCGTTCTTGCCGCTGAGTTCCCGCATCGCCTCCGTCTGTGTCGTCGCGTTGTTCTGGTCGAGGCGGTAGAAGTTCCTCTGCTGGCCGTTGGCGGGCCACTCCTCGACGAGTTTCTGGCTCGGGCTCTCGATGGGTTCGCGATGGACCGGGACGGTGTCGATGAAGTTCCACGCGACTCCCCGTGCCCGTCCCCGCCCGGTCGGCGGGTCGGCCTGCTTGAAGTCGAACTGCTGGTACTCGGAGAGGCTCATCGGCAGTTCGCTCTCCTTCATCTTCCCCTGCTCGACGACTGCCTTCGCGCAGTCGTAGACCGACTTCGTCGGGTCCAGCGCGTAGCGGTAGGGCAACGAGAGGGCGTCGGGGTTGGTGAGGTCCTCGGGCCACACCGTCGAGAACCCGGGGTACTGGGGCACGCCGTTGACCTGCCCGTTCGCCCAGTCGGGATTGAACGGCGCCCGGAGCATGTCGAGCGAGGACTCCCCGCCCTGCTCGTAGGTGTTCTGCAGCGGGTAGGGCTGGTCGGTGTCCATCTGCTGCCACTCCTGCGGCGTGGGGGCCTTCAGCCCCCAGCGCGCGCGGAAGTCCTGACCGCCCTCCCGGGGGTCGAGGTTGTCGTTCCAGATGATGGGCGTCCCGGGGTGGCCCTCGCCCCAGCACGGCCACGGGAGCTGCCAGTACTCGCCGGCGACCGGCCCGGAGTCCGCCTGCAGGTCCTCCGTACTGAACAGGTGGTCGTACTCGTGCTGGCGCTGGAGGCGCTCGGGCGACTGCTGGTAGCCGATGGTCCGCACACCGAGGTTGACCTCCCGGAGCGCGTCCTCGTAGGTGCTCCGACCGTTGTACAGTTCGGGGCCGTTCCCCCAGTCGAAGTGGTCGCCGAAGCCGAAGAGGTCGGCGAACTCCTGGATGATGCGCAGGTCCGGCCGCGTGTTGTGCGAGGGCTCGCGCACCGGCTCGGACCACTGGACCGCACGGTGGGAGTTCGTCACCGACCGGTAGTGCTCGTACTGACTCGCCGCCGGCAGGAGGATGATGCCGTCCTGTTTCTCCTCGGGCAGGACGGAGGCCATGGAGGGGAACAGGTCGACGATGACGAGCATATCGAGGTTCTCCATCGCCCGTTTCATCTTGCTCATCTCGCTGATGGAGTTCGAGGAGTGCCCCCAGAACACCGCGGCCTTCAGCGGGTTGGGCTGGTACACCGGCGTGTCGTGGAGGCGGTCCTCCTTCGGCAGGGCCGCCTCGTACCAGCGCGCGACCGTGAGGCCGTTCTGGAACATCATCGAGCGCGGGTTCGGCTGGTCGGCGCTCGCCGCCCCCTTGCTGTCGCTGTACTCGGTGTACGACCCCGACTGCTCGGCCAGTTTCTTCGGCAGGAGGTCGTACTTCTCGTAGAGCTCCTTGAACGAGATGGAGCCGCTCGTGTAGGGGCTCTGGGTCCAGACGTCCGTCCAGTACTTCCAGGACCCGGGGGAGCTGACCGAGTAGTACCCCGGCAGGTTGTGGCTCGCCACCCCGAGGTCCGTCGCGCCCTGCACGTTCGCGTGTCCGCGCATGACCTGCATCCCGCCGCCCTTCTTGGCGATGCCGCCGGTCGCGAGGCCCGTCAGCGCGTACGAGCGGATGTTCTGGGTCCCGTTGTTGTGCTGGGTCCCGCCCATCGCCCACTCGATCTGGATGTTGGGCTTGTTCTCGATCATCAGGTCGCCGATCTCCTGCTGTTCCTCCTCGGAGATCCACGTGATCTCGGCGACGGTGGCGGGGTCGTACTTGTCGAGTTCTGCCTCGACGTCCGCCCAGCCCTGCACCCGACCGTTCAGCATGTCCGTGTCGAGTTCGCCCTGGTCGCGGATGTAGCGGATGAGCCCCATCATCAGCGCCACGTCCGTGCCCGGCCGGATACGGTAAAAGTGGTCGGCGTGTGCCGAGGTCTTCGTGTAGCGGGCGTCCACCGAGACGACCGTCCCGCCGCGTTTCTGCCCCTCGAGGATGTGCTGCATCGCGATGGGGTGGGCCTCGGCGGGGTTCTGCCCGATGATGAGGTCGAGGTCGAAGTTCCGGTAGTCGTTGATGGGGTTGGTCATCGCGCCGTACCCCCAGGTGTTCGCGAGGCCCGCCACCGTCGTCGAGTGACAGATGCGCGCCTGGTGGTCGACGTTGTTCGTCCCGAACAGGGAGGCGAGTTTGCGGAACGCGTAGGCCTCCTCGTTGGAGTGGTGGGCCGACCCCAGCCACATCACGCTGTCGGGGCCGAACTCCTCGACGATGCTGCCGAACTCGTCTTTGATCTCCGCGTAGGCATCCTCCCAGGAGAGCTTCTCCCACTGGCCGTCGCGCCTGATCATCGGGTGTCGGAGGCGCTTCTCGGAGTGCTCACTGCCGTAGATGGCCGCGCCCTTCGAGCAGAGTGACCCGTTGTTGATCGGGTTCTCGTGCCACGGCTCCTGGCCGACGAACGCGTCACCCTGTCGTTCCCCTCGGAACCCGCAACCGACCGCACAGAAGTTACAGATGGTCTTCGTCAACGTGCTGTCGTCGTCGGTGGCGTCGACGCCGTCGTCGCCCTCGTCCTGTGCCAGAACTTGACCGGCCGTCCCGCCCCCCAGGGCGAGGCCACCCGCGATGGCGCTCGCCTTCAGGAAGGACCGCCGGTCGAGGTCCAGCGACACTGGTTCGCTACTCATTGTGAGATGATAGTGACAACTGCTAACAACGGGAAACTCGTGGTACGTGCATAAAGCTTGGTCTTGCACTGTCCCCCGACGTACACAAGTGGGCAATCGATTCCGGTTCCTGCCGCACGCTGCCCCCGACTCCTCGCCCGAGGCCCGGAGCGGGGGGCGACGGGCGGAACTGCACGCGAGGGCACAAACGATTTGAGTACGGGACGCGGCGGTTCGGACGGATGAACGTCGGAGCCTTCGTCTGTTCCTGTGGGGATACCTGCGACGTCGACCTGGAGGCCGTCCGCGACGGCGTCCGCGACGTCGACGTCGTCGCCAGCTCCCGGCTCCTCTGCGAGGACGGCCTGCCAGCGATGCGGCAGGTCATCGACGAATACGACCTCGACCAGTTGCTCGTCACCGCGCCCGACCCGGGCTGTCAGTCGCGCTTTCGCGACCTCGCGGAGTCGGAGGGCCTCCACCCGGAGGCCACCTCGTTCGTCGACCACCGCGAGAGCGCGGGCTGGGTCCACGAGCGCGCCGAGGCGACGGACAAGACCGCCCGCCTCCTCAACGCCCGGAACGCCGGCCTCGCCGAGGAGGCACCCGCCCGCTCGGTCGAACGCGAGGCGGGCGAGCGAGTCGCCGTCGTCGGCGACCCGGAGGCCGCCGCCGCCCTCGCCGACACCGCGGACGTGACGCTCGTCGCCGACGGCCGCGAGTTCGCCGACTGCGACGCCGACCTCGACGACGTGACGCTCGAACGCGGGCGCGTCGTCGGCGTCGACGGCGAGTTCGGGGCCTTCGAGGTCCGCCTGCGCGCCCGCGTCACCGAGGACTGCGTCTCCTGTATGAAGTGCGTCCGGGAGGGGCCCGACGGCCTCGTGACGAGCCGCCCCGTCGACATCGCGCCCGGCGCGCCCGACGGCGAGTGGACGGAGTGCTGTCCGACCGACGCCATCGAGATGGACGGCGTCGAACGCGTCGTCGAGTTCGACCAGGTGGTCTACCCCGGCGGGAGCGAGATGGCCCGCGCGGGCCGAACCGGCTACTACACGCACGTCGACGCGGGCACCGTCGCCGCCGTCGAGTCGCTGCTCGGCGGGGTGAAGCAACCCCAGTTCCTCGACCTGGAGATGGAGGTCTGCGCCTCCGGGTCGTCGAGCCAGCAGGGCTGTACGGCCTGTACGGACGCCTGCCCGCACGACGCCGTCCGGCGGCCCACGATAGATTCCGTCGAGTTCGACGCTACTGCCTGCCAGAACTGCGGGGCCTGCACCAGCGAGTGCCCGACGGGTGCGACGATGCTCCGGGAACCCTCGAACCGCCGTATCGCCCGTGAAGTGGAGGCGCTGCTCCACCCCGGCGAGGACGGCGGCGGGTGGCTCTCGAAACTCACCGGCGGGTCGGAACCGGGCATCGAGACGCCCGTCCTCGCGTTCGTCTGCTCGGAGCGCGCCGAACGGGTCCTGCGCGAGTACGGCCGGCGGGCCGCCGCGGGCGACGACCTCCGCTACCCGCCCGTTCTCCCCGTGCGCGTCAACTGCACCGACACCGTCGGCGAGGCACACGTGGTCCACGCGCTGGCGGCGGGCGCCGAGGGCGTCGCCGTCGTCGGCTGTGGCGACTCCTGCCTGCACTCCGGGCCGGACCCGAAGGCCGAACTCGTCGAGCGCCTGAACACCGCCACGTCGGACCTCGGCCTCGGCGAGCGCGTCACCTTCCTCGCGCCCGACGGCGACGACTTCGAGGGCTTTCGCGACTCGCTCGTCGCGTTCACCGAGGGCCTCGACGACACGCCGGTGCCCGCCGGGGAGCACGAGGCCACCGGCACCATCGAGGACGAGAAGCCCCAGCCGGCGTTCAACACGCACGACTGGGCGCTGGAGAGCGTCCGCGCGATTCTGGCGCACGCCACCCCCGAGCGCGACGTGATCCGCGGGCTGGAGACGTTCGGGCGGATGACCGTGAGCGACGACTGTACGTTCACGCCGACGTGTTCGAATCTCTGTCCGACCGACGCCATCCGACGTACCGAGACGGAACTCGCCTTCGACCACGAGCGCTGTGTCAACTGCGGGCTCTGCGAGGAGGGCTGCGTCGAGAACGCCATCACGATGGAGACCGGCCTCGACCTGTCGCTCCTGCCGGAGAACAACGCCGGCGAGGCGTGGACCACCGTCGCGGAGGGCGAGATGCTGGAGTGCAAGCGCTGTGGCAAGCCCTTCGCCAGCGAGGCCACCGCCGAGAAGATTCAGCGGGAGGTGGGCCACATGGTCGCCGACCTCACGGGCGAGGATGAGAGCGTCTTCGAGTACTGCGGCGACTGCCGCGCGCAGCTCGTGCTCAACCTCGACGACCGCTGAGTACGCCACCGTTCCCGACCCAATCCACATGACATCGGACGACGACATCTACGCCGCACGCATCGAACTGGTCGACTACCTCGTGGAGTGCTTCCACGACGCGCCCGACGAGGCGTTCATCGAGCGCCTCCTCTCGGGCGAGGTTGCGACCCCCGAGGACTCGGTCAACGAGGGGATGGACGAGGGCTTCGAGACGCTTCGCACGTTCGTCGCCAGCGAGGGCGACGACCCCGAGGCGGTCACCGACCGTCTCGGGAAGGAGTTCACCCGCCTGTTCGTCGGCCCTCGCCCCCCAGTGACGGCCCACGAGACGTACTACCGGGAGGGGGACTTCCTCGGGAAGGGCCTCGCGGAGGTGGAGGCGAGTTACAGCGCCGCCGGGTGGTCGCCGCCCGAGGACTACCCCGAGGAGGACGACTACGTCGCCGTCGAACTCGCCTTCCTGCGTCACCTCCTCACGCTCCAGCGCCGGGGCCACGAGGAGGCCTTCGGCTACGAGCGGGTCTTCCTCGACGAACACCTCGGGCAGTGGGCCGACGACCTCGCCGCGGACGTCCTCGACAACACCGACGAACCGTTCTACCGCGCGGCGGCGCAGGTGCTCGTCGGCGTCGTCGAGTTCGAGGACGACATCGTCGCCTCGCAGATGGCCCGGCGGTAGGGTCCCGGAGACCGGAGAACCAGTACGCGCGAGTCGCGTCCGACGCGCCGTCCGACTACTCGCTTTCGCCGCCGTCGTCGGCCTTCTCGTCGGCCTCCTCCGCGGCCTCGCGGAGTTCCTCGTCGAACCACTCGGGGTTCTTCTCGCCGGTGTTCACTTCGTGTGGGCCGTGGTCGTAGTCCCAGACCTCGAAGCCGCCGTACGACCGCATCGCGCCCTTGGGCTTCCAGCCGGTGTCGCGAATCGTCATGTCCCCGGCTACCGCACCCGACCCCTTAGCCGTTGTCCCGGCGAGCGGTCGTCACTCCGGCGGGGCGTTCGGGGGACGCCCGCTCTGCCCCCCGTTCTCGTCGAGGAAGACGCGCGCGAACAGGTCAACGTACAGGCGGAGCAGCGTGCTCTGGTCGAGGCCCGCCTCCGCGGCCCGTTCTTCGAGGAAAGCATCCAGTTCCGGGGAGGGGTCGAGGCGGACCGTTTCGCCGTCCTCGCCCACCTCGAAGGTCACCTCGTGGGCGCCCGAGACGAGGTTCTCTATCTCCAGTAGCGCCTGCTCGGCTTTCACCTCGAGGGCCTCCTCGGGGTCCATCAGTCGGCTGTCGGCCCAGTCGCCGGCGGCCTCGTAGAACCGCTCGGAGGGGGTGAAGGATATCAAAAGGACACCCCTTCACCCTCGAAGGCCGTCGTCCAGCGCGTGCGCTCCTCGCAGACCGGGCAGGGGCGGACCACCGACGAGCGCTCGACGTCCGCGAACGTCGTCATCTGTCCGCAGTCGGCACACTCGTAGTACATCTATCGGGGCGGGAACTCCTTCGGACCCGGTTCCGCCGCGCCCGCCTCGCCGTAGAGGTAGACCGCTGCCAGCGCCGTCACGAGGAGGACGGCGAGGCCGATGTACCCCGAAATCGCGGCGTGCCCGACGTACTGGTCGGTGAACCCGGTGAACGACTGCATCGAGTTCCAGACGTCGAGCGTCGTCAGGCCCAGCCACGCGATGGTCAGCAGGACGAGAAACGGGATGACCCGCATCCCGTTGTCGCTGACGGCAGTCTTGATACCCATGATTGTCTCCTACCGCCCCACATCTCGGGCCTCCGGTAAAGTGGTTGCCCCCGGTCGCGTCCCCGCTCAGACGGTCCCGTCGGCCCCGTCGTCGCGTAGTTCCCAGCCGGCGCCCTCGGCGGCCTCCGAGAGCGGGACGAACTCCCAGTCGGCCTCCTCGGCGAACCACTCCTCGCCGGGCAGGCCGATGACGACCATCCGCTCGGCGAAGAACATCGAGGAGCGGTCGATGTCCGCGAGGCGTTCGGCCGGCCCCGCGCCCGCGCCGTTGAAGAAGTCGGCGTCGACCCCGTTGTTCCGCTGGAACGTGGTGATGACGTGGGCGGGCACGTCGCCGACGATGCCGATCCAGTCCGACCACGTGTTCGCGTCCGCGAGCGCCGTCTGGAGGTGTTTCAGCCGCTTGAGCGCCTCGTAGGTGAACGCGGTGGTCATGTCGTCGACGCCGCCGCCGTGCGGGCCGGAGGCGGAGGGCTCGTTCGCGTCGGCCTCCAGCGTTCGCTCCCGCTCTCGCTCGCCCGCCCGCTTCGCGTCCGCGCCGCCCGCGCCACCCCCCTCCATCGGGATGCCGACCGGCTTGCCCTCGTTCTCCCGGGGGACCCGCGGGACGGGACCGCCCGACGCGCCGTCGCGCTCGCTCTCGCGTTCGCGCTCGGGGTCCTCGCCGGCAGAAGTCGGGTCGGCCCCGGCGTCCGTCGCGCTCGGGTCGGCCCCGGCGGGGTCCGCGGGTTCGTCGTCCGGGTCGCCCTCGCCGCGCCAGAACCAGTCGCCGCGGTTGCGCTCCGGCCGGTCGTCGTCGTCCTGTACGTCGATGTCGTCGAGGTCGATGGAGTCAGTCATCTGCAGTCTCGGGGTCGGTGGTCACCCCGTCGTCCAGCGGGGTCTGTGCGTCGACGACGCCTGCCAGTCCGAGGCGGGCGAGCGTCCGCCGGGTGGGGAGGCCGTTCGGTCCCCACCCGCGGGCGGCGTAGTAGGCGTCGAGCAGTCGCTCGAACTCGGCGGGGTCGAACGCCACGGCGTCGGTCAGCGCGGCGGGGAGGCGGTCGTCCGCCCTGGTGAACCCCTCGCGGGCGTTGAACAGGCGCACGAGCGTCCAGATTCGCTCACCGACGGTCGCCAGCTCCGCCGGGTCGTACGCCAGCCCGACGGCCTCCAGCCACTCCGCGCCGAGATCGGACAGCGACTCGCCGACGAAGTCGTCCGCGACGAGGCTCCAGAGCGTCGCGCGGGTCGTCTGGGCGGCGACGACGCGCCGCACGCGGTCGGCGGCGTCCCACGCCTCGCCGTCGAAGGCCTCCTCCTCGATGGGGCGCGCCCGCCGGTGACAGCCCCCCCGGTCGCTGGTGGCGTAGGCGAGCGCCATCGCCGGCGCGTCGCTCGGGTCGTAGGCGGGCAGTTCCATCGCCTTCACCGTCGGGACGAACTCGTCGCCGCCGAAGCGGTCGGCGGCGGCCGCCACCCCGTCTGCGAGGGCGTCGCCCAGCGGCGTCGAACGGGTGGCTATCTCCTCGATGAGTCCCCGGGCGCCCGCCGGGTCGCCGAAGGAGAGGTCGCGCTCGACGAGGCCCGTCTCGCTCGCGCGGATGGCCCACGCGACGGCGCTCCCGGCGCTGATGACGTCCATCCCGAGGCGGTCGCAGACCCCGCCGAGGTCCGCGACGGCGTCGAAGTTGTCGATGCCGAGGCCCGCACCGAGGCTCATGGGCGTGGCCCCCCGGGGGACGCTCTCGCCGTCGTCGGTCCCGACGCGGAACCCGCCCCGGATGGCGTCGTCGCGCTCTCGCTCCGTGGCCGCCTCGCGGGCCGCCTCGACGCCGATGCCGTCCGCGCCCTCGAAGGTGTGGTCCTGCCAGCCGCGGGTGGCGAGCGCGCCCACCTCGTTGGCGAAGTCGATGCTCTCGAGGGTGGCGCCGGCGGCCTGCCAGCGGCCCGTATCGGAGTCGCCGTAGGTGCGCTCGTAGCGCTCGCGCAGGTCGTCGAGGCCCTCGGGCGGGTCGCCCCGGGCGACGACGGCCTTCAGGCCCTTCGCGCCCATCACCGCGCCCGCCCCGCCGCGTCCGGCGTGGTGGTCGCCGCCGTCCGAGGCGATGGTGGCGTACCCGACGCCCGCCTCCCCCGCGGGGCCGACGCAGGCCACCGCGCCGTCGTGGGCCTCGCAGGTGGCGGTCACGTCCTCGCCCCACGTCTCCGCGGGCGCGAGGCTGGCGTCGCCGTCCTCGACGGTCAGGACGACCGGGTCGTCGCTCACGCCGGTGACGAGGAGGCCGAGGCAGTCGTCGAGCGCCCCCGCCAGCGCGTCCGGGAAGGTGCCGCCGCTGTAGGAGTCCAGGAACGCGCCGGTCAGGGGCGACTTGGTGACGGCGGCGTAGCGCGTCTCGCCGGGCAGGTAGCCCGACAGCGGCCCGAGGGTGAACGCGAGCAGGTTCGCCGGGCCGAGCGGGTCCGCCCCCGGTGGGAGGTCCTCGTAGAGGTAGCGCGCGCCGAGGCCCTTGCCGCCGAGGAAGTCGTGTCGCCACGACTCCGGGACCCGCTCCCGGTCGACGCTCCCCGTCGAGAGGTCGACCCGGATGACGGCGTCCCGCACGTGGTCGGTCATCTGCCGACAGGTACTCGCGTCGGCGGGATAAGCCTGTACCCGGCGAGTCGACCGGTCTCGTCGCTTCCGCGGCGACCCGACGTCACTCGTCGTCGTACATGTCGCTCAGTCGGATGCCGTCCTCGACCATGCGGGCGTTGCGCTCGCGGTCCAGTCGCTCCGCCAGCGCCTCGTGGTCGTACAACTGCTCGACGAGGTCGGCCTGCAGGTTGCGCCACGCGATGGCGTAGATGGGCGACTGCCCCCACGCGCGGAGTTCCGGGACGAACGAGTCGTACGTCGACGCGCGGTCCTCGAGATGTTCGATGACGTCGAGGGCGAACCCGGCCGCCTCGGCGTCGTCCTCGGCCTCGCGGATGGCCCGGTTGAGACGGGCTTCGAGGCCCTGTACCGCCCGCTGCATGTCCTGTGCGCTGGCGGTGCCGTCCTCGGGGAGCGAGTCGATGATGGGCTGTGGAACGCCGAGTGAGACCTCGTCCATGCGTGGGTGTGACGGGGCGACGCTCAAAGGTGCGTCGCTCCCGCCTCAGGCGGCGTCCGCCAGCGCCGACTCGACGGCGTCGAGATCCGGGAACACCTGCGGTTCGGTGACGACCCAGTCGTAGACGACGGTCCCCGACGGGTCGACGACGAAGACGGACCGTTCGGTGACGCCCCGGAGGATCCCCGCCTCGCGGCGCACCCCGTAGTCGGCGGCGACGTCGTTGTTGAACGCCGAGAGCAGCGGGTACGAGAGGTCGTACTCGTCGACGAACGCCAGTTGGGGGAACGGCGGGTCGACGCTCACGCCGTACACCTGCGCGTCGAGGCCCGTGAGGGCATCGCGCCAGTCGCGCACCTCGCAGAGTTCCTCGGTGCAGGTCCGCGAGAACACGCCGGGGAAGAACGCGAGGACGACGGGCCCGTCGTCGAGGGCCTCGGCGAGCGAGAACGCCTCGACGTCACCGCTCGTGTAGGACCCCCGCTTGCCCGCCGCCGCTTCGGGCGTCGCCATCGGTGCCGTGAACTGGGGTGCCGCGTCGCCTATCTCGACCATGCCAGTGGTGTGTGGCGACGCACCAAGAACCTGCTCAGTCGGCCAGTCGCTCCCGGAGGACCCAGCCGACCAGCGCGAGGACGACGGCTGCGAGCGTCACCAGCAGGACCCAGGCGGGGACGACGCCGAGGACCAGCAGGCCGAACGCGAGGAAGACGACGGCGGCCGCCGCCTCGATGAGCATCGTCGGGAGGAAGCGTTCGACCCGCTCGCCGATGACGGCGTCGACGCTCGTTCGGAGGGCGAGCGCCGCCATCACGCCGAGGAACACCGACACCGGCGCGTCCGGGTAGGTGATGGAGAGGTTGATGGTCAACAGCTGAGTCTTGTCGCCGAACTCGGCGAACATGATGAAGACGAACGAGGTCAGCACGCCCCCGTGGGCGCCCATCCGTGCGAGCACCGCGTCGGGGAGCAGGCGCCCCGTCAGGCCGGCGTCGAGGCCGCCGTCGCCGAGTGCCAGCCCCGACGACTCCTCGCGGTCCACGCGCGCCCGGTCGAGGGCGCTCTTGGCCGTCCAGAGGCCGAACAGGAGGAACAGGCCGCCCGTGAGCAGCGTCATCACGCCGGCCGGGACGACACTGAGGACGGCCTGTCCGAACAGCACTTCGAGGGCACTCCAGAGGCCGAAGGCGGTCATCGACCCCGCGAACACCTTCTTCGCGTCGTAGCGCGAGGCGAGCGTGACGACCACCAACTGCCCCTTGTCGCCGAACGTCGCCAGCAGGTTGACGAGGAACGACGCCGCCAGCGGCCCGTAACCGGCGTACTGCTCGATGAGCGCCTGCAGACCCGCGTCCTGCAGGGGGAGGGGCGTCATCTCGGGTCACCGACCGACGCGGTCGCTCTCGACATTCTTGCTCCCGGTAAGATTAGAGGCGGCTAAAAACTGTCCCCTGCCGTCTCACGTCGCCGCCTTCCCGCCGCCTTACCGCTCCTCGACGTGGCGCACGTCGACGGCGATACCGCGCGTGGAGCGGACCATCTCGTCGCCGTGCATCGTCGCGCGCCCGACGGCGTACGCCTTCGGTCCCTCCACGACCACCTCGTCGCCCTCCCGGATGGAGGCGTCGGCGTCGAGGATGCCCGGTGCGAGGACGCTCCCCTGCGGGACGAAGCCGTCTATCTCCACCGTCTTGGTCGGCACGTCGCTCTCCTGCCAGCGGCGCGCCCCCGCCAGCGTGAGCGAGAGCGTGCCGTACTGGGGGACGAGCGTCGCCCACTGGTCGCCCTCGCTGTGGACCCGGAGCGACGGGTAGCGCCCCCCGGTGTTGATGTGGTCGAAGAACTCGTCGCCGGCACCGTCGCCGAACTGGTAGTCCGCGATGGCCCGGACGGTGTTGTGCTCGCGTTCGCGCTTGAGGTACTGCTCCTCGCCCTCCAGCGTGGCGTCGAGTGCGGCCAGCGACTCGTCGGTCGTCGGGTGGTCGTCGACGGTGTACTCGAACTCCACGCCCGCGCGCTCGGCGGCGCGTTCGACGATGTCCGTGTAGCCGCCCGGCGGGAGGTGGGCGATGTGCCGGGGGTAGTCCGTGTGCTCCAGATACCGCGCGAGCACCCGCGCGACGAACTCGATTTCGGTCTCGCTCCACTCGCCGGTCACCACGGAGTCGTAGTGCTGTGCGGGGTAGGTGAGTTCGAGTTCCTGCGGGACGACGCCGATGGGGGAGGTCATCGACACCTTGTGGCCCCGGTAGCTGATGGTGCGGTGGAACTGCGCGTGGCTCTGTGACTCGCCGTAGGGCTTGCGGGCCGAACACGGCACCAGCACGAGTGGGCCGTCGAAGCGGTTGCGGTACCGGGAGGTGACACGGTCGGCGAAGCGCTGAATCTCGACCCGCCTGAGCGAGTCGTCGCTCGCGGCGAGCAGTTCGTCCCGGCGCTGGAGGGGTGTACGTTCCTCGAGATAGCCGTACTGCTGGTCGAGGCGGCGGAACGTCGCCGTCAGCCACGCCTCGTGACGGGCCTGTCCCTCGACGTAGTCGCGAAGGCGGCCCGCGCGGATGCGCTCCCTGACGCGGGCGAGTTCCGCGCGGAGGGCGTTGACGTTGTGCGCGGCGCAGTCCTTTCGGGTGAACTGGTCTCGGGGGGCGCGGCAGGCCTCGCAGGCACACGGGAGTTCCTCCAGGTCCTCGAGGAACACCTCGCCGTCGTTCGTCAGGTAGAACCCCTCCAGCCCCCGGACGTGTGCTCTGTGGGAGTCGACGAGGTCGACGCCCGCGTAGGCGAGGGTGGCGACGTTCGCGGGCGTGGCGACGCCCGACATGACGAGGGCGGTGTCCGGCGGCACCGTCTCGCGCACGTCGACGACTGCCTCCACGAACGCCTCGGCGTGGCCGACGAGGCCGGGGGCGTTCGAGAGGACGTAGGCGTCCGCGCCGTAGTCCGCGGCGGTGGTCGGCGAGACGACGGCGGCGCTCGGGAACTCGACGTCCTCGTAGTCGACGGCGAACGCCTCGGCCACCTCGTCGGCGGTGCCCCCGGGGAACGCGCGGTGCGGGAGGACCGTGAGTTTCGACTCGTCGCCCTCGGGGGCCGCCTGTTCTTCCCGCCAGAGGCTCCCGGCGTCGACGAGGACGTCGTCGCCCAGCGCGGGCGTCCGCAACGAGTCCGCGAGGCGGAGTTCGCCGAGGCGGGCGGCCCCGTCTCGCTCCTGCACCTCGAAGTAGTCGGTCATTGGCCTCTCTCGCCGGTCGACGGGCAACTATCTTGCCTTCCGGACCCAACAGTAGTGGTCAACCGTTATCTTCCCACACGGTCTATCTCCGGCGGTACCGTAACCATGACCAAGTACGTGAGCTGTCAGGAAGCCGGCATGGACTGCGAGTTCTCCGTCCAGTCGAACGACGAACAGGAGATCATCGACATGGTCCGCAAACACGCGAAGGGCAAACACCACATGGACATGTCGGCGAAGGACGTCCGCGGGCTGATGAAGGACGCGGCGAAACCCGCGTAAGCGCGGCGTCGTCCGACCTCTCTTTCGAGCGCTCCCGGCCACGGAGCACCCTGCTCGCCCCGCCCCCGGTCGGGGGACCGTACCGCGGGTCAGGAACTCCCGGCCGGGCCGCCCGCGTTCCACTGTCTCGTGGACATCAGCCGACGGGTTATCAGCACCAGCCCGTTGGTGAACCCGCGGCCGAACACCGCCCGTTCCTCGCCCGTCGAGGGTTCGAAGGAACTCACGAGGATGGTCGACCCGTCGACGAGCAACAGTCGACCGATGGCCGTCTCCTCGGTCGTCCCGCCGTTCCCCCGGAGCCACTCCAGCCCGGAGACGAACGTCTCGATACCGTCGAGCGACCGCTCGGCCGTCTCCCTGAGGGTCTCGTCGAGCGTCCCGACGGAGACCGACACCCCCCGGTCGGTCGCCTCGTCGAGCGTCTCCAGCAGGTCGTCGGTCACGAGCGACGGGACGCCGACGACGAGGACCACCTCGGTCTCGGCACCGCGGATGAGACGCTCGGTCCGGTTGGCGATGGCGTCGGTCCCCGAGATGGACCACACCTCGTGAATCGCGTCGTCGTCGGGGTCGTCCGGACGGTCGAGTCCCCGGATGTTGGCCCGGAGGGCGTCGAACTGGGACTCGAAGCGCGACCGGAGGGTCTCGATGGCCTCCTCGATGGGAACCGCCCGGAACTGCTGTGGGGTGCTGTGCTGGACCTCGATCAGGCCCTTCGCCTCGAGAACGCGCGTCGCGTCGTACACCCGGGTGCGGGGTACCTCCGACTGCTCGCTGACCGTCTTCGCCGTGGCGCTGTCCACCCGCGACAGCGCCACGAAGCACTTGGCCTCGTACTCCTTCAGCCCAAGCTGTTTCAGTTGTTCCACTGCCTCGTTGACGCTGTCTTGCTCGTTTGTCATGGTCCCAACCATCCCCCGGAGCACCCGGAGTGGTACACCTCCCACCTCCGTGCAGAAGGGGTTGTCCCTCCCGCCGTGGGTCGGCGCACTGGTGTCGTCCGTCGGGGGTGGTGGTCCCTCCGGCTGTGACTACCAGCGTCACACGCTTATGCCTCTCGCCGACCGCTACGGGGCTCCCCCCGGGGGGACGCTCTGACGGTGTCACCCGATTAATCACAAAACGTTGAAGCCCCTGCCTGCGAAAGTCACGGATGGCACGCAGTCGGCTGTTGGTCCCAACCAGGCGCCACTGCGTGCCGACTCCACGACCGCGCGGAGCCACGGTGCACTTGGTCACAGGACATGAAGACGAACGAGGACGCGGGCGACGACCCGGCGGCGATTGCGGAGACACAACTCAAGGCGCTCGGGCTGAGTACCTACGCCGCCCGTACGTTCGTCGCCCTCGCCGAACTCGGGATGGGCACGGCGGAGGACGTCAGCCGGATCGTCGACGTCCCCCGGACGCGGGTGTACGACGCCGCCGACGAACTCCACGAGTGGGGGCTGGTCGACGTCCAGCGGTCGACCCCGCGGCGCTTCTGGCCCGTCTCGGCCACGACGGCGGAGCGGACGCTCGAACGCGCCATGCACCAGCGACTCTCGTCGTTGACCGAAGCGCTCGACCGCCTCGAATCGACCAACCACCGCGACGAACAGCACGGCGTCTGGACGATAACCGGTCAGGAGGAGGTCACGGAGCGGGTACTGGAGTTCGTCGCCCACGCGGAGGAGGAAGTCGTCTTCATGACCGTCGAGACCCTCCTCGACGACGAACTCGTCGACGAACTCCGGCGCGCGGTGGACCGCGGCGTCTCGGTCCACCTCGGGGGTATCTCCCCCGAGGTCCAGCGTCACCTCCGAGAGGAGATTCCGAGCGCCGACCTCTTCGAGTCACTGTGGCTCTGGTCCGACACCCCGGCCGGGCGACTCCTCATGGTCGACGGCGAGACCACCCTCGCGAGCGTCCTCGTCGAAGGGGGTCGCAACGGGGTGCGCAGGGAGACGGCCATCTGGGGGTCCGGCGAGTCGAACAGCCTCGTCGTCGTGCTGAGGGCGATATTCACGTGGCGACTGGGCGACGGCGGGGAGTGACACACGCCGGGAGTCGGCGGCGAGCGTCGATACCCACTACGAGACGACAATGACACGAGACGACGACGGCCCCACGACTCCGGCGGAACTACAGCACGACCTGCAGCGACTGTTCCGCCGGGCACACCGGAACGGCGTGGCGGTCACGGGTGGCTGGGAAGTGCGCGACGAGAACGGGCGGACGGTCTGGGACGTCCACGTGACGGACGTCGTTCGCCGCGACCCGGTGGACGCGGACACCGGCGACGGGCGGGAGTGGCCCCCGATACTCACCTCTCGTCGAGGGTGTCCCTGAGGAGGTTCCCCACGCCCCGCCGGAGGCGCTGTGAGGTGGCGGTGTCCGAGACGCCCTGTATCGCCGCGAGTTCGCCGAGCGTCGCGCCGCGAGGGACCTCGTAGTAGCCGGCCTCGAGCGCACAGCGGAGGGTGTCGCGCTGGGTGGTGGTCAGGGCGTTCCCGCCGGCGGCGTGCGTCGACTCGCGCGAGATGATGCGCCTGACGGTGGCCCCGAAGTCGCCCCCCTCGCTGGACGCGTAGAACTCGGAGGCCGCTTCGTGACTCGGGAACCGCACCCGGAGCGTCCACGAATCCCCGGTGGCGACAGCCGACAGCATCGCGCCGTCCGTCTCCTGAAGGCTGGCGATGAGAGGTGGGACCGTTCCCGCCCACGACATCCGGTAGGTGGAGGTGTCGCCGGCCTCCTCCACGAAACGCAGGCTCTCGACGTGAACGCTCCTCTGCGCCGCGGTGACGACCTTCTTCTTCGGGCCGGTCACCGCGAGGTAGACGGCGGCCGCACCGTTCACCGGGACCATCCGCTCGAACTCGACGGCGGAACCGGTAGGAAGCGTCTTGAGCGAGTCGAGAACGAGCGCCTGGAGCGGAGCCGTCAGTTCGAGGCGCATCAGGTCTTCACCACCCCCGACCCCGGGCCGCGGGGAACTGGTCCTCCCGTCGACGCTGCGGTCGAGTGGTCCCCACGAGTTCTACGCGGGTGTCCGGTCCGTGCGTCACTGTCGGCGGTCGGGCAAGGGTCTCTCGTCATCACTCAATATAAATACTCTACCTTATATATAATGTTGAATTTACCCACTAACACACACCCTCGCCCGTGGCAGTGTCCACCGTTCGGGAGCTATCGGGGTCGGACCCCTCCTCTCAGTCGTCCGCCGGGGCGGCCCCCGCCCCGCCCGAGTCGGGCACCGTACCGTCGTCGTTCCACCCGCGCGCCTCGTAGTACTCGTCCAGGGCCGCCTCGAACTCCGGCAGGTCGTAGGGCAGGGTGTCGTCGCTCCGGTCGAACCCGCGTTCGTTGTTGAAGTGGCGTTCGAGTTCGACGACCCGTGCGCCCACGTCGAGGAGGTCCCCGAAGTCCGCGCCGAAGAACTCCTCGAAGCGCGCCTCGGACATCTCGCCGCGCGAGAACCGACAGAGGACGCCGCAGTCCTCCAGTGCGCGCTTGTTCTCCAGTTCGACCAGCTTCTCGGGTTTGCCCGTCAGTCCGGAGGCGTCGAACGCCTCGTCGGGGGCGACCAGCGGGTACTCGTAGGCGTAGAAGGTACTGTACATGTGGTCCGCGCCGCGATTCGAGACGGCGAAGCCCAGTCCCTGCCCGTTCAGGGTGCGCCCGTCGTGGGCGGAGAACTCCATGCCCTTGACCGACCAGTCCTCGACGCCCAGTTGCTCGTGGGCGCGGTGGACGCCCTCCGCCAGCACGTCGCCGATACCCTCGCGGTGGGCGATCTTGCTGATGGTCTCGGTGATGAGGTCCACGTTGCCGAACTCGCCCTCCGCGGCGAGGTACGCCGACACCGTATCGCCACAGGAGATGGTGTCCATCCCGAACTCGTCGCACAGTTCGTTCGACTGCATCACGTCCACGATGTCGTCGACGCCCGCGTTCGACCCGAAGGACATCACCGTCTCGTACTCCGGCCCCTCCGTCTCGATGCCTCGTTCCTCGTCGCGGGTGGGGAGTTTGCAGGCGAACGCGCACTGCGAGCAGGTGCCCTTCTTGTACTTCTTGGCCTCGACGGCGTCGCCGCCGATGTTCGCGGCGGCCTCGAAAGTGGTCTCCGCGAAGTATCTGGTCGGGAGCGCACCCACCTCGTTTGCGAGTTCGGTGACGCTCGTCGTCCCCTGTCGCTTCATCACGCTGTCGGAGGTGGCGGCGTCGCGGTGGAGCGACGCGCCGTCGCCGGGCAGTTCGAGTTCGGGCGCGCTGTCCCCGTCGAAGGTGACGAACTTGACGTTCTTCGCGCCGAGGACGGCGCCGAGTCCACCCCGACCGAACGCCCGCGTCTCGGTGGTCATCAGACAGGCGAACCGGACGCGGTTCTCGCCCGCCGGTCCGATGCAGACGACGTTCTCCGCGTCGAGGTCACGCGTCTCTCGGACGTGTTCGGTCACCTCGGAGGTGAGCGCCCCGTCGAGGTCGGGGACCGCCTCGAACTCCACGCCCTCGTCGGTGACGTGCAGGCCGACCAGTTCGTCGCACTCACCCACGATCTCGACCGCGGCGTGGCCCGTCGCCTTCAGGTTGCGCGAGACGAACCCGCCGGCGTTGCTCGACAACAGGCCGCCGGTCAGCGGCGACACCGCCGTCGCGTTCGTCCGGCCCGTGAAACTCGTCTGTGAGGCCTGCAGCGGTCCCGTCGTGAAGTACAGGCGGTTCTCGGGGCCGAACGGGTCGGCGTCGAACGGCACCCGGTCGTGGGCCAGCGCAGTCGCCACGCCCCGTCCGCCGATGAACTGTTCGAGGACCGCGTCGATGTCTGTCTCCGTCGTCGTCCGGTCTCCGAGGTCGACCGTGAGCAGGGACCCCTCGTCGTGTATCATGTGAGCGAGTATCGCGCCCCCCGCCACATAGGTGTGCGGTTCGAGGCTCCCGTCTCCCGAACTGCTTTCACCGATGCGTGCTATCGTGGCACATGAGCGACGCGAGCGACCCCACCGGGGACCGCCTGCCGGGACGCGAGGAGGAGATACGCGACATCGTCGAACGCAAGGGCGGCGTGGCCCCCGTCCGCGACGAGGACGGCCGCTACACCGTCGTCGGGGCGGCGAGTCGCGAGACGTTCGCGAACTGGCTCACCCCCGTCGGCGAGCACTTCGTCTGCCACCGGAACCTCGTACCTGAGATCGACGCCGACTCGTGGACCGTCTCGGTGGCCGGTCCCGACGGCGACCTGACGCTGTCGATGGAGGACATCCGCGAGGAGTTCCCCACCGTCGCGGTGGCCCACACGATGGAGTGTGCGGGCAACAACCGCGGTCAGCACGTCCCCGAGACGAGCAGCGTCCAGTGGGGGTGTGACGCCGCCGGCACCGCCTTCTGGGTGGGCACGCCCCTCAGTTCGGTCCTCCGGCGCGTCGGCGTCGAGGAGGCGGGCAGTCGCTGGCTGACGGCCATCGGCGGCGACTCGCCCGACGACGAGGCCTTCGCGCGCTCGGTCCCGCTGGGGAAGGCGCTGGACGACTGCCTGCTCGCCTACGGGATGAACGGCGACCCCCTCCCCGAGGAACACGGGTATCCGGTGCGAGTGGTCGTGCCGGGGTGGTACGGCGTGAACAGCGTGAAGTGGGTCGAGGAACTGCGCGTCACCGACGGGATGGTCCGGGAGGGGTCGCTCGACAGGCCGGGGACGCACGCCTACTGGCAACAGGAGGCCTACCGCATCCACCCGGAGGGCGTCACGCCCGAGGAGAACGACTCGGTGGACGACCCGGACACGTGGGCGCAACTGGAGTCCGAGGCGGTCGACCACCCCTACACGTTCGACCAGAACGTCATGTCGATAATCGGGTCGCCCTCGGGCGAGGAGAGCGTGACGCCGCGCGGGGACACCGTCGAGGTTCTGGGCGTGGCGTGGGCGGGCGACGACCGCCCGACGAGGGTAGAGATATCGACGGACCAGGGCGAGACGTGGGACGACGCCTCGCTGTTCGGCCCGGACTACGACTGCGCGTGGCGGCTGTTCCGGTACACGTGGCGGCCCAACCCGGGCGAGTACACGCTCTACTCGCGGGCGACGGACGAGCGCGGACGGACCCAGCCACCGACCATCTCCGACCCCGAGGACTGGGAGACGGCCCTCGACGACGGCGAGTACCCGTGGAACGAGGGCGGCTACGCGGCGAACGCCTACGAACCGAACGGCGTGGACGTCGTCGTCTCCGAGTAGTCAGTCCTCGCGGTCACCGAGCGGTCGCATCTCGACGCGCTCGGGTACCCGTTCGAGTGCGCTCCCCGGCCACCGCCAGTGGGCCAGCGTGAACCGCGCGTCGGGGTTCGCCTCGACCAGCGCCCGGACGCCCTCGGCGGCCGCCTCGTACGCGTCCCGCGAGCGGCGTTCGGGCACCTCCGCCGTGAGCGGGTAGGAGTCCGAGAGGTGACGCGGGAACGGGCCGAACGGGGCGACGACGCGCCACGTCGCGTCGTAGTCGTCGTTCTTGTTGCCCTCCGAGAGGAGGACGTCCCCCTCGACGTCGAGGCGGGCGAGTCGCTCGTGGTGGCGCAGGACCTCCGGGCGGCGCGAACACTCCGCCGAGACGTGGAAGAAGGCGTCCTTCGAGACGGGGTCGGTCCGTTCGAGTCGGTCGGCGTGGTCCAGCAGCGCCCGGTAGCCGTCGAGCATCGCGGGGTGGCCGCGGGCGCGGGCGTCGACGAGTTCCAGCAGGTTGCCCTTTCTGACGGCCTGTTTCACGCGGCGCATCTCCTCGAAGGTGACGTGCAGGTTGTGGCGCGCCAGCAGTCGCTCGCGCGTCTCGTCGTCGCACCCTCGAATCTCCTTGGGGGTGTTGTCGGTACAGACCGGACAGGAACACGGGAAGTACTGGAGGTCGGCGAGGTGTTCGGTCCCTCTCACCGTCAGATAGCGGTCGTCGCGGGCGTACAGCGCGTAGGCCGCCGAGTCGAAGAGGTCACAGCCCATGGCGACGGCGAGCGCGAACATCATGGGGTGGCCCGCGCCGAAGAGGTGGACGGGGGCGTCCTGCCCGAGGCCGCGTTTCGCGGCGGCGACCACGTCCACCATCGCGTCGTAGCGGTAGGCGTTCAGCAGGGGGACGACGGCGCCCACGGGGAACACGTCGAGGTCCGTCGCGTAGGCGTCGCGGGCCGCCCGTTCGCGCAGGTCGGTGTACGTCGACCCTTGCACGGGGGCGTTGACGAGCATCTCGCCGACGTCCACCCCCTCGGCGGCGGCCAGCGCCTCGTTCGTCGTCGCCAGCTCCCGTTCGGCCTGCTCGCGAGAGACGTCCGGGGGCGTGGGGATGTCGACGGGCGTCCCGATGTCCGAGCCGATGTCGTGCTGGAACTGGAGAATCTCGGGGGTCGTCACGTCTATCTCGCCGTACTCGGCGAGTTGGAACGAGCCCGAGTCGGTCATGATGGCCCCGTCGAAGCCGTAGAGGTCGTGGAGGCCCCGCGAGAGCGCCGCCTCGCGCATGTCGTCGCTCTGGTGGAGGATGTAGCCGTTCGTGATGAGTATCTCCGCGCCGAACTCCGACTCCAGTTCGGCGGGCGCTATCGTCCGGATGTGCGGGTTGATGACCGGCAGGAGCGCGGGCGTCTCGACGGTGACTCCCGCGCGGGGGACGCGCAACTCGCCGATTCGCCCCCCGGCGTCGAAGTCCCGCACCTCGAAGTGGTCGCGCATGCTCGCCGTTCCGCGAGCGCACGGCTAAGGGTTGCGTTCCCCGTCCTCGCGCCTGCCGGACACGTCAAGTCCCGGCGCACCCCGGCGACAGGCGTTCAATTCGAATGACACACTGTGGGCTATGAGATACACACGACGCGGCGTGCTGGGGCGCATCGGCGGGACCGTCGCGGGCGCGGTCGGACTGTCGGGCGTCGTCGGGGCGACTCGTCCGGGCCCGGAACCGGTCTTGCTGGTCCACGGCTACGGTGACACCGGCGAGACGCCGTGGTGGGAGGTCCTCGGGGGCTACCTGCGGGACGTGGGCTATCCCGACTCCGCGATTCACGTCCTCAGCCTCGGCGACCTGCCGGGGACGACGACGGACTCCCCCGAGGAGTACGCCGAGGCCGTGAAGGCGAGACTGGAGTCGGTGCGCGACGACCACGACTCACGGGTGGACGTCGTCGCCCACTCGATGGGTGGTCTCGACACCCGGTGGTGCGTCGAGGAACTCGGCGGCGCGCACCTCGTCGACGACCTGATAACGCTCGGGACGCCCCATCAGGGGACGTACGCGGCCAACCTCGGCGCCCTCACGGAGGGTGGACGGGACATGCGCCCGGGAAGAGAGTTTCTGACCGACCTGAACGACGGGTCGCTGGCCGAGGGGGTCTCCTACACCGCCCTCTGGAGTCGCGCGGACGAACTCGTCGTCCCGAGTCGGTACGCCGCGCTCCCGGAACCGGAACTGTCGTCCGTCGAGTCGGCGCGGAACCGCGTCACGGGCTTTCAGGAGCACGTCCAGTTGGTGTTCGACCGGGCGGTGTTCGACCAGTACTACCGGCGACTCGACTGAGCGCTCACCCCTCCGTCGCCGTGAGTGGCGTCGCCGCCGCCCGGTAGCGCTCGAAGGTGCGCTCGCCCCACGCGTAGGCCTCGGGATCGTCGGTGTCGACGAAGACGCTGAGCGTGCCCGTCCCCGCGTCGTAGCCGCCGAGGCCCACGCGGTCGTCGAACAGGGCGAGGCCGCAGGGGAGCGACTCGTGGAGCCCCAGCGTGAGGTTCCCGCTCTCGACCGCCTCGCGCGCCCGCTCGGGGTCGTTTCCGAGGACGTCCTCGACGACCCCCGGCGGGTAGAGAATCTCCGTGACCATCCCGTCGACGATGCGTTCGTGGATGGTGGCGACGTTGCCGGGGGCGACGGTGGTCGTGTCGAACCCGCGAAGGCGGTCCGTCTCCCGGACCAGCGTCATGAAGCGGTTGAGCGGGCGGTAGGGGTGGCCGGGTTCGGAGCAGGTGACGCGGGCGTCGGCGAACGGTTCGACCGCGACGTCGAAGGTCGGGTCGGCGTCGTCGATGGCGTGCAAGAGCGGCGCGAGTCGGTCGGCCGCCGTCGCCGTCCGCCGGAAGTCCTCCGCGGCCTCCGCGACGACCCGCCCGGACCGGGTCAACCGGAAGACGCTCCCGTCGCGTTCGACGAACCCCCGTTCCGTCAGCGCCTTCGTCGCCCGGTGGACCGTGGGCTTCGAGACGTCGAGGCGGGCCTCGATGTCACGCCGGTCCAGCGGCCCCTCCCGCAGCGCCGAGAGCAGGGGCGAGCGCCTGACCAACTGGATGAGCGTGTCAGTACCACCCATAGTCGAGAGTGACGACAGTACCTCTTAAGCGTAATTCTTCCAATCGGGGCATTTCACGTCGTTCGATGGTTTCACGCGCCGAAATTCGTTCGGTCGGTGAGTATAATCCCCGGGCGTGCGGTCACATACCGTGAAAATCCATGGCAACGACTGAACGCACCGACCACGCCGACGCGGAGTCCTCGCCGACCACCCACACGACGACTACCCACGCGACGACCGACGACGGGCCGGACGCGAACCTGATGGGAGCGCTGTCGTACGTCCTCGGGTTCGTCACCGGCATCGTCGTCTACCTCGTCGAGAAGGAAGACGAGTTCGTCCGGTTCCACGCCGCCCAGAGCATCGCCGTTTCCGCCATCCTCTTCGGCGTGAGCATCGCCCTCTCCGTCGTGGGGACCGCCGTCTCAGCGATGTTCTTCGCCGGGACGGGGGCGTTCGCGGTGGCGAGTCTGCTCTCGCTGTTGCTCGGGCTGGTGTGGCTCGCCGTCTCGCTCGTCGGGTTCGTCCTCTGGGTGTACCTCATCGTCCGCGCCTATCAGGGGACGACGCCGCGCATCCCCGTCGCGGCGGGACTGGCCGACCGGATGGTCTGACCCCACGCGCTCCGCACTCCTACTCCTCGAACGTCTCGTAGTAGAGCACGCCGAGGACCGCCCGCCCGTCGCGCACCTCGCCCGACCGGACCGCCGCCCGGAACTCCTCGTAGCCCGACTCGACGACGCGGATGGACTCGTTGAAGTCGAGGTCCTGTTCCGCGGTCGGTTCGCAGTCGTGGGCGACGAAGTAGTGGTGGACGCTGTTCGCGATGCCGTTGGCGGGTTCGACCGTCGTGAGCGGTTCGACGCGTCCCGCCTCGTGGCCCGTCTCCTCGGCGAGTTCGCGGCGTGCCGCCGCCGTCAGGTCGTCGTCGTCTGGTTCGACCGTCCCGACCGGGAGGCCCCGGTTGACGCGCCCGACGGCGTGTCGCCACTCCTCAATGAGCACCACGTCCCCCGCGGAGGTGAACGGGAGAACCACCACCGCGGGCGGTTCCGAGAGGTAGTCGAAGTCCGTCTCCGTCCCGTCGGGGAGGCGCACCTCGTCGTGGACGACGTCGAAGCCGGGACACTCGTAGGCGACGCGACTGTCGAGCGTCTCCCACGCGAGTTCGTCGGTCATCGCTCCCCGTTCGGCCGGGGGCCGGAAAGGCGTCGCTATTTCCCGTTCAGATACGTCCGTCCGGCCGGAGTGATCTCGTAGAACGGGTTCGTCCCGTCGTCGTCGCGTACGAGGTACCCCTCCTCCGCGAGCGAGACGCACTGCTTCCTGACGTAGCCGGCGCTGTACCCCGTGTTCCGGGCGATGTTGTTCGGCGTCAACTGGAGTTCGTTCTCGGCGAGGAGCCGCAGGACCGCTCGCTGAACATCTGTGGGGGCCACCGTTCCCCGAATACGATATCGGGGTATAATACGTACACGGTAGCTGACAGTATCGCGTGGTAACCGGATTACCGGAGATTCGGACAAGAGCTAAGTACCTGTCAGCAATACGGCCACTTGCGGGCAGGACGTCGTCTCGTCGGGCGACGTCTCGTCCCCGCTACGGGCTGTCGAGGGTCGTCCGACCGTCCCCCGTCGGACGACTGTTCTCCGATTCTGGTCGACTCAGGCCTCCGGGTCCCACCCGACGAACGGGTCGTCGACGGGCACCGAGAGCGCGTCGAGGAACCGTGCCGTCAGCAGGTAGTGGCCCGCGAGGAGCGTCAGCGCCACGACGGTCTCCGTGTCGGTCACCTCGCGGGCGGCCTCGAACAGCGGTCCCGTGACGGTGCCCGCGGCGACGGCCTCCGCGTAGCGCATGACGGCCTGTTCGCGCTCGGGGAACCCCGTCTCGTCGGCGTGGGCGATGCGGCGCAGTTCCTCGGTGGTGACGCCCGCCTCGCGGCCGATGTCGACGTGCTGGTGCCACTCGTAGCGCGAGCGCTGGGCGCGGGCCACCGCGAGGATGGCGAGTTCGCGTTCGCGCGTCGAGAGGTCGCCCCCGTTCCACAGCGCCGTCCCCAGTCGCATGTACGCCTGCATGACCCGCGGCACGTGCCCCATCGTCCGGAACAGGTTCAGGTCGCCCATCACGTCCTCCTCCATGAGGTACTGGTAGTCTTCGGGCAGGTCCGTCCGGTCGAGCAACGGCACGCGTGCGCCTTCGGTGTCGTCCATACGGGGGTCCGGTGGGCCGACGACAAAACTCCCGGCGCTCGCACGGGTGGAGAGCGCCGGTCGCTCCCCCGTTCGGACGAATCCTTCGCCGATGGCAAGCCCAGCCACAGTCCGACTGTTTCGAGAACCGGTCGGCAATGACAGACAGCGACGGCCAGTTAGGACTGACCGGGGCCATCTCGATGGCGCTCGGGAGGAGGTCAACGGCGGCGGCATCTACACCGTCCTCGGCATCTCCGCCGTCGTCATCCTCGCCGAACTACTCTACTTCGAGTTCGACGCGTTCGGGCGCGCGCCAGCGACGACTCCCGCCGCCGACTGACTCACTGGCTCACTCGTCTCTCGCGTCCGAGTCTCCGTTCCCGTCCCCGAGACGCGCCTCGGCCGATAGCTGGTGGGCGTGGGTCCCCTCCAGTTCGCAGATGCGGGCGGCGTGGGGGGCGATGGTCGCCGCCCCCTCCGCCGTCAGTTCCTGGTGGGTCAGCGTCTTGAGGTACGTCCCCACCCAGATGCCGCCGCTGTAGCGCGCCACCTCCAGCGTCGGCAGGGAGTGGTTCGTCCCGACGGCCTTGTCGCCGAAGACCACCGGCGAGTGCGGCCCGAGGAACAGCGACCCGTAGTTGTACAGGTCGTCCATCAGGGAGCGGGGGTCCTCGGTCATGACCTGCAGGTGCTCGATGGCGTAGTCGTTGGCCACGCGCACGGCAGTCTCCACGTCGGGCGCGAGGACCACCTCGCCGTTGTCCGCCCACGACTCGCGGGCCACCTCCTCGGTGTCGATGCGCGAGAACTGGTCGTCGACCGCCGCCATCGCCGCCTCGGCGAGGTCCCGGTCCGTCGAGACGAGGATGGGCCGCGAGCGTGGGTCGTGTTCGGCCTGCGCGAGCAAGTCCGTCGCGACGAGTTCCGGGTCCGCGGTGTCGTCGGCGAGTATCAGCACCTCGGTGGGTCCGGCCAGGAAGTCGATGCCGACGTGGCCGTACACCTGTCGTTTCGCCTCGGTGACGAACACGTTGCCCGGGCCGGCC
Organism: Halomarina litorea; assembly: GCF_024227715.1. Classification (NCBI taxonomy): domain Archaea; kingdom Methanobacteriati; phylum Methanobacteriota; class Halobacteria; order Halobacteriales; family Natronomonadaceae; genus Halomarina; species Halomarina litorea. The sequence continues at coordinate 2,761,738 of NZ_CP100448.1, read as the reverse complement.
ACCGTATCGACCGCCGGGACCGACTCCGTCCCGTAGGCCATCGCCCCGATGGCCTGCGCGCCGCCGACGCAGTATATCTCGTCGGCGCCCGCGCGGTCCATCGCGTACAGCTGGGCCGGCTGTATCGACCCCTCGCGCTGTGGCGGCGCGCAGGCGACCACCCGCTCGACGCCCGCCACCCGCGCCGGGACGATGGACATCGCGGGTGCGGCCACCAGCGGGTGTCGCCCGCCGGGGACGTACACCCCCGCTGACTCGATGGGGACGACGCGCTGGCCCAGTCGCACGCCCGGTTTGAACTCCCGCTCGAAGCCCTCGATGTGTTCTCGCTGTTCCTCGTGGAACTCCCGGACGTTCGCGATGGTGGCGTCGACGGCCTCGCGCTGGTCGTCGGTGAGCGCCTCGTGGGCCGCCTCGACCTCCTCGTCGCTCACGCGCAGGGCCTCGCGGTCGACGTCGTCGAACTTCCGGGTGAGGTCGCGGAGCGCCTCGTCGCCGTCCGCCCGGACCCGCGAGAGGATGTCCGCCACCGTGTCGGTCACGTCGGCTTCGATGTCGAGCGATACGTCCCCCGTCCGTTTGAGGTACTCCACCTCGTCGTCGTGGCTGTGTGCCATGTGGTGTCCCGGCGCCGCCCCGTACGACGCGCGGTGTCACCTCGGGGCACGCTCGCTCAACAGGTTCGGATGTGGCAAGTGTGTCCGGTTACGCCACCTCCGCCGGGAGTAGCTCAGGTCCCCCGCCGGACCACCAGCACCGGCACGTCGAGCGTCCGGAAGAGCGAGGAGGCGACGCTCCCGCGCAGGTGTCGCCCCACGTTCGACCGGCCGTGCGTGCTCGTCACGACGAGGTCGACGTCCCGCTCCTCGACGTACTCGCGGATGGCGGGGGCGACCCCCTCGAAGGACCTCGTCGTGACGACGTCGGAGTCGACGGACACACTGGGCGCGAGGTCCTCGACGTCGGCAGCGAACCGCCCCGCCGACCGCTGTCCCCGCGCCTCGAGGCGTTCGACGAACGCCTCATCGAGGCCGCCCGCGGCGAACACCCCGCTCGCGGCCTGCAGGTCGACGACGTTCAGGACGTCGACCGAGGCCCCGTAGCACTCGGCGAACGCGACCGCGTGCCGGACGCCCGCTCGCGACTCCTCGCTCCCGTCGGTCAGCAGGAGGACGCGCTCGTAGTCGGCCGCACGGTCGCCCTCGCCGCTGGGGACGACGAGGACGGGCACGTCGCTCCGGTGGAGGACTCGCTCGCTCACACCGCCGAGCAGGCGCCTGCCGAGTCCCGCCAGCGGCCGACCGCCGAGGACGACGAGCGACGCGTCCCGGTCCCGGACGTACTCGCAGATCTGTGTGGTCGGGTCGCCCTCCAGCAGCGTCGTCGTGGTAGGGACGCCGAGGTCCGCCGCGAACGTCTCGACTTCCGCGAGGACGACCCCGCCCACCTCCCGGAGGCGATCCGTCTCGTCGGCGGACGACCCGAGTTCCACCACCGCACGGTCGGCGACGTAGAGGACGTCCGCGGCGGCCCCGAACCGCCTCGCCAGTTCCAGCCCCCGACGGGCCGCTCGCTCGGCCTCCTCGCTCCCGTCGACCGGGATGACGATGCGGTCGTACATCATAGTGTGTGTATACGTACCACACACGTATGACGGTTTGCCGTCCCGCGACCGAGCGCCCGTCGTCCGCGGAGCGGGGTCCCGCGTCAGTCGTCGTCGGCCCCGCTGCCCGACTGTCTGGTGAGGAGCGTCCGGCTCTCGGCGCCGGAGGTGTCCCGGTCGTCGAGGTGGTCGCGGGCGACGACGTAGCTCCCGTAGAGGATGACGAGCAAGAACAGCGAGAACGGGAGGGCCATCGTCACCGACAGCGACTGGATGGAGCTGAACTTCTCCAGTTCGAGCGACACCATCCCGAAGAACGCGAGGAGCGCGCCCCACCACGCCCGGTTGCGCGGGTTGGGGTCCTCGGTGCCGAGCGTGATGGCGGATATCATGAACACGGCGGAGTCGAGCGACGTCACGATGTAGCCCGCGATGACGAGGACGAACAGCACCGCGAGCACCGTCCCCAGCGGGGTGATCTGGAGCGCCTGTGCGATGGCCGCGGGTTTGCCGGCGGCCGCCATCGCCGCCGCGACCGGTTCCTGGTAGCCCGGCGCGAGCACCCACCCGCCGATGAGCAGGTGCTGAATCCAGCTGAGGAACGTCGGCACCGCGACGAGGACGACGAACATCTCGCGGAGTGTCCGCCCCTTCGAGACGCGGGCGACGAAACTGCCGACGAAGATGGACCACGCCGCCCACCACGCCCACCAGAAGCCGGTCCAGTTGGCCGCCCAGTTGCCCTCGGAGGTGGGGGCGGTGTACAGCATCAGGCGGAACAGGTCGCTGAGCCAGACGCCCGTCGCGTCCAGCCCCAGTTCGAACATGAAGATGGTCGGCCCCACCACGACGAGCAACCCCATCGAGAGGGCGATGAACAGCATCGTCGCGCGCGCCGCGTTCCGGATGCCCTTGCGGAGTCCCAGCCAGACGTCCGCGAGGAAGACGACGCCGATGAGGCCGAAGACGCCGTAGGTGAGCACCGTCGCGTCGAGACCGAACACTCGCCCGAGGATGGCGGACATCGTCTGCGCGCTGAACCCGAGCGTCGTCGAGATGCCGCCGATGGTGGCGACCACCGCCGCGAGGTCGACCAGCCAGTACAGCCCCGGGATTCGGTCCTCGTCGACGACGCCCGTGAGCATCGAACTGATCTTGTACTCGCCGACGCCCTGCGTGTAGACGATGACGCCGAAGGCCATCGCGACGGGGAGGTACCACATCGCGAGGCCGGGGAACGCCTCGTGGACGAACATGAACGCCAGCGCCATCGACTCCATCGACGCCCCCTGCACCGGGTAGGGCTTCGGCGGCGGGCTACTGACGATGGAGATGGGTTCGGCCACTCCCCAGATGAGGATGGACGCGCCGAAGCCGACGGTGAACACCATCGAGAGCCACGAGAACAGGTCGAACTCCGGTTCCGCGTCGGGGCCGCCGATGCGGAGGCGGCCGTACCGCGAGAACGTCAACGCGAGGACGACCAGCAACAGGACGAACCCGAGCAGGATGAACCACCACCCGAAGTTCGTGAGGACGGCCGTCTTCGACCCTGTGAGGAGGCTGCTCAGCCCCGAGGGGTTCAGGAACCCGAACGCCCCCAGCGCGAGCATCACGGCCATCGCCACGCCGAACAGCCCGCGTTCGGGCCACGACGAGTCCTCGAGACCGAGGACGTACCACGGCCTCATCGGGTATCGTTCCGTCGCAGTGTCGCAGTCGGTCGAACCGCGCCTGTACGCCCATGGACGTCGCTACCGTTCGTATCGTGGCGGGTCACGATGGGAGTATCGTACCTCTCACGACTGCGACTGAAAAACCCGTTGTATCGTCTCCAACAGAGGCGCCAGTTCGTACGCAAACGGTTCGGACTCGCCCGCGTTCCGTGTTCTGTTCGCGCACGCTTCGCGGTGCTCACAGCAGTGAGATGCGAGAGAAGTGGACCCCCGTGACTCACTGCGCCGTGGGGTACTCCTCCCGGGGACAGCGTACCCGTTCGTCTGACCGGGGATTCACGTCCCGTCTTCAGTCACGGACGGCAGTCGCGACGGGGGTTGGCACCTCCGTCCGCCCGCCGGCGATGGCTACCAAGAGGACGACGGACAGGACGACCCACGTCCTGACGGGCAACAGCAGTATCGGCGTGAGCACACACAACGCTACTGCGAGACTGAATCCGTAGACGAACGGTAGCGACCACAGCCCGCCAGCGTCGAAGAGCTCTTGCCCGATGAAGTTCGCCGGCAGGTACACCAACGCACCGGTTACGAGCGTCGCCGTCGCACAGAACGTCGCGACTTTCGCCACGTGGTACTCGGACAGCGCGAACGCCACCAGAAGCGGACTCAGGCCCGCCAAGCCGACGTCGACCATCCGGACGGCGACGTACTGGTGGAACGCGGTAGAGCGGACGGCAGACCGGGAACGCTGAAGCGACATCCAAGGTGTCTTCCGGAATGACATACACATAACTTTATGGGTCGTATCGAACGCCGTTCTCGGGTTTCGTGCTCGTCTTCGAGACGTCGGAGTTCGCTCCGGTACACCGGTCGGCAGGATCGAGCACGTCGTCTTCGTGGTCCTCGTTCGACTCAGCGAGGTTCGAGTGACCGGCGAAACACGCGAGCGTGGTCCGGAGTACGTTTCTGGAACCTCCACCTTCCCCGCGTTCGGACCGCTCGCTCCGCTCGCGGTCGTTGAACGCGGGCAGGAGATGGGCTACCGTGACTCGCTTCGCTCGTCACGTCTCCCCGCTCGCTCTGCTCACGGGAACGGCGCAGATTCGAACTCGGTCGCTCGTGTTCGCTCGCTCCGCTCGCCGTTGCGAAGTGGGGTGAAAATGGGTCGGCCCAGATTCGAACTGACTCGCTGATGCTCACGGCTTCGCCGTTCGCATCCGAGGTCGCACGGCGACCTCGCTCCGCTCGTCGTGCGAATCTGCTCGTCGCCCATGCACCCGCATTCCGGGGTCGACTCGCGCGCTCCGCGACGCTCGTCGGATGGAATGCGGGAGAAGTGGGCCGGCTCAGATTCGAACTGAGGTTACGGCCACCCGAAGGCCGAAGGATACCAAGCTACCCCACCGGCCCGCACTCGGAGGGTGGACCAGCGGAGTGTTAACCCTTCCGTCTCGTTTCGACCCCTCCCACCGCCTCGCACGTCACCCCGTGACGGTCAGGTAGATGGCGACGGCGGCGAGGAGGATGCCCGCGCCCTTCCGGGCGCTGAACTCGTCGCCGAGGAAGAGAAAGCCGATAGCGGAACTCGTCACGATGAACAGCCCGAAGATGGGGACGACGACAGTGATGGGTCCCTGCGAGAGCGCCCGGTAGTACGCGAGGATGCCCACGGAGAGGAAGACGCCCGCCGCGAGCATGTGCGGGAAGACGTCGCTGCCGGCGTACGCGAACGGGTTCTCTCGGCGCAGGAGGACCACCGCGAGCGCCGAGAGCGCGAGCATGCTGTTGGCGACCAGCGCGACGACGGTGCTGGGGACCTGTTTGGTGGCGATTTCGGCCAGCGGTGTGAACAGCGAGTAACCCACGAGCGCCAGCAGCGCCCACAGGAGGTAACTCTGCATACAGTCGCCTCGGGGGCACGAGGGAGAACCTATCCGAAGGGGGCAACACCGCCCGCCTCGTGCGCTCCCGACAGGAGCGCGACCGAGGCCCCACACCCACCTGCTCAGTAGCGCGTGAACCCGTCGGTGTCGAGGTAGTTGTGCGCGACGGTGATTGCGTGGTTGGCGTGGAGGAGTTCCGGTCCGAGGCGGACGCGGTGGTCGGCGTGGTCGGCGAGCAACTCCGCCTCTCCCTCCGCGAAGTCGTGGTGATCGGAGACGACGAACACCGGGTCCTCCGGCGGTTCGACGTCCACGACGGGGTCGCCGTCCTCGTGGAGCTGGACGACGCTCCCCTCGCGGGCGGCGCGTTCGAGGGTGGCCGCGAAGTCCCGCCGCGAGAGGTACACGCCCGGCGATACCTCCACCTCGACGTGACCGATGGCCTCCTCGCGTTCGTCGAGGGCGTTGCGAATCAGCGCGCCCGTCGAGCGCTCGTCGGGGTTGAGCCGCCGGAGTTCCGAGCCCTCGAACCGTACCGTGAACTCGTCGGAGAGGACGAGCAGGCAGCGTGCCTCCTCGCGGATGGCGTGCGAGAGGAAGAACGTCGCGTTGACGCACCGACAGAGGACGTCGAGGCGGCCGGCACCGGGCAGGTCGTCGAGCGAGAAGTCGCCGGTCGTGGGCACGTCGTGGCCGACGACGATGAACTGGCGCATATCCATCGCTCCCCTTCCCGAGAGATACGTCCGTCGCCTCGCGTCAGAGCAGGGCGTCCAGTCGCTCCTTGCTCGTCGCCACGTACTCGAAGTCGAGCGTGAACACCTCCAGTGAGAGCGTGCCCGTCCAGTCGCCCAGCGCGTCGAAGATGGCGGCGAAGTCGATGGTTCCCGACCCGAACGGGAGGTGTTCGTCGCGCGCCCGGCGGGTGTCGTTGAGGTGGAAGTGGGAGATCCGCTCGCCGTGTGCGGCCGCGAAGTTCGCCATCTTCCTACAAGGAGGGAATCACGCCCTTTAGGGCGGGAGGGAATCCGACAATTCCCACACTAACCACGTTCTGATGCTCGGCCCGAATGCCAGCCGTTACCTTTAGCTTACGTAAGAACTTACGCTTAGGCGGATGAGAGCCGACTTCGATATGGAGCGAGGCGGGGCACTTCACGAAGCCGTGAAGGACTACGCCCGCGACCACGGGATACGCCACTCCCGCGCGTACCCCGAGCTCCTCCGCAAAGGACTCGAATCCGAAGGCTACGATGTCAACGACTCAGACGGCGACTAAGACGCTGGAAGCCACGCTCGCACCACCCACACAGTGCAAAGAGCAACGCCTCCAGCAAACGCTGTCTGAATACCGTGACGCACTTCACGACGCCTTCGAGCAAGACTGTACGACGATGAGCGCCACGAACGACGTGGTGACGCCGTATAACCTGCCGTACCAAGCGAAAGACGCCCTCAAATCCTACGTCCCGAAACTCCACAACACGTACAACGCACAGGAGTTAGACGACGAACACCCGCTCCGATTCGTGAACAGGGCCGGAAAGTTCGACCGCGACTCCACGCGTGAGTACGAAATCTGTTGGAACGTTCCCCAACCCGGTCGTGGAACCAACTTCTGGATTCCACTCCGACTGAATCCCGAACAAGAGGAACTATGGGACGACCTTCTCGATGATGGGTCAAGTACGAAGGTGGGCGAACTTCGCTTGCAGAAACATCGGAAGACGTGGACGCTCCACGTCACCGTCGAATACGAGGTCGAAGACACGACCGAGATGCCAGAGAATCCGACACGGGTCGGCTTTGATATTGGGGAGTCGATGCTGGTCACGGGCTGTGCCCTCCAGCACGACACGCCCACCAAACCGTTGCTAATCAACGGGAACGAAGCCAAGCAACTCCGCAAAGAGATGTTCACGACGCTCAAGCGTCTCCAAGAGCGAGACGCTTCGGAGTGGCGCGTCGAAGAACGCTTCTCGTACTACCAGAACCGACTCACGGACATCATCGAGAAAGCGTCTCGTGAGTCTGTGGAGTACGCTAAACAGTTCGAGAATCCCGTCATCATGATGGAGGACTTGGCGTACATCCGCGAGTCACTGGATTACGGGAAGTATATGAACCGACGCCTGCACGCATGGGCGTTCGCCCGCTTGCAGGGCCGTATCGAGGACAAAGCACGAGATGCGGGGATTCCGGTGCGGTACGTTCATCCGCAGTACACGTCGCAGATGTGCCACTCATGCAAGCACATCGGGTATCGGCCCCGGCAAGCCGAGTTCAAGTGCAAGAATCCAGAGTGCCACGTATCGATGTTTCAGGCGGACATCAACGCGAGTGCGAACATCGCACGTCGCGTAGACCCGTGGGGAGAGAGCCTGCCGTGGAAACGGGCAGGCGATGACTCGCCACAGGACGGGAGCCGTAGTGACACGGCCACGACTCACCGTGAGACGAGCGAGACACCCTCGCAGATGACGCTCACGGCGTTTCGAGAGTCGAAACCCTCTGCCAGCGTTCACGAAACCAGAGGTCTCGTGCAGCCCACCAGAACCGAAGGTTCTGGGGACGACGACTGACTGGCATTCCCACCGTGTGGGAAGCCCCGCCGTTTACGGCGGGGAGGATGTCACCGGCGAATCTCCGACGTACCGCTCGACGAAGCGAGTCCAGTCCACGTCGTGCGCACGGAAACGGCTTAGTGAGTTGGCTCACAATGTACACATGATGAGTTCCGAGAAGAAGCGCGTGCAGTTTCGGGCCCCCGGCCGGCTCGTCGACCGGGCCGACGCACTCGCCTCGGTCCTCGGGGAGGACCGAACGGATGTCCTCGTGACTGCGCTCCGTGAGTACCTCCAAGAGGCCGCTCACGACGACGCACTCACCCAGGAGATCGCCGCCGCCTACTACGACGACGAGATCACGTACGACCAGCTCAGAGCGCTCGTTGGAGCCGAAGAGGCCGCGAACCTGCGTGTGCTGAAGCGGCAACTCGACGAAGACTTCGTCGACGAGGTCGCAGAGCGATAGATGCCGAGGGTAGTCGCGGACACGTCCGCCCTGGTGAGTCTCGGTATCGTCGCGGAGGTCGAGCCGAACCCGCTCTCGCTCTGTCTGGCCAGCTACGACGTGTCCGTCCCGGACGAGGTCCTCACGGAACTCCAGGAGGTCGCCTCCTACGACGACGAACACGGTCGTGCCGCGACCGCGGTCCGCGACCGGACTGACGAGCTGACGGTACGGTCCGTAGACCTCGATGCCGAGTTCCCGCTCGACGACTGGGAGAACGCCGCCGTCACGCTCGCGAACGAGACCGATGCGGCGCTCCTGCTCTGTGACGAGTTCAATCGCCTCGGACTCGTTCACGCTTCGCTGGCCGACACACGACTCGTGACGACGCCTACGCTCCTCTCGGTGTTCGTCCGGACTGACCGATTGACGCCCGACGAGGCGCGGACGCTCCTCGACGACATCAGCGCCGCTCGGAGCTGGGACGCGAACAGCTACGTCCAGCGGGCACGCTCGCTGCTCGACGCGCCCTGAGTGCGGTTCTGCGGAGGCCGCGTGGAGTTCTGGAGATCGTTCGGGGTAGCAGCGCAAGCGCCCCGTCACCAGCCGGACGTTCGTCACCAACCGGACGTTTCTCCTGACCGACGGACCGCTGGGGAGGCTCGATACCGCGAGACCGGCGAGCAGGTCTCGGCACGACTCGACGGCCACCAGCGAGGCGGGACTCGCACCCTGCGTCGGGTAGCGGTGGGTTTATTCCACTGAGGCGGCAGGCCCGAACGATGACCGACGCGCGGCCGGTCGCCGACCTGCTCGCCGAACGCCCTGACCTCGAACCCGCGGTCCGCGCCGCCCTCGAGACCGACCGTCGCGCGGACGGCCCGTGGACGTTCGCGGACCTCGACGCCGACTCGGGGGCGTTCGGCGAACTCGTCTCCCGGGGCGTCGTCGAGAAACGCGGCGGCGGCTACCGCCTCGCCGACCCCGCCGCGACCCGACGCGCGCTGGACGGCGAGGGGACGACGGATGCGACCGGCGGCACGCCGCGCCCGAGTCGCCCCTCGTTCGACTCACTGGCCTCCCTCTCGTCGCTCTCCTTGCGGACTGACCGCCGGTCGCTCCTCGCGCTGGCGGGCGCACTCGCGCTCGTCGCCATCTTTCGCCTCGTCTCGCTCCCGGCGGTGTTCCGCGACCGGGTGGTCCTGTCCGGCAACGACCCGTACTACTACCGCTACTGGGTCGAGCGCGCGCTGGCGCAGGCAGGCGGCGCACTCGATTTCGCCGTCCTCTCGAACTTCCCCGAGGCGCTGACGAAGGGCGAACCCCTGCTGGTCGCCACGCTGTGGGTGGCGAGCACGCTCCTCGGCGGGACGCGCGAAGCGGCGGGCGTCGTCCTCGCCATCTACCCCGTCGTGAGCGCGCTCCTCGCCGCGCTGTTCGTCTACCTGCTGGCCCGGCGCGTCAGTGGGGACCGACGGGTCGCGCTGGCGGCCGTCGCCCTGCTGGCCGTCGTCCCCGCCCACGCCCTGCGGACGGGCCTCGGGTTCGCCGACCACCACGCCTTCGACTACGTATTCCTCTCGCTGACGGCCTACGCGCTGGTCGTCGCGCTCGGCGAGCGGTCACGCCCTCTCGATTCCGACGGCCTCGCCTCGTCCGCGACGAGCGCCCTCGCCGCGCTCGGCATCGGCGTCGGCGTCGCCGGACAGGCGCTCGCGTGGGACAACGGCCCGCTGCTGCTGCTCCCGTTCGGTCTCGCCGTCGCCGCAATCGCCCTCGTCGCCGTCCACGAGGGGCGCTCGCTCCTCCCGGCGGGTCTCCCCGTCGTCGCCGGGACGGGTCTCGCCGCGCTCCTCGCGCACCTCGCGCACGCGGGCTTCGGCTGGCACACGTCGGCGGTGGCGTACGCCCCCTTCTTGCTGTTCGTGGGCTGCGTGGCCGTCCTCGCCGTCGGGGAGGCGTCGGTCCGACTCGGCGTCCCCGCCCTCGCCGCGGGCGTCGTCCTCCTCGTCGGGGGCGTCGGAGGCGTCCTCGCCGTCCAGTCGGCCCTCCCCGACCTCTGGGCGGGCCTGCTGCGGGGCGTGGACACCCTCTTTCGCACCGACGGCATCGTCGAGGTCCAGTCGCTGTTCGACGGGCGCGGGATGGGCTGGCTGCTCCTGTTCGGCTTCGCGCTCGTCCTCGCGCTCCCGTACACCGCGTGGGGGCTGTACCGCGGATGGCGCGGTCGGTTTGACTGGCTCGCGCTCGGCGTCTACACCCTCGCGTTCCTCGTCCTCGCGGGCGTCCAGCTCAGATTCGCGGGCGAACTCGCCCACTTCGTCGCGGTGTTCGCCGGCCTCGGGTTCGTCCACCTCGCGGGCTGGGTGGAGGTGACGGACCGCCCCGCCCCGTTTGACGAGGGGACGCGCGCAGACGGCGGACGCGGGGGGAGTCGGACGCTCTCGCTGCCCGACCGCCGGCAGGCGGGGGCGCTCCTCGCCCTGTTCCTCCTCGTCGGCGGCCTCGGGATGGTGCAGGTGCCCGTCAAGACCAGTCAGGTGACCATCCCGCAGAGCCAGTACGAGACGGCCGAGGCGATGGACGAGTACGCCGCCGCGCAGAACCTCTCCTATCCCGAGAGCTACGTGCTCAGCGAGTGGGGGCGCAACCGGATGTACAACTACTTCGTCAGCGGTGAGTCCCGGTCGTACTCCCGGGCGCGGACCACCTTCGAGCCCTTCCTCACGGGGCGACCGGCCAAGTACGACACGAGGGGGTTCGCCGAGCGCGTCGGGTTCGTCGTCGTCGAGGACGCCTCGACGGGCGTCGCCGGGTCGATGGGCGTCGCGCTCGCCCGCTACGGGAGTAGGGGCGACGAGACGCCCGGACTGGGCCACTACCGCGCTATCCACGTTAGCCCCGACGGGGAGTACACCGCCTTCCGGGTCGTCCCCGGCGCGACGGTGCGGGGGACCGCCTCGGGCGAGACGGTGACGCTCTCGACGAACGTCAGCGTCGACGGCGAGTCGTTCACCTACACGCGCCGGGCGACAGTCGAGAACGGCACCTACGCCGTGACGCTCGCTTACCCCGGCGAGTACCGAATCGAGGGTGGTGGGGCGACGAGCGTCCGGGTGAGCGAAGCCGCAGTCGAGAACGGGACGGCGACCCGGGCGTAGGGGTCGAGGATATCGGCGACGTCGAGGCGGCGGCAGGACTCGACACGGTGGATTACGAGAGAGTGGTGATTACCGGCGACCCCGACGCGATAGAAGCGGCGGTTCGTGAGTTCGACACGGTCTGTCTCGGCCTCCCGACGGTGACGGAGGGCGGCCGTCCCGCCGTCGACACCCTCACCGAACGAGTCGTCCGGGGGGTGCCATGTTCCGCCGTACTGGTTCGCGGGCCGTCGCCCTGACCGGACCTACCAGGTCAACCCTTCGTAGACCGTCCCCTCGCGTTCCTCGACGATGTGTCTCCCGTCGACGACGACGGACTCGGCCATCGCGTCGAACTCGTCGTCGAGGGCGGCGAACTCGTCCCAGTCGGTGACGACGAGCGCGCCGTGTGCGCCCTCCAGCGCCTCGGCCGCCGACGAGGCGTACTCGATGTCGGGGAACGTCTCGCGCATGTTGTCGGCGGCGATGGGGTCGTAGGCGACCACCTCGGCGTCGCGGTTGAGGAGGCCCTCGATGACGAGCGTGGCGCGCGACCCGCGGATATCGTCGGTGCCGGACTTGAACGCGAGGCCGAGGACGGCGACGCGCTTGCCCGCCACGTCCACGTGGCGTTCGAGGAGTTCGAGCATCCGCATGGGCTGGTGGTCGTTGACCGCGACGACTGCATCGAGGAGGACGGGGTCGTAGTTCTTCGAGCGGGCGGCCGCGCGCAGGGCGTCGGTGTCCTTGGGGAAACAGGAGCCGCCCCAGCCGACCCCCGAGTTGAGGAACTGCTCGCCGATGCGGTCGTCGAGGCCCATCGCGTCGGCGACGGCGTAGGAGTCGACGTCGAACTCCTTGCAGATGTTCCCCAGTTCGTTGATGGTGGAGATCTTCGCTGCGAGGAAGACGTTGTTCGCGTACTTGATCATCGCGCCCTCGCGCTGGCCCGTCTCGACGACGGGCACGTCCCCCTCGTTGGCCTCGACGAGCGGTGCGTACAGTTCGTGGAGGAGGTCGAGTGCGCGCTGGTCGCCGTCGGTGCCGAAGACGAGTTTGTCGGGGTGCATGAAGTCCTCCACGGCACTCCCCTGGCTCTGGAACTCGGGGTTGACGGCGACGCCGAAGTCCTCGCCCGCGGTCTTCCCGGAGGCCTCCTCGAGGACGGGCGTGAGTCGTTCCTCGGTCATCCCGGGGATGACCGTCGACTTGACGACGACGAGGTGGTAGTCGTCCTTCTCGGCGAGCGTCTCGCCGACGTCGCGCATGCCGGCCTCGACGACCGAGAGGTCGATGGAGCCGTCCTCGCGCGACGGGGTCTGCATGGCGACGAACGTGAGGTCCGTATCGAGGAGCGCCTCGTGTTCGGTCGTCGCGCGCAGTCGGCCCCCGGCGTGTTCCTCGATGAGTTCGGGGAGGCCGGGTTCGTGGATGGGCGACTCGCCGGCGTTGATCCGCTCGACGATGTCGGGGTCGATGTCGATGGCCGTGACGTCGTGGCCGAGGTCGGCGAAACAGGCGGCGACGCTCGTGCCGACGTAGCCGCTGCCGACGACTGATACGTTCATCGTACGGTGAGACACCGTGGAGGCCCTTTACCGGTTCGGCTCGTCGCACCGCGTGCGACGGTCCGCCGGGGTGCTGTCGCGTGTGGGGAGCGACCACTCACACGTTCCGACGTGGACTTACGCGCCCCGACGTAGCACTCACGCGTCCCGACGTGGAACGTGACGCGGCCGCGTGGGAGGCCGACCCGCTCCGACCCGAGGCCGACGACACTATAACCCGGAAGGGTGATGAAACGAGTAATGCAAGCGGTCGTACTCGCCGCCGGGAAGGGAACGCGCCTCCGTCCGCTGACGGACGACAAGCCGAAGGCGATGGTGGAGGTCGACGGCAAGCCGATCCTCACGCACTGTTTCGAGCAACTGGTCGAACTGGGGGCCGACGAACTGTTCGTCGTCGTCGGCTACCTGAAAGAGCGCATCATCAGCCACTACGGCGACGAGTTCGAGGGGGTGCCCATCACCTACAGCCACCAGCGGAACGCGAAGGGGCTGGCCCACGCCCTGCTCACCGTCGAGGAACACATCGACGACGACTTCATGCTCATCCTGGGCGACAACATCTTCCAGGCCAATCTGGAGGACGTGGTCCGGCGTCAGCGCGAGGACCGCGCGGACGCGGCGTTTCTCGTCGAGGAGGTGCCCTGGGAGGAGGCGAGTCGCTACGGCGTCTGTGACACCAACGACTACGGTGAGATCACCGCCGTCGTCGAGAAACCCGACGACCCGCCGACCAATCTGGTGATGACGGGTTTCTACACGTTCACGCCCGCCATCTTCCACGCCTGCCACCTCACGCAACCGAGCGACCGCGGCGAGTACGAACTCTCCGACGCGGTCAACCTCCTGCTCCAGTCCGGCCGGACCATCGACGCCATCCGGATGGACGGCTGGCGCGTCGACGTCGGCTACCCCGAGGACCGTGAGGAGGCCGAACGCCGACTGCAGGAGCTACGCGACGCCCCGGAGGCGGAATCGGAATCCACGGGGGCAGAGCCGCCCGCGTCGGCGGAGGCGACCGACGGGAGCGGCGACGCCGACGAGGAGTAGTCCGGCGTTCCCGCACCCGCCGACCGCCACCAGTCGCGAACTGTTCGTTCGTCGTGTAGACGTAACGGTTATTTCTTCCCGTCAGAAGGGCGTAATAGATGCAGCGGACCTGGCGGTATCGCGTCGCAAGCGTCGGAGCCGTCGCCGCCCTGACGGCGCTCGCGGTGGTCCTCGGAAACACGCCCGCCGCACAGCGGCTGGTCACCGCGGCGCCCCTCCTCTCCCGTCTCCCGGCGACGACGCTCGGGGGCCGGGACCTCGCGCTGGCGATACTCACGTCCGTCGGCGTGGTCTGTCTCGCCTTCGTCCCCCTCTTTCGTCCCGAGACGCGGCGCATCCTCGACGTCGTCGCCCTCTCGCACCGTCGGCTGCTCGTCGGCGGGGCCGGACTGGCCGCGGTGGGCTACTTCGACTACACCTACCGGCTCCCCCGGACGACGCTGATTCTCGTCGTCGCGCTCCTGTTCGTCTGGCTGCCCGCGTGGTTCGTCCTCGCCCGCCCGCGGCCTGGCGGCGACGGGGACCGCGCCATCGTCGTCGGCGACGACCCGGAGGCGATGGCGGACATCGTGCGGGCGACGGACCTCGACGTGGTGGGGTACGTCACCCCGCCGACGCGCCTCTTCGACGGGCGGCGGGTCCGCCCCCTGTCGCCCGACGGCGGGACGGCGGTTCTGGAGGGAGTCCCCTGTCTGGGCGGGCTGTCACAGCTCTGGTCGCTGTTCGTCGACTACGACGCAGACGTGGCCATCCTCGCGTTCTCGCATCCCGACCGCGAGGAGTTCTTCGGCGCGCTCGACGCCTGCGACCGGGCGGGCGTGCAGGCGAAGGTCCACCGCGACCACGCCGACGGCGTGCTGACGACGGGCGTCGCGGGGGGCGACCTCGTCGACGTGGACGTCGAACCGTGGGACTGGCAGGACCGCCTCGCCAAACGCGCCTTCGACGTGGCGTTCGCGCTGGTGGGGCTCGTCGTGTTGTTGCCCGTGATTCTGGTCGTCACGCTGGCGGTGAAACTGGAGGACGGTGGGTCGGTGCTCTATGCACAGGAACGGACCGCCGAGTTTGGCGAGACCTTTACGGTGTACAAGTTTCGGAGCATGCTTCCCGGCAGCGAGGACGAACGTCCCGGCGACGACAGTGCGCGAATCACGCGCGTCGGTCGCGTGCTCAGGAACACGCACCTCGACGAGGCTCCCCAGCTCTGGTCCATCCTCGTCGGCGACATGAGCGTCGTCGGCCCGCGTGCCGTCTGGACCGACGAGGAAGTCCTTCTGGAGGGCGAGACCGGCGAGTGGCGAAAGCGCTGGTTCGTCAAGCCCGGTCTGACCGGACTCGCGCAGGTCAACGGCGCGTCGAGTACGAGTCCGGAGGAGAAGTTGCGGTATGACGTGGCGTATATCAGGGGGCAGTCGTTCTGGTACGACATGAAGATCGTGGTTCGGCAACTATGTGCTGTCGTCGGGAGATGGTACGATGGCTAGGAATATAGATGACGCTGAAAATGCAGACGGAGGCAGTGGTCTCCCGTTCTCGGTCGTCCTGCCTGTCTATCGGGGGGACGACGCTCGCAATTTCAATACGGCTGTCGAGAGCCTCCGCACACAAACCGAGACGCCCACAGAGGTTGTCGTCATCGCAGACGGACCCCTAACCAGATCACTCGAAAACTCCCTCAAGAGATGGTGTGAAGAGTTCCCAGCTGAATTTCGGGTCGATTGGATCCCGAAAAACCGTGGTCTCGGCAACGCGCTCCGAACCGGAGTTCGAGAGTGCTCGCATGATCTGGTCGCCCGGATGGACGCCGACGATATTTCTGTCTCAGACCGGTTCGAACGACAACTCGAATATCTCTCTGACAACCCCACTGTTGATGTCATCGGCGGACAGTTGGCCGAGTTCGGAACTAACCCTGACAAAGTAACGTCTCTTCGTCGGGTACCACTACGACACGAAGAGATTGCCACGATGGCTCGTTCGAGATCACCAATGAACCACGCCACGGTAATGTTCCGCCGCGAGGCCGTACTGGCTGCCGGGAACTACCGCCCAGTCGAGCCGATGGAGGATTACGATCTCTGGGTCCGGATGCTCATTGATGGGGCGAAATTCGCAAACCTCCCAGATGTACTTCTCAAGATGCGGGCCGGAGATGGGCTTTACGAGCGACGGAGCGGATTGGAGTACGGACGCGAGGAACTCAGACGACAGACCGACTTCCTCCGTTGGGGATTCATCGGCCCGTTCCGGTTCTGTCTCAATCTCCTGCTGCGTCTTCCGGTCCGGTTCGTCCCTGGACGGGTTCGCGGGTACATCTACGAGCGGCTCTTTAGGGATACCCCCACACCTACATGATTCCCCGATTTGACTTCTGTCAGTGTGCGCTAAATCGGAACACGGTTCGAATGAGTGTAGCTACATGAAATCCACAACTGTTGGGCGATTTTGGGGCAAACTCGCGGGCTACCGAGGCCTTGATTTGACAGCTACTCTCGTCTGTACGCTCCTATTTCTCGCCCCGATTGTCGGCAGTCTTCTTGCGACGAATGACGCGATTCCGCTCCCTCTCTTAATTGGTCTCGGAATCGGAGCAGTACCCTATATCGCTATCGTCCTCTACAAGCGACGATTCCTCGAAGGAAGCCTCGCCGCCCTCGTCGTACTCTCAACGATGGGCGCGGATGTCCCGATTTTGCCAGGGGCAACGGACTACCCTGGCCACGTCATCGGCGATATTCTCCTCGTTTACGGAGCTATCTTGGCACTCGGGACAGTACTCGTCTGGCGACAGGAGTCCTTCGAGCATTCGCTTCCGACGCTGTCACTTGCCGCATTTGTTGGGTGGTCGATCGTTTCGGCACTATTTGGCGGTGGTCCGAAATCAACTATCGCGCTCCAGTACAGCATGTTCATGGGGCTCGGTCTCGTTGTGTTCGTTCTCGTCCAGCATATTATCAGAACGGGGTATATCGAGTTCTGTTCGCTTGTAGCAATGATGGTCGTCGCAGTGGCCGGACACACTGCCGTCGCCGTTGCTCAGATGTTCAATCAGGGTGCGTTTGGGTTGCACCGGCTGGGTGAAGGGGCAGACATCGTTGTTGCGACCGCCTCGTTTCCGTTCGGCGACGTCGCGATGGGGACGTTCGTTAGCGGATTCACAGCGATGTCTTTCAACTTGGCAAATCTCCTCGTCCTGACCATCCCGATACTACTCGTCTTCGTCGCTCGCGCTGGTCGGGCCCGTCCCCTGATTTCCCTCTGGGCAGTCGTCTCGTTTGGTGTCGTCAGGGCGACAACGACTGATGCAGGTCGTGGTGGACTACTGGTTGCAATTGTATGTCTGTGTAGTCTGCTTTTGTACACGTACCGTCGCCGGGCTATCTCGATCTTTCGCTCGCAGTCCGACAAGTGGACCGGAAGCGCCCTCCAGATTTTCCCGGCTATTCTTGGTCCATTGGTGGTCCTCTACCCCTCGTCGGCAGCCGGGGAATCCTCGGCACGCAGCGACGTGACCGAGTCGTCGAACGCTAAACCGTCGGCCAACCACTCTCAGGAGGGAACGACACCGGCTAAATCAGCGGTAGAAGACCCAACGGCGGTCGAAGAGCTCCTTGAGTGGCTCACCTCGAGTTCTGTCCCACTGTTCGACCTCTCAAATATCGGCATTAGACTACAGCAGTACCTTGTCGGTATCGAACTGTTCGTTCGCAACCCATTGGTCGGTATTGGTGGGATGAACTACGTTCTAATGGCTGAACAGTACGGAATCACACCTCGTCCCGGCGAGCGTTTACCACTTCCAATTCACAACATCTACGTCGCGCTCCTCGCAGAGACGGGACTCGTTGGATTCCTTCTGTACGTCGGCACGCTCGCGCTCGTTTTAGTGTACGGCGTGCGCCTCCTGCGAACTCCGGCGACCGACCGATCTCTCGTTGCGGCAACAGTCGCGGGCATTGTAGGCACCCTTGCGTTCGGGTTCTGGGACATTCTTCAACTGTACTCCGGGACTGGTTTCTTCCCACTATGGATTCTCGCCGGGGCAATTGTTGGTGAATATTCCCGAGTCACTCACTGACTTGCACTGTCTAGCACTGTCTCGACAGTCCGTCGGAATACCCGTTTAAACCGGGACCGGCCGAATCTGCTCTCGATATCGGGCAAGTTTTCGATGATATCCCGTTGTTTGTCGGAGTTGGTATGAACTGCTTCGATCTTCCGAATAGCGTCGTCTACCGATCGGTATCGAAGAGCCGACTCGTCTACTATCTCGCACTGCCCACCGCTGTCATGGATGAATGGGAGCGCACCGCCGGCGACGAGTTCGGCCACGGCGATGCCGAAGTGTTCGTATCGCATCCCGTGGAGTCCATAACGATATGAGCAGACATACTTTATGAGCTCCTGCCGAGAGACGGCCCCCACGAGATGGACACCTGCCGTCGTCTCCGCCCGTCTCCGGATTTCCCGTGAATACCTCCCCTCGCCGATTGGACCGACGATGTATAGCGGCAGGTCGTGGCCGCGCTGCCAAAGCCCCTCCGTGATGTCGATAAGCGTCTCGACGCGCTTGCTCGGATCAACGCGGCCGATAGCGACGATTCCGTCAGCGCGTTCCGACCAAGGGACCGGATCGAATTCTCGTGTGTCGACGGGCGGGTAGAGTGTCCGCGGTCTCCGACCGTAGATCCCTTCTGTGATTCTGGCCGTCCAGTCGGAGTTTGCGAGGAGCGTCCCCGACGTAGTGTGCCGGAACAACTGACCGGCGACGGCATCACAGAGATAGTCGTAGACGACGCGAGCAGTGCCGCGCCGCTCAATGTCGGCAGGAATCAGATGTCGGCCGAACATTGGATAGTGAATGTACTGGATCGAAGGACAATCGAAATCGAATTCGCCGAATGTGCTGACAACGAGGTCGTAGTCGTCGTCAACTGTCCGCACTAGCCGCGCGAAGAGGCACGCGTGGAGCCGTCCAAGTCCTCTGGGGGACACCGCTTGGGTCCATCGGTGCGACCGCCGGAGCGCATCACCGGGCCCGTCGAAGCGCCGAACAGGAACCCCATTCGCTGTCGTCCCAAAGTACTCATTTAATCTGTCAAAGTCCACATCGGAGAGTGTGAACAGAGTGATTTCATGGTCGTTCTCCAAAACCTCAAGCACGTTCATCAGCACTGCCTCCCCACCCCCGGTTCCCATGACGGGGTGGTAGAGCGCGATGTTACTCACGATGTACCCCCCGGATGAGTGTTTCTCGGATCTGCTCCAACTCTTGAGGATCGAATTCGTTGAGTAGGTGTAGAGTGACGAAGTACAGTAACAAACTCGGAACGAGCGACACGAACATCGCAAGAGGCGTGCGGCCCAGCAGGGTGTACGTCGTAAGCACCGTCAGAGTGGTTGGCAGAAGCCCGATAAGAATATTCCGACCCGTCCGAAGAGGAGGGCGCCACGGGAGCACCCACTCGACAATGACAAGTACGAACAGGAGGTATCCGGCAAAGCTGAGGAACGTCGCTATACTGGCACCGAGGTAGCCGTACTCCCGGATAAGTACTATGTTGAGAGCGACGTTTATGACCGATGCAAAAACGACACCCGCTAACATTAGATGCGTCTTATCGGTTACCTCAAGCCCTTTATGGACGAACATCGCCAAGTTCCAGATGAAAACACTGACTGCGACAAAAGGGATGACAAGGTATCCGACCTCGTACTGTTGGCTGAGCACAAGAGAGCTCATCGGTTCGCCGTAGAGTGCCACCAGCGTTGTTATTGGTGCTCCGAAAAGAAGATAATAGCGGGTTAGCTGCGTCACGGTCTGGCGGACTCGTTCGTGGTTGCCGCCGTCCCAGATATTCATAACTATCGGATGTGCTGCCTGAACAATCGGAGCAAAAATAAGGGGTAGAGCCTTGTTTGCCAGCGAGTAGTTCGACGCGTAGATGCCGACCGACCTGCTCCCCAAGAGGGCTTGGATGAGGATTTGATCAATGAAGTTCAGCACGTTCATACCCAGGAGCCACCCGATCATCGGCAGACCAAAAGTCGCCATCCGTTGCAGGACTCTTCCGTCAAATTGAATCTGGCTCGGTATCAGTCGGGCTATTGGGACAGCCGAAAAGGCTGTCACGCCTGTTGCGACAGCCGCGCCGAAGAACCAACCGGACAGGTGGTTCGTGATGGCGAGCGCGACGCCGACTCCAAGAACGAACCGACCAACTGCTCTCACAACCTTGATCGTGGCAACGATGCCAGACTGAAGTCTCGCCTGCAGGAGTGCTTGGACGACGACGAACAAGGACTCGGCAGCGACGAATAGTGCCCCCGCGACAAAATAGGGACGAAACGGTCCAAGGTCACCGTATGCTAGGATACCAACTGCAATGCTCGCCCCAGCGAGGAGGACGACGATTGTACTGAGTGCAATCCAAACAGTTGATAACAATGCCTCGTTGTCAACCTCTGGTTCCAGACGGAGGACGGACTGACTCAGCCATCCCGTCATCACCGTTGTGGTGACGGTCACAGCGACCATTGTCAACGAATAGTGCCCATAATCAGTTGGCGCAAACGACCGTGTCAGAACGACAATAGTCGATATCCCGAGCGCGGCGGGCAGGATTGTTGAGAGGAGATATCGACCGAAATCGCGACCGAACTGCCTCTGGATACCATTGGCCTCTGACTCCCGATCGTTTTTCACTACTACCTTATCCAAACACATTCGTGATGAGGGTTGTGACTATCATCGCTGATACAAACCATCGTCACGCGCGCTTCCAATGTCGGCCGGACAGACGCGTGTGCCACAAACTGCCGTCGGTCCATGAGGGACCTGTCCTCAACCAGTTCGAAGGGCTCTGGTGAATCGCCATACTGCGGTTGATTTCACGGTGTCGCGGCACGCTTGATGTTGTGAACGACACATTTCACGACGAGTTCACAAATTCTCGGTACATGGATCATCGACAATCTTCCGCTTCAACTCCTTTGAACTAACGGACGAATCCGACACCGTCTAGTGATTCACCTGAGCCGTTCGGAGCCAACTTCGCCGACATCTGCGGTACCGACCACGCTGCCGGCGTCTCGAACAGCACCGCCCTCCTCCTCGGGATGAAGGTCATCGACCGATGCCGCCGGTTCCGCTGTCGCCCGCCCGAGACACGAGCCGTTAAGCCCCGTCGCCGGAGTGAATCGAACATGCTCACCTCTCGAGGCCCCCGACTCCTCGCCCTCGCGGTCCTCTGCTCTACGCTCGCCGCCCTCACCATCTGGTTCGGCGCACTCCAGCCAGCCCCCGAACTGGGCGCGTACCCCACGGAAGACGACCTCGGGGCGGACTACCCCACCCACGTCGGCGATCCCGCGCAGGTCTCCGGAACGGTCGTCGCCACGGACCCGGTCGTCCTCGTCGCCGAGTACGAGGCGTACACCGGGGACGGCTACCGGACCGGCGACCTCAGACTGACCGTCAGAGACCTCGAAACACCCACCGCGACCGGCGACCACCTGCAGGTGTTCGGCACCGTCCGCCCGGACCGAACCATCGACGCCACCGACGCCGTGGCCGTTCCCGACCGGAACTTCCTGTACACCTACCTCGTCTCCTTCGTCGCGGGGTGCTGGGTGCTCGCTCGCCTCGCCCGCGGGTGGACCGTCGAGTGGTCCACGCTCGCCGTCCGACCCCGGGACGACCTGTCCTGCCCCGATACGGAGGGTCGCGATGCCTGACCTGCTCTCGCACGCCCTCATCGCCTACTCGCTGTGTACCCTCCTCGCGCTCCGGTACGACTGGCTCGCGCCGCGGTACGTCACCGTCGGGATGGCGGGGGCGTTCGTCCCGGACCTCGCGAAGGCGGACCTCCTCGTCGAGGGGGCCACCGTGGGGAGCGCCCTCGGCGTCCCGTTCGACTGGTTCGGCCTCCACACGCTCGGGGGGGCGGCCGTCGCCGTCCTCGTCGGCGTCGTCCTCGTCGCGAGCGAGGAACGCGCGCGGGTCGGGTCGCTCCTCTCGCTCGGTGCCGCCTCGCACCTGGTCGCCGACGCGTTCCTCGCGAAGGCGGCGAGCGTCTCCTACCCCGTGTTCTGGCCGATCACGCAGTACCACCCACCGACGCCGGGGCTGTACCTGAGTACGGACTACTGGCCGGCGGTCGCGACCGGCGTCGTCGCGCTCTGCGTCTGGGCGCTGGTTCGCAGGCCGGGCGGTCTCCCCGACAGGGGTAGACTGCACTGACGGTCGACCCGAGTCACACGATTCCCGACCGTGGTGGATTCTCCCTCCACTAACTATATGTGTCCGTTGGCGAACACTCCGGACGAACCATGAAGAAGATCCTCGCGAGCATCGGTATCGGTAACGCCACCGTCGACACAGTCCTCCCCTCCGAGACCGTCCGCCCCGGCGAGTCGGTCGACGCGGAGGTCCACATCACCGGCGGGAACGCGGCCCAGGAGGTGGGTGCCATCCGCCTCGAACTGGAGACGCGCTTCCTGACCGAGGACGGCCACCGTGAGGTCGATATCGACCGGTTCACCATCGCCGAGGGCCTCACCATCGAACCCGGACAGGAGGAGACCCGCTCGGTCACCATCGACGTCCCCTACGAGACGCCGGTGACGGTCGGCAACGTCTCGGTCTGGGTGGAGACGGAACTCGACATCGACCTCGCGGTCGACCCCGAGGACAAGGACTACCTCGACGTCCGACCCACCCCCCGCCTCCAGGCCGTCTTCGACGCGATGGAGGAACTCGGCTTCACCATCAAGAGCGCCGAGTGCGAGGCCGACCCCTACGGCCGGTACACGACGGGTCGCCGGTTCGTCCAGGAGTTCGAGTTCCGCCCCACCTCGGGGCGGTTCCGCGGCACGCTCGACGAGATCGAACTCGTCGCCCGCCCCGGCCCGGACGAACTCGTCCTGTTCGTCGAGGTCGACCGACGCGGCGGCCTGCTCAGCGAACTCGCGGAGACCGACGAGAGCAGGGTCCAGACCACTATCACCTCGACGGACGTCTCGCGGGTCCGTGACGAACTGGAGTCGCTCATCGGGCAGTACGCCTGAGTCGGTCGCGGGCGATTTTTCGCCGACGGACTCACTGCCCGCTCAGCAGCGCAACCCCGGAGATGGAGGCGAAGCCCACGACCATCAGCCCCGCCAGTAGCGCGAACGCCGTCGTCCACCCCGCGAGGTCCGAGACGACGCCCACGACGACGCTCCCCGACGCCCCCAATGTCATGTACACCGTCCGGACGAGGCCGAAGCCGGCCCCGCGCTCCGAGTCGCCCAGGAGGTCCATGAACCGCGACTGGAGCGGCGCGCCCCAGCTCATCGCCAGCCCCGCGAGGACGACGCCGACGACGAGCACCGGCACCGCCCGCCCGACCACCAGCAGGCCGTACCCGACGATACCCACGCCCATCGTCCCCGCCACCGTCAGGTCACGCGGATAGCGGTCGGAGATGGACCCCATCACGGGTTGCGTGAGGCCGTGGACGACGAAGTAGAGCGAGAACAACAGTCCCGCGGTCGTCTGGGGCAGGTCGCGTCCCTGCTCTAGGAACGCCGGGAGGAACGACGCGGTGGCCTGCCACGTGAACGCGCCGAGCACCGCCAGTCCGGTCGTGTACGCGATCTGGGGGCGCGAGAGCAGTTCCGCGAGCGGGCGGAGCTCCATCCGGTCGCGCATCGGGCGGTCGGGCAGGCGCGGCGGTGTCGGCTCGACGTAGCGCGCGAAGAGGGCGAACACCGGAATCGCCGCCGCCACGCCGAGCGCGAGCGCCCAGCGCCACCCGTAGCGCGCGCCGACGAGGGCGGCGGCGACGGGCGCGAGCAGTCCGGCGAGGGGGCCGCCGGCGACGTGGATGCCGATGGCCCGCCCGATGTCCGCGAACTGGCGCGTGAGCAGGGAGGTGGCGACGCTGTAGTGGAGGCCCGCCGCCGCGCCGAGACAGACCGTTGCGACGACGAACAGCGCGTAGGAGGGGACGACGGTGAGCAGGGCGCTCGTGACGACGGTTCCCCCGACGGCCGTGAGGATGACTCTGCGCTCGCCGAAGCGGTCGCCCAACAGCCCGCTCGGGAACTGCGTCAGCGCGTAGGCGGCCCACATCCCCGTCAGCGCGAGGCCGACGGCGCTCGTGGAGACGGAGAACGCCTCCCCGATGTCGGGGACGACGGGACTGATGACGAGTCGGGCGACCATCGTCGCGAAGAACGCGAGCGTACAGAGAGCGAGGACCGTGTTGGCGTACCGCCACTTCACACCGGAGGTTCGCCGACGAGGTGCAAGCGGGTTTCGAAACCGGGGTCGCTTGCCACTCGACTCGCGCGCTACCTGTCCCGTGCAGCCACAATTCTTAATCCCGTCGGACAGCTGAGGTCACGTATGCGGAAGTCCACGAAAACCACCGACGAGACACGGGTCGAGGAGACGGCGACCGACGAGGACGAGCGCGAACAGGAACGCGAGTCGTCGACAGACGGGCGGTCGACAGAGGAGGAGACGGGCCGTCGAGCGCGTCGAAAGGGGTGGAAGACCCGACAGGGCCGGGAGGACCGGGAGGAGCGAGCGGCCCGGGAGGAACAGCCCGAGGAGTCGGAGCGGGACGCGCGCGAGGGGAAGCGCGCCGTCTCCTTCGAGCGGGCCACGGAGGCGCTCGCCGAGGCGTTCGACATCGACCGCCGCCGCGGCGAGACCATCGCGGACCTCGAGACGACCGAAACCGACCAGGGCCGCCAACTGATCGCCACGGTGGAGCGCCGGCGGACGACCGCGGTCCGCGAGAAGGTCCGCTCGGCCAAGCGGACGGGCCGGCGCGTCGGGCGGACCGCGAGCGTCCTCGGGATGCTCGCCGCCGTCGCCTACGGCGTCCGTCGCGCGCGTCGCTTCCGCCGGGGGACGTCCGGGCAGGACGACGAGCAGACGGCGGGTGCCGACATCTCCATCGACGAGCGCGCCCAGTAGCGACCACCACCGGTCGGGTCGGTCGCGTCAGATTCCTTCTTCGAACGCGTCGCGGACGGACTCGACCGTCGCGTCGTCGCCGAGCGCCGCGAGCACGCACGTGAGCTTCAGCCGCGCCTTCCACGCGGGGAGGTCCCCGCCGCCGACGACGCCGCGGCGGGCCAGCGTCTCGCCGCCGCCGGGCGTCCCGTAGACGGGTGCGACGCGCCCGGCGCGACAGCGCGAGGTGACGACGACGGGCACGCCGCGGTCGACGGCCTCGCCGACGGCGTCGCCCACGCGCGGAGTGACGTTGCCGAGACCCGTCCCCTCCACGACGATGCCGTCGACGCCGTCCGCGAGCGCGTGTTCGACCCTGCGCGCGCTCGCGCCAAGGCCCGACGTGACCGTCGCGACGGCGACGTCGGTGGGGACGGCGGGGACGCTCACCGAGCGACTCCCGGGTTCGCGGTGGAACCTGACGCCGTCGCGTTCGACGCGGGCGACCGGGCCCGACTCGGGCGAGACGAACGCCGAGAGCGCGCTGGTGTGCCCTTTCGTCACGTCGCGTGCGGCGTGGAGTGCCTCGTCGAAGGCGACGTAGACGCCGCTCGCCCCCCGCAGGCGGTCGTGGCTCGCCGCCCGGACGGCCGTCAGGAGGTTGCTCGGCCCGTCGGCGCCGAGTTCGTCGGGCCGCCGCTGTGCCCCCGTGAGGACGACGGGCGCGTCGAGCGAGCAGACGAGGTCGAGGAGGTAGGCGGTCTCCTCCATCGTGTCGGTGCCGTGGGTGACGACGACGCCGTCGGCACCCCCTTCGACGGCCTCGCGGACGGCGTCGACGACGCTCGCCACGTCGTCCAGCGAGAGGGCGAAACTCGGTCGCCGCAGGACGTCGCGGACCGTCACGTCGACGTGGTCATGGACGCCGGGGACGGCCGCGAGGAGGGCGGCGCCGTCCTCGCTCGGCACCGCGCCGCGTTCGCTCCCGGTGCTCGCGATAGTCCCGCCGGTGGTCAGCACCGTCACGGATGCGGTCATACCGGTCACGCTCGTCGGCGGGGGATGAACCCTCGGGTCGGGACGGGATTCAGTAGCCGCCGTCGTCGAGGTCGGTCCGGGCGGCGGGGTCTTGCTGGTCGTCGACGGCCTGCGAGAACAGGTCGTCGGCCATCTCGTCGGGGGTGTCCTCGGTCGTCGTGTACGCCGAGATACCCATCGAGACGAGTTCCTCGTAGGCCTGCTCGCGGTTCAGGAAGTCGCCCTGCTCGACGAGGCGCTGAATCTGGCTGTCGATGCGGTCCGGAAGCGACACCTCCATGCTTGGCATGGCCGACGTTGAGGAACCCAGCGGGATGAACGTCGTGGTTGCGGCAGGCCCCCCACCCGACGTGTGTAGCCCACCGCGCGGCCCGCGATTCGCTGTATACCCACTACGGCCTTACTGGGGAGCGCCGTCCGTCAAGACAGGATGTACCAGCCCGTACCGCTGTTCCCCGGCATGCCCGGTGGAATCGAGATGTTCGTCGTCCTGCTCGTCGTCGTCCTCCTGTTCGGGGCGAACAAACTCCCGAAGCTCGCCCGCTCCAGCGGGCAGGCGATGGGCGAGTTCAAGAAAGGACGCGAGGAGGTCGACCGTGAACTCGACGCGATGCGCGAGTCCGCCTCCCCGACTGACGACGCCCCCGACGACGAAGGGGCCGCCTCGGCCGCCCGCGAATCCGCGACCAACTGACCGAACCGACCGCGACCGACCCCGCCCGCGACCGAACCACCTGCGACCCCGCCCCGTGACACCCCTCTCCACCTGATATTCTAGCACACGGGATGACGTAAGGTGTGAATAGTACAAGGTTTGAAATATCTCTGGATAGATATTGTACCCATGGGAGTGGCCGAGCGCCTCCGGGAACTCCGGACGGCGGGGAAACACGAACTGGTAGTGACACTGGCGACCGAGGTGCTCCGGAAGGAGTCGCCGCAGGTGTCGGTGGTCGACGGTCGGGTGCGCGTCGAGACGCGCACCTTCGTCGGCGAGCACGCGCTCGACGGGGTGTTCGACCCGAGCGACCGGGGCGATGTCGACGCGGCCGTCGAACGCCGCGGCACCTACCGACTGCGCGACCCGGACGAGGTGATGGCGGGGTTCACCTTCGACTCCGGGTGTCACCACGACGCCATCGTCGAGGACCTCCACCGGACGCCGGCCTCCGGGGCCGCCGACTCCGAGGAGACCGAGACGGCGGCGACGCTCGCCGCGCCGACGCCCGGCCCGGCGGGCGACGCGGACGCGACGACGCGTACCGCCCCGTCCCGGTCTGGCCGCGCCGCCGAACAGCGGTCCGGCGAGTCCACCTCGGTCTTCCAGCGGGCGGTCGTCGCCGTCCAGAACCAGTTCCGCGAGTAGGTCGTCGCTCGCGGCGCGTCGCGGATACCTTTCGTTTCACTCGCGAGCGACGCGGCCGGAAGCCAGAGTGGATAAGCGGCTCCGCCGCCTCACCACTGACATGAAGGTCACTGTCTTCGGTGCGACCACGGCGACGGGGCGGGCCATCGCCGAGGCCGCCCTCGACGCCGGCCACGCCGTGACCGTCCTCGCCCAGGAACCCCAGGAGTTCCCCCTCGACGCCGAGCGACTGCGGGTGCTGGAGGGCGACGTCTTCGACATCCCGACGGTCGAGACGGCCATCCGGGGGGCGGACGCGGTCTGTACGGCGTTCGACGAACCGCTCGACCAGTTGCCGGGGACGGACCTCGGGGACGCGATGGAGAACGTCCTCGACGTGCTCTCGCGGTTCCAGACCTCGCGCATCGTCGTCGTCACCGCCCCCAACGGGACCGCCGAGAAGCCCGGTCTCCGCGCGCGCCTCACGAACCTCGTCGGGAACCACGAGCGCGCGGCGACCGAGGACGACCAGGAGGCCCTCGTGCGGGCGAGCACGGCCGACTGGACCATCGTCCGGCCGACGGGACTGACCGACGGGCCGGCGACGGGCGACTACCGCGTGGAGATCGACGAGGACGCCGAGAGCGGGTCGCTCTCGCGGGCCGACCTCGCGCGGTTCGTCGTCGACCACCTCGACGCCGACGCCTACCGCCACCAGGTCGTCACCGTCGCCGGGTGAGCGCCCCGGCCGAGGTTCGGAAATTCGAGATAGACACGCGGTCCGACGCTTCGCAATTCATCTAGCCACTCGACGGGCCGACCCTTCGCCTACTAGCTGCAACCGGGATGGGGCGGGGACGTGTCGGTGCACCTGTACGCCCATGACCGACGCCGACACGCCGCTCTCGACCATCGACACGCGAATCGCGACCCTCGAAGCCGTCATCGACGACCTCCGGTTCCAGGGTCGACTGACCGCCGACGACGCGACCGAACTCTCCCACCGCGTCGACTCGCTGGCCGACGGCCTCACGGCGTGTGCGATCGCCGCCCAGGGGGCGCGATGATCCATCAGGCCCTCGCGGCACC
This sequence comes from Halomarina litorea, assembly GCF_024227715.1. NCBI lineage: Archaea > Methanobacteriati > Methanobacteriota > Halobacteria > Halobacteriales > Natronomonadaceae > Halomarina > Halomarina litorea. The sequence continues at coordinate 2,733,383 of NZ_CP100448.1, read as the reverse complement.
GGACCGGACGGCCCGGGAGCCACGCGGCGGGCGGCGGGCGGGCGAGCGACCCGCGGGCCCGCGCGCTCCGGACCTTGCCTCGCTCGTCTGCGGCGACCGACTGGAACACGACGACGGGCAGGTCTGGCGCGTCGTCGGCGCGACGGCCCGCGCGCTCCGGGTGCGCATGCCCGACGGCCAGCACCTCTGGGTCGACCACGACAGCCTCCGCGGGCAGCTCGCCGACGAGCCGATTCGCGTCGTCCGCGCGGACTGACGGCGGGACCCCCCGGCTCCGCCGCGATGGCAATCTATTTACCACTCGCGTAGTTACTCGCTAACCGAGTAACTATGAGCATCCTCGTCACCGGCGCCGACGGCTACATCGGGTGGCCGACGGCCCTTCGAATCGCGGACCGCACCGACGAACGCGTCGTTCTCGTGGACAACTTCGGCCGCCGCGACTGGGTCGCCGGCGTCGGCTCGACCAGCGCCACGCCCGTCGCGGAGATGGAACGCCGCATCGAGGCCGCGGAGGAGGTCCACGGCCTGCGCAACCTCTCCTTTGTCTACGGCGACCTGGTCGACCGCGCGTTCGTCGACCAGATCCTCCGCGTCCACGAACCGCGCGCTATCGTCCACACCGCCGCCCAGCCGAGTGCCCCCTACTCGCAGATCAACGGCGAGCGCGCGAACTTCACGCAGCACAACAACATGCAGGCCACGCGCAACCTCGCGTTCGGCCTCGCGGAGAACGACCTCGCGGACACGCATCTCATCGAGACCACCACCACCGGCATCTACGGCGCGCCCGCGTTCCCCATCCCCGAGGGCGGCGCGACGATGTACCACGAGGGCAAGGAGAGCCCCGTCCCCTACCCGGCGATGGCGGGGTCGTGGTACCACATGACGAAGAGCCACGACGCGGCGAACCTCCGGCTGGCCAACACGCAGTTCGACATCCCGGTCTCGGACGTGCGGACGGCCATCACCTACGGCGCGGAGACCGAGGAGACGCGCGCCGACGACCGCCTGAAGACGCGCTTCGACTTCGACTACTACTTCGGCGTCGTCGCCCACCGCTTCGCGGCGCAGGCCGTCGCGGGCTATCCGCTCACCGTCTACGGCAAGGGCGAACAGCGGAAGCCGTTCATCTCGCTGGAAGACGCCGTCGAGGGTCTCGCGCGCCTCGCCGTCGACGACGTCGACGACCGCCCCGCCGACCACGTCGTCTACAACCAGGTCACCAGACCCGTCGCCATCGTCGACATCGCCGAGACCATCGCCGACGTGGGCGACGAGTTCGACATGGACGTCGAAGTCGCGCACGTCGAGAACCCCCGCGACGAGGACGAGACCCACCAGATGGAGATCGAGAACCAGCGGTACATGGACCTCATCGGCGAGCAGCGCCAGGACTTCGAGTCCGGCATGCACGACGTGATGCAGGTGCTCAATCGCTACCGCGACACTATCGTCGCCCACGAGGACCGCTTCCTCCCCGACGCCCTCGAGGACGAGGACGGGGACGCGGAGTAATCCCATGGAGGTCCTCGTCACCGGTGGGCTGGGCTACATCGGGAGCGAACTCGTCCCCCTGCTTGACCGCGACGACCGGGTCGACCGGGTCACGGTCATGGACGACCTCTCGCTCGGCTCTCCCCGGTCGCTCAAGGGGTCGCTCACGGAGACGGTGGACTTCCGCCGCGGCGACGTTCGCGAGTACGGCGACGTCGAGAGCGCGATGCGCGAGAGCGACACCGTGGTCCACCTCGCGGCCGTCACGGGCGCGTCGAGCACGCACGACCGGCGCGAGGAGACGTTCGACATCAACCACGACGGCACCGAGAACGTCCTCACCGCCGCGGGGAAACTGGGCGTCGACAACGTGGTCTTCGCCTCCTCGTGTAACCTCTACGGGCGGGCGGCGAGTACGGACTTAGACGAGACGGTCGACCCCGACCCCATCAACCCCTACGCCGAGACGAAGTTCGAGGGCGAGGGTCTCCTGCGCGAGGCGATGGAGGAGTACGGCTTCGACGGCACCGCCCTGCGGATGGCGACGAACTACGGCGACGCACCCGGCGTCCGGTTCAACCTCGTCGTCAACACGTTCGTCTTCCGCGCGCTGACCGACCGCGCGCTCACCGTCTACGGCGACGGGTCGAACTGGCGGCCGTTCATCCACGTGAAAGACGCGGCGCGCGCGTACGCCCACGCCGCCCTCGCGCCCGACGACTGGGACCGCGTCGTCTACAACGTCGGCTCCAACGAGGGCAACTTCCAGATAGCCGATATCGCGGAACTCGTCAGCGAGGAGGTCGCGCCCGTCGACGTGACCTACCTCGAGGACGAACACCCCGGCCCCTCCTACCACGTCAACTTCGACCGCATCGCGGAGACGGGCTACGAGACGGAGTGGACGCTCCGCGAGGGCGTCCGCGACCTCGCGAGCGCGTTCCGCCCATCAGCGTCGGCCGAATAGGCGGGCGGCCCGCCCGCTCCCCGCGACGAACCCTTATCAGCGAGGACGGACGAACTACGGGTATGAGTCGTTCCGACGACATCGAGTTCCTCGGCGAACACCTGCGGCGGAAAGCCGGTACCGCGGGCCTCCGAACGCGGATGCGGGAATTCGTCGACGCGCATGGGGGAGGTGACGTGAAAGCGCTCCGCACGGCCACCGCGGACGACACGTCGCTCGCAGACGTCGTCATCGAGGACCGCGACGAGCGGGTGTAATGGGCGAGTACTTCCTCGATACGTCGGCGCTGGTGAAGCGCTACCACGAGGAACCGGGGACCGAGACGATAGACCGAATCCTCGACGCCGAGAGGAACCACGTCGTCATCTCCTCGCTGTCCGTCGTCGAAGCCGCCTCCGCCTTCCGGAGGAAACACAACCGGGGGGAGCTCACCGAGGTGGAGATGGAGGGACTCGTGGGTGCGTTCTTCGCCGAAGCGCTCGACGAGTTCGTCATCGTCCCGCTCGCCGACGTCCCACAGGAACGGTCGCTCGACCTCGTCCTGGTCGACGACCTCAGGACGCTCGATAGCCTGCAACTCGCCACGGCTCTCGACCTCGCGGAGAGTGTCGAAGACCTCCAGTTCGTCTGTGCGGACCGCGAACTGGTCGCCGTCGCTGCGAACCACGGAATAGAGACTGTCGTCCCGTAACGCGTCAACGTCGGCCGAATAGGCGGGCGGCCCGCCCGCTCCCCGCGTCTCCCGTCGCCCCACTGCCCGCGAGCGACACCTCGCGGTCCGCGAGTCGCGTCGCCTGATAGAGGCGCGCCGAGAGCGTCTCGGGGTCCCACCCCTCCGAGAGCAGGCCCGTCGCCGGGTCGTAACACCGGCGGAACTGCTCGTCCACCCAGAAGGTGTCGGTCTCGTCGCGGAACACCTCCAGTGCGAACGCCACCTCGAAGCCGGTGGGGTTGTAGCCGAAGGCGTAGACGTTGTCGGCCACCCCGTTCCGGTACGGGACGCTCTCGACGGGCGCGAGGAGCGTCTCGACGAGGTCCGACGACCAGACCGGGTGGTCCGGGAACGACCGCTTCAGTATCGCCAGCGCGTAGAGGTTGAACGAGTGGTAGCCCCGCGCGAGCACCTCGAGGCGGTCGGCGTTCCCCCACAGGCGCGACCCGACGCGCTGGCCGAGAAACTGCGCGTCGCCGTAGGGGTACCCGCCGTGGTAGACGAGGCCGCCGTGGTAGGTCCGGACGAGGTCCGAGAGGCCGTCCAGGAACCGCGAGACCCGCCGGCGTACCTCGGGCGCGCCGCCGTCGCGACAGAGCAGCGACCCCGCGGCCGCGAACCAGAGCTGTTGGTTGACGATGCCGAACGACGACCCGACGGTGCCGTCCACCTCGACCGTCCGCCAGAGGCCCGTCTCCGCGTCGACGGGGTGGAGACAGAACACTTCCTCGGCGACCGCTCGGGGGGTGTCGGAGTCGAGGTAGCGGTCGGCGATCGCCAGCGCCTCGATCGACCACCCCTGCCCGACCAGCCCGTTACAGCGGTCCTTGCCGGGTTCGTCGCGGTGGTGGAAGGTGTAGCCTTCCGGGCGGGCCGCGTCCCGACAGAGGTACTCGACGCAGTCGACGGCGGCCTCCCGGTAGCGTTCGTCGCCCGTCCGGTCGTAGGCCTCGAAGAACAGCGTCGACCAGTGGCCCGTGTTCCGAAGCGGGGTGACGTCGTCGTTCCAGGGGCCGTTGTGTCCCGCCGGCATCCGGCCGGCCGGGGCATCGGCCAGGAGCGAGACCCCGGTCGACGCCGCGCCGACGAGAAGCGACGAGAGGCTGACCATGGGCCCGATACCCGGGACGCCGGGGAATAGCTGGTGGCCTCCCGTCCGACACCGGGACTGTCCGACGGCGGCGAGTCCTGACGGGTCAGGACGGGCCGCCCCGCCGACACTCCTCGCCGCCGAGGAGGCCCGCCCGCGCGGAGAGGGTGCCCGGACAGGCGAGCGTCCGGCAGGCCAGTTCGTCGAACGACCCGTTCAGGTCGCGCAGGGTCGCACGCACCGTGCCGTAGTCGGGCGACCCCGACGGGGTGTGGGGGTCCATGGTCGTGTGGCTGTGGTGTGAGTCGAGGCGGCTCGTCAGCGCCGGGCCGGAAACGTGCCGGACGGCGTCGTTTCGACCGGGTTCGTGAGCGCCTCCGAAGTTGTCGCTACGATAACGTGACGACTGATGATCGCTGTCCGTGGTAGGGTGCGGAATCCACAGAGGGATTTCCCGTCCCCTAGTACTCGTCTAGGTCCGGGTCACCGGTCGGACGCGTCGGCTCACTCGGCGCGGGCGCGCCCCACGGGGAGGACGCGCCCGCTCACCCGGGCCACGGCGCGTGAGGCGACCAGCGCGATGCCCACCTCCAGCAGTCCGGTGGCGACGAACGCCGTCGTGAACCCGTAGGCGTCGGTCAGCCACCCGCCGAGGAGGAACCCGGCGAGGAAGCCGAGGCTCCCGAAGACGTTGAACCCGCCCATCGCGCTCCCCCGGTCGTCGGCGGGCGCGAGGTCCGTCACGAGCGCCATCGTCGCCGGGGAGACGAGCGCGCCACACACCCCGACGAGGACCATCGCGAGCGCCGCGACGGGGACCGAGGGCGCGAAGGCGACGGCGACGATGGTGAAGCCGTAACAGAGCGACCCGACGACGACGGGGAGGAACCGGCCGACCCGGTCCGACAGCAGGCCCATCGGGTACTGGAGGAGGGCGAACGGGACGAAGAAACACGCGAGCAACACGCCCGTCATCGCCGGGCCGAGACCGAACGTCGTCTGGAAGTACAGCGTCCCGACGAGGGCGAAGAAGCCCGCGGTGAGGCGGTCGACGAACCCGAACGCGTAGGGGATGCCAAGCGCCGGCCGGCGCTGGAGGCGGGCCAGTGCCGCGCGGAGGTCGCGCCCGCCCGAGGGGGCGCGGTCGGGCGTCGTGAGCGCGACGGCCCCGCTACAGAGCAGGAGGGCGGCGGCGAGCGCCAGCGGCGCGAGCGGGTCCACGGTGGCGACCGCTCCACCGAGGGGTGCGCCCATCGCCGTCCCGAGGCCGATGGCGATGCCCGCCGCGCCCATGTTCTTCCCGTGGCCGCCGCCGAGGTCAGTCAGCATCGTCATCGCCAGCGAGAACGCCCCGATGGTGGCCGCGCCCTGTACCGCCCTGAGGACGAGGACGGCGCCGAACCCGAGACCCAGTCCGGGCGCGAGGGCGATGGCGGCGTACCCCGCCGCGCCGCCGCCGGCCCCGGCGACGATGAGGGGGACGCGCCGGCCCAGTCGGTCCGAGGTGTAACCCCAGACGCCCGCGAAGAGGACGAACGCGGCGAACTCGCTCGCGAGGAACCACGTGCCGCCGTCGAGGCTGTCGCTCGCACCGAGCACCCGGACGAGTCGAGGGACGTTCGGGTAGAGGACCACCTGCGCGAGCATGACCGCCCAGACGACCGCGGCCAACCGGCGGCGCGCGCCCGCGTCGTCGCCGGAGCGCGCGGCCGCGCGGTCGGCCCGACCCTCGCGGGTCTCGGTGTGGGCGTCCGTAGCGGTCGTATCCGTCATCGTCTCCAGTTGGTACTTCGAGGGGAAAACCCTGTCCGACGCGTCGTCGCTCTCGCTCGCCCGAGGGATCTCTCCCGAAAATATCGGTCGAATAACAACATTCCGGGCGGTTCGGCGTAGATTGTACGCCACACTGTTCGGATACTTAACGTCGGAACTATCCGACACGTCGTGTACTCGCCACGTATGGACGCGAACTGCGAGGTGGTATCGTGACTCGGGGGGCGGAGTGCTGTCCCGACTGCGGGAGCTACCAGGTTCGCATCACCATCGGGGCGAACGGCGATGAGATCCCCGTTCTCTGTGGCCAGTGTGGCTGGCGACGCGAGGAGTGACCTACCGCGTCGCGGCGCAGGTGCCACAGGAGAGCAGGCCGTCGCTCGTCCGCAGGGTACCGTCGCACGTCGGGTTCGGACAGGCCAGTCCCTCGCCGTCGGTCCGCTCGTTCAGCTTCCGGAGGGAGGTGCGCATCGCCGCGTAGTCGGGGTGGTCGGTTGATTTGGAACTCATGGGTGGATTGCGGATCGCTCGGCGTCGGAGGCCGCGTCGAGCGGGGTAGCGTACGACGCGGCGGGTCGACTGTACTGTTCGCGGACTGGTCAGATAAGTGTATGGCTGGCGTGATACACTAGGACGGGTCGACGTCCGCGACGGTTCGCGCGTGGACTCTCCCAGTCGGCGCCCATCACGCGGTGACGGTAAGCGAAAGCTATAGTCGGGCGGGCGAAGTCCGTCCACTATCGCCATGACTGACTCGCCACACGTCGCCGTCACCGGGGCGGCGGGCTACATCGGGAGTCGCGTCGTCCACGAACTGCAGACACAGCACCCCGACTGGGAGGTCACGGCGCTGGACAACTACTACCTCGGGGAGGTCCGCGAGGTGGGCGACGTGACCGTCGACCACGTCGACATCCGCCACCGCGAGGACCTCGAAGCGGCCCTCGACGGCGCGGACGTGGTACTCCACCTCGCGGCCATCAGCGGCGTCGACGACTGTGACGACAACCCGGACCGCGCCTACGAGGTGAACGTCGTCGGCACCGAGAACGTCGCGTGGTACTGCCGGAAGACCGGCACGGCACTCGCCTTCCCGTTCTCGATGGCGGTCATCGGTGACCCCGACGAGTTCCCCATCCACGTCGGGATGGACCGCGACCCGCTGAACTGGTACGGGCGGACGAAGGTGCTCAACGAACAGGCCATCGACTGCTACGCCGAGGGGGCGTTCCCGGCCCACCAGTTCATGGTCGCCAACCTCTACGGCGAACACGTCATGAACGGGCGGACGGTCTCGAAGAACACCGTCATCAACTTCTTCGTCAACCGGGCGCTCTCGGGCGGGACGCTGACGGTCTACGAACCGGGCACGCAGTCGCGCAACTTCGTCCACGTGAAGGACGTCGCCCGCGCGTTCGTCTGCAGCGCCGAGCGACTCGTCGAGCAACACGCCGACGGCGAGACGGGCGTCGAGAAGTTCGAGATCGCCACCGACGAGGACCCGAGCGTGATGGACGTCGCCGAACTGGTCCAGGGAATCGCCCGCGAGGAACGCGACATCGACACCGACGTCGAACTCGTCGAGAACCCACGCAGCGGGGAGACGCTCGTCGACTCCTTCGAGGTCGACTGGTCGGGCGCGCGCGAGCGCCTCGGCTGGGAACCACAGGAGAGCGTCGAGGGAAGCGTCCGCGAGCTGCTGGCGACCGACGACTGACCCGTACGCCTCGGCGGCGGCAACCGGGAAAATTACACCTGCTTACACAGTCACCGTTCGCGTAAGGCCCGGCTTGCAGGTGACTCACGCCGATTCGACAGTTCACCCAGTAGATACGCCGTCTGCGTCTCTCAGTTTCTCGGGCCCGGGGCGACCTCGCGTGGCGGTTGATTATCCAACTACGTCGATGCAGACGTCTCTCTTTCGACGGTGAGACTACCGAACGAGGGAGTCTACGGCGCAGATGATTGTTTCACCACTATATTGATTGTTAACTAACTTGATTCCTCCTGTGACTCCTCGTATGGTCGACGAAACCAGACGACGCGTGCTCAAACTGTTCGGCGCTGCGGGTGCGCTGACGGGGCTCGGCGGCGCCGGGATGGTGACCGCCCAGCAGGGCGACGACGGCGACGGGATGAGCGGTATGATCGACGACCTCTCCGATGGGGGCGTCAGTACCAGTCGCGTCCGCTTCGGGCACTTCATCCCCGATGGACCGGCTGTCGACGTGTACGCGTTCGTCCCCGGGATGGAGGAGGTCGGTGAGGTGCCCATCAACACCAACCTGGACTACACGGCGGTCCGGCCCAACATCCCCGCCGAGTACGCGGACGTCCCCGCCATCGGCATCGGGCTCAAGGTGACGCCGGCGGGCAAACCCGACGAGCCGATCGTGAAGATCCCCGAGTTCGACTTCGAGGCCGGGCGGAACTACACCGTCCTCGCGATCGGTGAAGTCTCCCCGGAGCTCGAACAGCCCATGCCGCAGGCGCTCGCGCTGGTCGACAACGAGGGCGAAGATCCGCCGGGGTACGGCCGGACCCAGCTCCCGAAACAGAAGCAGACGCTCGTCCGGTTCGTTCACGCGCTGGCCGACGGCGGTCGCGTGACGGTTCGCTCCGGCGGGGAGACGCTCGCGAGCGGCGTGCGCTTCGGCGAGACGACCGGGTACATGCACGTGGACCCGAAGCGTCCCATTCGTATCTACCGCTCCGGCGAGCTGGCGAAGGTCATCACGGGTGGCCTCCGTCACGGGACTGCCTACTCGGCCTACGTCGCCGAGCGCACGCCAGAGGCCGGCGGCTTCAAACCGAAGGTGTACGCTACGGTCGATGCGGTCGCCCGCCCGCACCTCCGGACGGCCGACTCGAAGGGTCACGGTGGAAACCGGAAGGGGAACGCCAACGGGAAGGACGACAGCCAAAAAACGGAAGACGACTGATGCCGCCCGGCCGGGATGAGCCGGTACCATCCATTCGACTTTCTATCCGCGTGTGACCCGAGTCACTCCGACCGAAGCGCGACGACCGGGTCGACACGCCCGGCACTCCACGCCGGATAGAGGCCGGCGACCACGCCGACGACGACGCCCATCCCGAGGGCCAGTCCGACCCACTCCCACGGGACGACGACCGGGAGGTCGATGAGCGTGGCCGCGACGACGCCGGTGGCGAGCCCGACCAGCGCGCCGGCGACGGCCCCGAGCGTTCCCAGCGTCACACTCTCGACGAGGAAGAGCAGGAGGACGTCGCGCTCGCGCGCGCCGATGGCTTTCATGATACCGATCTCGTGGGTCCGCTCGCTCACGCTCGCGAGCACGACGTTCGCGATGCCGATGCTCCCGACGCCGAGCGAGACGACCGCCACGCCCAGGACGAATCCAGTCAGCGTGCGGACGAGTTCGAGCAGCAAGTCGAGGAACTGGGCGTTCGTCTGCGCCTCGAAGACGTACCCCTCCGGAAGCAGGGTCGACGCGTCTGACTCCGCCTCCAAGACGGTGAGTGCCCGCTCGGCGATGGCGTCGGTCGCCGCCGGGTCGGTCCCCCGGACGAAGAGGATGGGGTAGGCGCGCTCGCGCGTCCCGTCCGGCAGTGCGACCGTCCGCTCGTAGAACGGGTCCATCGGGACGTAGATACGGGGTTTCTCGCCCAATCCGTCGAAGGGGTCCTGTGCGTCCGATCCGTGCAGGACGCCGACGATGGTCGCCTCGATAGTTTCCTCCGAGCGGGTTATCCGCACGGTGTCGCCGACGTCGACGCCTTCCCCGAGGAGGGCGAGACCGGCGGGGTTGACCACGAGTTCGGGTGCGCCGTCGTGGAACGCCCGACCGCGCTGGACGTCACCGGGGTCGAAGTACGCTGCCTCGACGGCGACCGCCCCCCGACCGGCGATGGTTCGTCCGCCGACCTCGACGGTTCCCAGCCCCGTGCTCGCCCGTGGGGTAACGTCTGCAACGCCCTCGATGGCCGCGAGCGCCCGCACGTCGCTGTCCGTAAAGACGGGTCGCGTACCCGACCCGGGTGTGTCCGCACCGGCGGCCGGCCCCGCCCAGACGTTCACGGTCGCGGCGTCGGTCGTGATGTCGCCGACCAGTCCCGCCTGCAGGCTGGCGCTGAGCGTCACTAACGCGATGACGGTCGCGACGCCGATGACGACGCCGAGCGCGGTGAGCGCCGACCGGAGCGGGTGCCCCCGGAGGTCACGCCAGGCGAACCGAACCGACTCGACGAGATTCACCGTGCGTTCACCGCCTGCGGGTCGACCATCTCGTCACGGCGGATTCGGCCGTCGAGCAGGTGGACGATGCGATCCGCGTGCTCGGCGACCCCGCGGTCGTGTGTGACGAGGACGATCGTGGTTCCGTCGGCGTGAAGCGAATCGAGCAGCGCCATGATCTGGTCACCGGTCGCAGAGTCGAGGCTCCCCGTGGGTTCGTCCGCGAGGAGGAGCGCGGGGTCGTTGGCGAGCGCGCGGGCGATAGCGACCCGCTGGCGCTGGCCGCCAGAGAGGTCTCGCGGGAGGTGGTCGGTACGGTCGGCGAGACCAACACCCTCGAGGAGGTTCGTTGCACGCCCGACGCGCTCCGTCCGACCCACCCCCTGAAAGAGCAAGGGGAGCGCGACGTTCTCGACGGCCGTCAGCGCCGGCATCAGGTTGAACGACTGGAAGACGAAGCCGATCTCCCGTCCGCGGAGGGTGGCCCGCTCGCCGTCGCCCAGCGCGGCGACGTCGGTTCCGAGAAGCTCGACCCGACCGCTCGTCGGTGTATCGAGGCAGCCGGCCAGGTGCAAGAGCGTACTCTTCCCGGACCCGCTCGGCCCCATGAGCGCGGTGTACGACCCGGGAGCGATCGTCAGCGAGACACCGTCGAGCGCGCGCACGAGCGCTCCGCGCCCGTAGACCACGCCCACGTCCGTCAGCGCGATGGTGGGCGGTCCACTGCCCAGTGTCCCCGTCGACATACGTCGAGTACGGCACTGCCGGATAAAAGTTCTAGGCGCCCGTGAGTGTGACTTTCGATGACGACACTGACGGCCGTCGTCAGGACGCACTCCCCCGAGATACAAGGCTTTAGGTGGGTAGCTTCGTACCCGCGGTATGTTCCGCGTGGGCAGTGTACTCAGCGGCGCCCTGACCGTCGTCAGGGTGGCGACTGAACACGACATCAGGTATCCGGCGGCCGCCCTCGCGTACTACTCGTTCGTCTCCTTGCTCCCGCTGGTCGTGCTGGTGCTCGCCCTCGTCGGGGCGCCCATCGCGACGGAGATTCAGGCGGCGACCCCGCGGGTCCTCACTACGGAGGCCCAACAGCTGATGTACGAGGCGTTGACCACGGCCACGGGGAGGGCGGGCGCGGCGCTCCTCGCCGCCGCCGTCCTCGCCTGGAGCGCGGCCAACATCTCCATCGGCTTCCTGACGGTGATCGAGCGCGTCGAGGCGGCGGGCGACCGGTCGCTGCTCGATCAGGCGCGGGACGCCACTGGCATCCTCGGGTCGCTCCTGCTCGCTATCGCCGCGCTCGTCGTTGTCGGGGCGCTCTTCCCGCTCATCCCCGCATCCGAGTCGGTGGCCCACGTCGGCTTTCTCGTGTTGCCACTCGCCCTGACGGCCGCGTTCGTCCCGCTGTACTACGTCCCCTCCCGCCTGGTGACGTCGGTTCGGGCGGCGCTGCCCGGGGCGGTCAGCGCGGCGCTGGGGTGGACCGTGCTGTTGCTCGTCGTGCAGGTGTACGCGACGAACGCCGGGCGATACGCGGTGTACGGCGTGTTGAGCGGCATCATCATCATCCTGACCGCGCTGTACGCCGCGGCGACGATGCTCCTGTTCGGCGTGGTCGTGAACGCGCTGGTGGCCCGCCGGGGGGCGCTGGAGGGCGTCTCCGAGTAGCGGTCAGTAGACGCGTCGTCAGTTCCGCCGCTGGTCGACCCCCGCCAGTACGTCGATGGGGGTCGTCCGCTCGGCAGGCCCCCATCCCTCGACGGGTTCGGTCACGTCCGTAGATATCGCCTCCGCGACGGTGTCTTCGAGCCCGTCGCGGAGCGCCTCGACCTCCCGAATCGCCTCCCCGAGTGCGTCGGCCACGTCGTCGCCCTGGGCCAGCGCCTCCCGGGCCTGCCGCAGGTGTTCGAGCGCCTCGAGCACCCGCACGCGGGCCGAGAGGCGCCCCCGTTCGGTGTCGTTCACGCCACCTCACCCCCGTGGGACGTCGCCGTCCCGCCCCGCGCGAGTCGCCCGAGGCCGTCGGCGACGGTGTGGACGTCCCCCTCGTCGGCGTGGGGGAAGACCGCATCGAGCGTGTCGCCGTCGTAGACCGCCAGGCAGAGCACCGGCGAGACCAGCTTCCGGCGCACGCTGTGACCCACCATCGACTGTAGCTCGTGGGTCCGGAACCCGGGCGAGAGCCGGTACCCGCGGTCGTTCGCCCACGCCTCGAACTCGACGACCTTCCGGTGGCTGGTCGCGACGTCGGCCACCCCTCCCGTTCGGGTGCCCGACCCGACGTCGGTCCACTGGCGGACGGCGAAGGAGTCGATGGCTCCGCCCTCCACGAGCCGGCGAAGCCGGTCGCCCGTCTCCTCCTCCGCGTCGCGCACGCAGTAGGGGGACCGCCCCCGAACCCAGAGTTCGACGTGTCGGCCCCGTTGCCCCCCTGTCGCGCCACCACCCGGCGGGTCGACCGCCCGCTGTCGCCCGACGTGACCGGCCGCTCCGTCCGTTCCCGCATCGCTGTCTCCCGTGATGTGCATACGGTGTCCTCGGCGCGCCGGGTGAGAAGCGTGCCCTAGACGTGTCTAGAGTGGCGTCCGGTCAGCCCCGCTTCCGGTCGAGGACGTCCGTCAGCACGGTCCGGAGACCGTGGCGGAGGTGGTAGTGGAACGTCGCGGAGGAGACGTCCATCGTCCGGGCGATCTCCTCGGCGGTGCTCGCGCGCGGCCACTCGTAGTACCCGCGGGCGAGGGCGACCCCGAGGGCGGCGCGCTGTTTCGCGGTCAGGCCCCCGCCGTCGCCCCCACCCCTCTCGGGTGCCGTCGCGACGGGACGCTCGACCGACCGCTTGCCCACGAGGTCGGCCGCCGCCGTCGCCTCCTGCAGGGCGTCGACGATGGCGCGGACGTCGGTGCGGGGGGCGACCTCGGCCGTGACGTGGAGGTCGCCGGCCTCGACGCGCGCCTCCACGACGGACGCCCCCTGCTCGACCAGCACGTCGATGGCGGTAGCGGTGTCCGTAGCGAGGGCCACCTCGAGGAGCGCCGACCCGTCGGCCCCCTCGCCGTCGCCGACGGCCGCACACGCGTCCACGGCCGCGTTCGCTGCCAGTCGCTCGCCGACGCGCGAGGGGTCGCCGTCGGGGACGGCGAAGTAGTAGAGGCGTCGCCCGTCGCCGACCGGGACCCGCCGCTCGAAGACGAGTCGGCCGTCCTCGCCGGCGGTCACCTCGCCGAAGGTGTCGTCGGGGACGCGAAACCGGAGTTCGACCGCCGTCGCGGCCGTGAGCGACCGCTGGCTCTCGACGCGCTGGATGGCGAGGGCGATGGTCCGCCCGAGGTCGGCGAGGACCTCCCGCTCGGCGTCGTCGATGGTCTCGCCGGCCGGCGCCTCGACCACCAGCACGCCGTAGGTCGTCGCGTCGGTCGTCAGCGGGACCGCCGCGAGCGAGGGGTGGTCGCCCTCACCGTCCTCTCGCGCGGCGGGCGGTCCCGCGGTGTCGGTCGGGCCGTCGTCGTTTCGAGGCTCGGATTGCAGAGCCGCCGCGGCCGGACCGTCCGCCCCCGGGGCGCCCTCCCGGGCGTCGACAGCGCCGGCGACCGTTCGCGGAGTGACGGGGCCGCCGCCCGCGGTCGACCGCTCGCCGGTGCCGACCCAGGCGGTCCGGTACAGGTCGGACTCGGTGAGGTGTTCGCAGACAGCGGCCTCGATGGCGTCGCGCGTGGCCGCGTTCTGGAGGCTCCCCGTGATACCCCGGGTGAGCGCGTCGATGCGGTGGAGCTTCGCCAGTTCGTCGCGCTGGCGTTCGAGGGCCCGTTCGCGCGCCCGCCGCTCGGTCACGTCGCGGGCGACGACGACCGTCGTCTCGGGACCGTACTCGCTCCCGGTCAACGGCGCGACCCGCGCCTCGAAGCACCGTCGCTGCCCGCCCACCGGGCGGTCGTACTCGACGGTCTGGAGTCGGCCGGTCGCCGTCGCCTCGCGGACGGCCGCCAGCAGCGATTCCGCCGCCTCTCCCGGCAACACCTCGTCGACGGTCCGCCCGAGGAGGTCCTCGCGGTCGACGGCGAGGCTGCCGGCCGCGGCCGGGCCGGCGAGGTAGTCCCGGTAGCGTCCCTCGCCGTCGACGACGAACCCGAGGTCCGGGAAGGCGTCGTCGAGGGCGGCGAACTGCTCGGTGTGGCGCTGCTGGTCGAGTTCGCGGCTCACCCAGTTGCTGAGCAGGTCGACGAACGTCACCTCCCAGTCGGAGAACGCCTCGCTCCGCGCCTCCATGTCGTAGAAACAGAGGGTCCCGCACACCTCGTCGCCGAGGGCGACGGGCGCGCCGAGGTAGCAGGCGACGCCCCACTCCGCGTTGCCCGCCCGGTCGGCGAGTTCGGGGGCGTCCGTCTCGACGTCGCGCAACACGAGCGTCTCCTCTGTCGCGACCACCCGCTCGCAGTTGGTCGTCTCCAGCGGCACCGTCTCGCCCACCGCGAGGTCGGCCCCCGGCGGGGCGGCGACGGCCTCGAAGACGTACTCCTCCCCGCGGACGTACGAGAGGGTGGCGTAGCCGACTCCGAGGACGTCGCGGCCGACCTCCAGCAGGTCGTCGACGCGGTCGGCGAAGGTGCGCTCCGGGTCAGCGATCACCTCGTAGGCGTCCCGGAGCGCCCGCTCGCGGCGCTTGCGCTCGGTGACGTCCCGCAGGTAGACCGACAGGCCGGTCGCCGAGGGGTAGACGCACGCGTCCACCCAGCTGTCGATTGGGTCGTAGTAGAGGTCGAACGTCGTCGGCGTCTGTGTCGCCAGCGCGTCGTGGAGCGCGTCGTGGACGACGGTGTCTCTCGTCTCTGGGAACGCCTCCCAGACGGTGCGTCCGAGGAGGTCGGCGGGGGCGGCCTGCAGGAGTTCGCGCGCGCGCTCGTTGACGTAGACGAACCGGAACGACTCGTCGACGGCGTAGAACGCATCGCTGATGCGCTCGTACACCGCCGCGACGTCGGGAGCCGTCTCCCCCCGCCGACCACCGGTTCCGACGGCGCTCCGCACGCGCTCGACGAGGTCGGGGGGGACGCCGTCGCCGGCCGGGACGTACTCGGTGACGCCGGCCGAGACCGCCTCGCTCGCGAGTCTCTCGTCGCCGTCGGTCGCGACGAGGACGAAGGGGAGGTCGGGATGGGCCGCACGGACCGCCCGGAGGACCGAAAGGCCCGTCGTCCCGTCGAGCCGGTCGGTACAGACGACGCACTCGGCCGACGGCGCGATGCGGTCGAGGCAGTCGGCCGGGGTTGTCGTGGTTTCGACCCGGAACCCCGCCCGTTCGAGCGGGGCGGCGTAGGACCCGGCCGTCGCCTCGTCGGGTCCGATGAGCAGCATTCGTCGCGTGAGGTAGCTACCCGGCTACAATAGTCGTTGGGTTACGGGGGGTTATCCGACGAACCCTCGCGGTCCGTTCGCGGGGGTCGACGCGCGGGGGACCCTGCCGCGTCACTCCCACCTGCTCGGGTCGATGCACGCGCGCAGTTCGGCGCTCAGCACGCCGATCTCGAAACCGATCTGGTCGCGGTCGCCCTCGGTGAGGGTGCCGGCGACGGCAAGGTCCTCGACGATGTGCAGGAGCTGCTGTTCCGTGTCCGTGATGTCGTCGAGCAGTTCGGCGTTCGGGTGGTCGGTGTGTGGGTTCTCGTCCATACCCGTGTCTTTCCCTGAACGGTGCTGACCGTTCACTCTACAGACGTCACTCCGGGCGGCGTGAGAGGGCTATAGGGATACCGGCGATGGGGGAGACTGTTCTTCGATCGGGATTGTACGCCGGGCCGTCGTGCCCTCTGTGGTCCACTACCAGTTTTCGACTTGTCGTCTCGCGTCCGTCCTCGTTGGAAGGTCCGGACACACCGCTCCGGAGCCGAACTATTCGCCAAATCGAGGAGAGAATCCCGCCCTTCTGGGCGGGCGTGAATTCGCCAAATCGAACTGCCGCCGCGGTCGGCCGCCAGCGAACCAAGCGGTCGTAGATGGAGTGGAGCACTTGGACCCGGGTGGTTGCCCAGGTTAGTTGATTCCCACGCCTTCGGCCAGCAGCTCGTGGGAACGCAGTCCATCGTCGTGGTCGGCGACCACCTGCTGGATCATCACCTCGTTTACAGCGACGCGGTCTGCGAGCTGGGTTAGAAGACCGTCGAGCGTGTCCGGACTTCCGGAGATGGCCCGTGGCCATTCACCGGCATCCAGTGTCGTCGGTGTCGGTTCTGGAACGCCGCCGAGTTCGTCGATGGCGTCTTCGACGGACGGCCGGGTTCCAACTACTCCGCGCTGTAGCCGCTTGTATGTCGCTTCGGCGCTCGCGCGGAGCCGTGCCGCCTGTTCGTCCGTCTCTGCACAGATCGCGTTCATCGCGAGCATTCCCGTTGGTTCGCTGATGCTGCCACTGAGTCGCCCGGGTTGGAAGTGCTCGCGGTACTGTTCGAAGGCCGGTTCCGCGTACTCCGGTCTGATGAACGCCGCAAAGCAATACCGCAGTCCGAGCTCGCCCGCGAGCGCGGCACTGGATGGGCTCGAGCCAAGTACCCACGGCGTCGGGACGTCGCCCCCGGAGCGTGGAATCGTCAGGTCGCCGTAGGCGTGCTCGTCGGGATAGTCGTCGTAGAGGTGGTTCACGACGGCCTCGATTTTCTCCCGATGGTCCTCGTCGGGGTTCTGGACGTGCCGGTCGGTTCCGAGCGCGTGGTCTGCCGCCGGCGAGCCGTTCGCCCGACCCAGGCCCGCGTCGACACGCCCCGGTGCGAGCCCGTCGAGCGCACCGAACACCTCCGCGACTTTGAACGGACTGTAGTGGTTGAGCAACACTGCGCCGGACCCGAGTCGGATCGACTCGGTCTCGGCGGCGAGATGTCCGAGAAGCACCTCGGGGGTCGTTCCCGCGAGGGTGTCCGCCATCGCGTGGTGTTCCGCCACCCAGAAACGCGAAAACCCGAGGTCCTCGGCCTGCCGTGCGGCCTTGACGGTGTTCGCGTACGCGTCTGTGGCGGTGCCGCCATCGGGAACTGGAGAGAGATCGACAACAGAGAGGTCCATACCACATTCCAGGGGCTGCGAAAGAAAATGGTTCGGCTACCGGAGGTCTCGTACGGTTTCGCGACCGGTCGAAACGATTCATAGAACTGGTGCTGCCGATTTGTCCGCTGTCAGCTACGTGTCGGTTGGAATCGCGAGCACTTGCCTCGACTCGTAGCCTGCGTCCGACCTCGACGGTGGAGTCTTCGTCTCCTCCACCGAGCGGTGTTCGTACCTCTGCCTATTGCGAATCGATCGTGTGACACACCACCAATTCGAGTGAAAGGCTACGATGTGCAGTCGATATACACTCCCCGTCCAACTCGACGATAGCTGTTGGCCGTTGGATTGACCGTCACCTGCCAGTTCAACCCACTCGAGATCCAGCCCACGCCCGAAGGCGTGCTGCAGGATGCCCCGGACCTCGACCCGTGGGCCGAACAGATCACGTGGGTCCTCGGGTTCTTCCAGACGTTCTTCGAACACGTCGCGGGCAACCCCCTGGGTGCGCGAACCCAGACGCTCCGGCGGGCGATTCAGGAGGCCTACGACGTAACGGGGATCACCCGCGACCCGGCGACACACGACCGGGAGTCCCCGACCGTCGCGACGGTGATGAGTTCCCTACTGGGGTTGACGGAGCATCCTGAAGGGTACGGATACGAGACCGACGGCGAGTGCGAGCGTGTGAGCGAGGACGCCCAGTCGTTGTTGGTCGACCTCCGCCCGTCGTTCCGTGATGGGGGTGATCTGGCGAACCTCGCCCAGCCGACGTCGTTCGACCTCGATTCTCCTGTCGTGTATCTCGACTTGCTCCTGGAGGAAGGCACCCGCGGGCGTGGCGAGACGAGCCTGATGATGCAGGTGCTGTTCAACGCCGTCTACGAACAGGCGAAAAGTACCGACAAACGGGTGGTGTTCGCCATCGACGAGGCCCACTACCTGATGGGAGAGGCGAGCTCGCTGGCATTCTTGGAGACGGCCGTCCGGCACAGTCGCCACTACGACCTCTCGATTCAGTTCATCACGCAGACCGGCGGGGAGTTCGCCTTGACTCCGGAGGCGCGGACGATCGCGAACCTCTGCTCGATGACCGTGATTCACCGTGTGCAGGAGGAGACCGAGACACTCACCGACTGGTTCGGGTTGAACGACCGCGAGGTCGGTTGGGTTCGGACGGCGAAAGCAGGGAATGAGACCGACGGGTTCTCCGAGGCGCTGCTGGGTATCGACGAGGAAGGCTGGTTCCCGCTTCGCGTCCGGGCCAGCGAGTTCGAAGCGAGGGTGATCGACGATGGGTTCGCGCTAGAGGACTCGGAGTGTTCGGCTGGGAACGTGAACGACGAGTCCGCATCGAACTCTGTCGGTCGAGGAGGATGCGACTGAGCGCGTAGCCGACTGCGCTCTGCCGGGATTCGGTGAACGCCGCCGACATCAGTTACAGAGGTTCGAGGAGAACGCCCACGACTAAAGTCGTGGGAGGATATCAGGGGGAATACACTAGATCTTCGATTCGCCCCGAATCGCTACATGAAGTACTTCATGCGAACATCTTATAGCTCATGAGCCGATAGTGAAGAGTAGCAACAGAGGGCCAGCATGAGCAGCAACGACACCAAGCACGTCCAAACCGAACTGAGCGAGGATGAATACGAACGGTTCCGAGAATTCGCAAGGGAACACGGACTGTCGCTCAAGAAAGCCGGACACGAAGCCCTCGTCGAGTGGGTCGAACGGAAGCAGCGAGCAGACCCGAACGATCGGGCGTTTACCGTCCTTGACGAACTCGAAACGGACTCCCTGTCGGAGACGGCACACACGGACGCTCGCGCCGAAGCTGATCTCGTCGACGAGTGGCACGGCAGCGACGAGTCGTTCACACTCGCCGACGACCCATCACCGAACTCCTGACCCGATATATGGCCGAGCCAGTCGAGACACCAATCGGACCCGTCACGGCCGAACACTTCCGCCCAGGCCACGTTCGACATCAGGTCGTCGTTGGCCCGAAATTTCTGTACGCCCTCTTCAACCCCCGCGACCAGATGCATGCGGTGTCACGGGCGTTCATGACGTTCGTTCGCGGTGGCGACCTCCCCTACCGACGGCTCATCGTCAACGATCACATCGTCGACGAGGCGGCCACCCGACTGAAAAAGCAGGCATCGCTGCAGAACGCGATAGCCTTCCTGACGACACTCGACGAGAGCACGCTCTATCATGTCGAATTCGTGTCCGAGGCCATCTTTGATGACGCCGTAGAAACCTTCATCACGTGGACCGATCTTGATGCGTCGCTCACCGACTTCATCGTCGCATCACACATGGCCGAGTTGGAGGTCGATCATATCCTCACGTATGACAGTCACTACGATGCATTCGATGTGACGACCCTCCCATACCGTCGGCAGGATTGACATCCTCCCCGCGTCAAAGCGCGAGGATTCCTCCGTTGGGGATTCGGCTACTGACCCACGGAGGCAGCTTGCGGGTCTGTGCGCACTTTTTTGGACTTTCGTGAACGTGTGGTTTCACCAGAAAATCGAGGTGGATGCCCTGTCCTCAAGGAGCGACCGAAGGGAGCGAGTAGGGCGGGGAGGAAACCGACACGGGCTGATACGAACACACCCCGACTGCTGATGTGCTCCCAAAACCATTAGTAACACCGCATAGCAATGTGAAGTACAGTGGAAGTCCGTCGTACCGCCGTCATCAAACTCGACACCCCCGAGAGAGCCGATGCGCTCTTGGAGGAAACAGTCGAGCAGTTCAAACACTGCGCAAACGTCGGGAGCGAGTGGTGCTGGCGGGACGACGACTACCACGTCACCTCGAAAGCGAAAGCCGAGAGCGCCCTGTACGACCGTCTCCGCGACGAGACGGATTTGACAGCGAACCTCGTTCAGAAAGGCATCTGACGGGCAGTCGAAGCCGTCACGAGTGGCGTCGAGCGAATCAAGCGTGGTGAGAACACGTCACAACCGTACTTCTCCGCCGATAGCGCGGTGTACGACAAGCGGAGCGCGACGTTCCATCGGAACCACGTGTCGCTTTCGACGGTCGGAGGGCGCGTCAAGTGTGACTACATCCTCCCCGACGACGCGGAGACGCCACCGACAAAGTACGTCGAAGACGACGACTTCGCGTTTCGGATGGGCCACCTCCAGTATCGAGACGGAGAGTGGTATCTCCACGCCTCGATGCTCAAGACGACTGAGACACCCGATTCCCACGCTAAGCACAGAACAGTCCTTGGTGTGGATTTGGGTGTCAACAACATCGCTGTCGCTTCGACCGGACGGTTCTGGTCGGCAGACGAGTTTAACCACTGGCGTCGAGAGTACGAGAAACGCCGTGGCTCGCTCCAACAGTGTGGCTCTCGACACGCCCACGAGAATATCGAATCGGTCGGTCGGAAAGAGACAGGTCGATTCGAGATACATCTGCACACGGTATCGAACGAACTAATCGAGGAAGCCCTCGATACCAACTGTTCGCACATCGTCTTCGAGGATTTGATACACATCCGTGAGAACATCCCCGAGGCAACGTGGCAACACGTCTGGGCGTTCCGACGCCTCTACGAGTACGTCGAGTACAAAGCCACAGAATACGGCCTCGAAGTCGTACAGGTGGACCCACGGAACACCTCGAAGCGGTGTTCGACGTGCGGGTGTACCCACGACGACAACCGTTCGGGAGAAGTGTTCGCCTGTCAGAAATGCGGGTACGAGAACCACGCGGATTACAACGCCGCGAAAAACATCGGTTGGAAGTATCTCCGCCGTCGGCAAAACGCAGACGACGGAGGCGCACCCGTAGACGTGCGCTTGAATCGTGGGACGTTGAACGTGAGTGGGGAGTATGTTCCCCCTGCTATCGATTCGGTGGCATAGAACGGGAGTCCACGCGAAAGCCCTATCACCAGAAGTCTTTGACTTCTGGTTAGCAGCCAGAACTCGGAGAGTTCTGGCGACACCCTCAACGAGCGAGGTCGCGTTCGACCGAGCGAAGTAGGGTGGGGTAGTTTACGAACGTATGGACTTCCGCTGCGAGCGCGTATGTTTTCTCAGCACGATCCGCTGTAGCGAGCCCGTCCTGATAGTACGTCTTCGCCTGGTAGTTCCGCCAGAGGTCCGCAAGATCCGCAGCGGTCGATTCAGCGAAGATTCCTGTCCTCGCCGCTTCCCGGTACACACCTGAGTGCGTCCCGGGGAGGTCGTCGGGCTGCGTTGTTCCCCGTTCGAACAAGCGAAACTCGACCGTTCGCTCGATGGCCACGAACGACGCTTCGATG
This sequence comes from Halomarina litorea, assembly GCF_024227715.1. Taxonomy (NCBI): domain Archaea; kingdom Methanobacteriati; phylum Methanobacteriota; class Halobacteria; order Halobacteriales; family Natronomonadaceae; genus Halomarina; species Halomarina litorea. Next base: position 2,711,802 of record NZ_CP100448.1, on the reverse strand, counting down.
ACAAGCGTGTAGTACGCCGCATCTTGGAGCGCCGCAGCGCCGGCGAGCAACCGGCATCCCTTCCGTAGCTGGAGGAGTGCGGCGTCGTCGACGTTAAGACCGGACTCGATTTCAGTCGGCCGGTGGTCGAACGCGGCCTGGACTTCGTCGATGAGTTGCTCGATGCGCGTGCTACCTGATTCAAGGAGAGAGTCCCGTCGTTTACGGCGTTGACGAGAGCGGAGCTCTCGTCCGCACACCAGAACGCGTAGCGTTCTGGGGACGGGCGTGAATCCGACAAGAGGGACGCAACCCCCGACACCACTCAGTCCGGGGTATCCCTCGCGCGTTCACTTTCACTCCGGATGGCAGACATATATCTATAGACATACCCTCTGTTAGTTCGATGAAGCGGACCAACACGTTCGACGTGGTTCCTCAGTCCGATGAGGACGAGGAGTTGCTTCGACGCCTGTTGGACGCTTCTGCCGCTCTCTGGAACGAAATCAATTACGAGCGCCGCGAGAACTACGCAGACCCAGACGGAGACGTGTGGGACATCAGCGAGTATCGCGGGCGCTATGGCGGCACGCTCGGGGCTTCGACCGTTCAACAAATCGAACGGAAGAACCGCGAAGCGTGGCGGTCGTTCTTCGCGCTCAAGAAAAAGGGCGAAGCCAACGGCAAGCCCGGCTTCTGGGGCAACGCCGAGGATGGCCGCGAACTCCGAACGTACATCCGCAATACGTCGTACTCCATCGAGTGGGGCGAATACTCCCGGCTCGAACTCCTCGTCGGCAAAGATCTGAAAGACGAGTACAGGTTGGGACACCGCGAACGCCTCCGGCTCGAAATTCGGGGCGAACCCAACTGGAAAAAGTACGACAAGCAGGGTCGGTTAGAGGTGTTCTGGGACGAACAAGCACAGACATTCAGGGCCTTTCAGCCAGTCACTATCGACAATTTTCGGCTGGCACACCCACTGGCGGACGAAACCACCGCGCTGGATATTGGTGCGAACAACCTCGTCGCCTGTACGACGACAACCGGCACGCAACTGCTGTACGAGGGGCACGACCTGTTCGAGCGGTTCCGCGAGACGACGCGAGAAATCGCTCGACTTCAATCGCTCTTGGACGACGGTCGATACTCCTCGAATCGGATACACTCGCTGTACCGTGGTCGGACGAGACGCCGCGACCACGCCCAAGACGCGCTGGTACGCGACCTCATCGAACGGTTGCACGCCGAAGGCGTCTCCACGGTATTCGTCGGGGCGTTAACGGACGTACTGGACACGCACTGGTCGGTCGAAGCGAACGCGAAGACGCACAACTTCTGGGCCTTCCGACAGTTCATCGACCGGCTCGCGTGTACCGCCGAGGAGTACGGCATGGAGGTCGAAGTCCGGTCGGAAGCGTGGACAAGCCAAGAGTGTCCGAACTGCGGGTCCACGGAGCGAACGACCCGCCACCGCGACACGCTGATGTGTCCGTGCGGCTTCGAGGGGCATGCAGACCTCACCGCAAGCGAGACGTTTCTGAGACGGCAGACAGACGATGCAGTACCAAGGCCGATGGCACGGCCCGTGTGCCTCACGTGGAACGACCACGACTGGTCAGAGTCACCACGCTCTTGTTCCAACGAGGAGCGCACGAACCCGCAAGTTGCCTCCGTGGGTCGGTAAGCGATACCCCCAGCGCGAGGAAACCTCGGCGTTCACGCCGGGGAGGATGTCATAAAAATAATTGGAGGCCACATTACGATGAGAGGGACACACCCTACACCGAGTGAGCGTGGACTCTGCAGGGGTGGTAACGCCCCTGTCTACAGCAACAAACATGCCAAACAGCTATGTCCCAACAGTCCCAACATTAGCCTATGTCGAGCGGTACTATCGATATCGACGAGTTCGAAAACGCCGATGCCGACGAATTCGAGGAACGAAACGATACCGAGCGAATCGTCCTGTTTCTCGATGAGAATGACGACCGGGCGTGGAAGGCGGCGACGATTGCCGACCGACTCGGGCTAGAGACGGACGCTGTCAGTGCGATTCTCTCACGATTGAAGGACCGCGAGCTCGTGCGGCACAAGCGCCCGTACTGGGCGATCACGGACGACGAAGAACGGCTCCAGTCGGCCTACCAGCTCCACCGACATCATGAGACGGCAGCCGACCAGTACGGTGACGAGCGTCTCGAAGATCTCCAAACCGAGGAGATGGAAGAGGTACGGTGACCGCGTTCGAAGAACTGGAACGTGGTGACATCGTCTGGGCGACTGACCCGCTCTCGGAGAAGGGTCGCCCGATGCTCGTGCTAGGGACTCCTCGATTCCCGAACCACGGCGTGCAACTCATCACGGTCCTGATTTCCACGAAGGCCTATCACAAAGCGGCGCTCGCACTGAGAGACGACGACTACGAGGGCGACCCACTTGGGGAACGAAGTCACGTTCTTCCCTGGTCGCTTGCGACGCTGAACAGTGCTGCGGACGTCGACCACTACCTGACATCGCTCGTGGACGACCGTACCGAGGATGTGGTGAGCCAGGTGATCGACTACATCTCCTGAGATGGCTCGCTGATACGTTCGCCTGGCTTGTAGACGCCTGTACCTCCTCGAGTGGATGCTCTCGCTTGCGTACACGCTGGCGTCGTTTATTGCCCGTAGATCTGCCGCATTCATCAGGTGCTACGGAATTCGCTCTACCGATGCAGGCACGAGAGGGACACACCTCGTACCGAGTGAGTATGGACTCTGCCGGGGTGTCTGCGAACCAAAGTGGAAAAATTATCGATGGCACCTCCCACACCGAGTGAGAAATCACCATCGTGTCGGGCGATTTCAGAACAGCAATTGACGTATACCACACACCGCGTACCGAGTGAGCAATACTGTTTGGCACTCCTTCTTTCTCTACCAGCAACTACCAGTTTTAGCCTATAATTCAAAATATATTATATAAATATGATGTGACTTGACTCAAGCAGGGTGGCGATGTAATGGATTGGGAATTCGAGGGACACTCCTCACAATGCTTACGAGGGAAAACCTCTCTCGAATTGTTGGGCACGGTAACGCCCTCATCGATAGCAACAAACACGCCAAACAGCTATGTCCCAACACAGTGTGTGTCGGGCGGTACTACCGACATCGACGAGTTCGAAAACGCGGATGCCGACGAATTCGAGAAACGGACCGACACCGAACGAATCGTACTATTCCTCGACGAGAATGACGACCGAGCGTGGAAGGCGGCAACGATTGCCGAACGACATGGGTTGGAGACGGACGCTGTCAGTGCGATCCTCTCACGGTTGAAGGAACACGAACTCGTGCGACATAATCGCCCGTACTGGATCCTGAGCCAAACTGTCCATCCCCTACTCATCCCGTGTTGGACGATTTCCAGGCTGATGACACGCTCGACGACTGGTCACACCACGTTGAGGCCGGCGTACGGGATATCGAGACCTGTAGCAGGTTGTCTGGTTGTGGCACGAATCACTCGCCGGTCGAGGTGACGGTAAACACTCTCTATCTGACTCCAGGAGAGAATCTCGCCGTTGACGGCGTTGACGAGAGCGGAGCTCTCATCCGCACACCAGAACGCTACGCGTTCTGGGGACGGGCGTGAATCCGACATGCTGATGATTCTAACCACGACCGATCGCTAACCGGATGTTCGACTGAAACAAACCCAAACAGACAAGTCACTATACCGATATTGGCTATGTATGGCGAATCTGACCGTCACCCGCACTTACGTTGGTTCCATTCAGAACCAGCGACAGGTTCATGATGGACTGGATTCGCTCGGTGATTCCGCCTCGAAACTCTGGAACGTCGCCCGATGGACCGTCGCTCGCGTCTGGGGCGAAATCGGTATCATTCCCGACGAGAGCGCGTTGAAATCGTACATGAAGAACCAAGCGTGCTGGAAAGACCTGAACGCACAATCCAGTCAGAAAGTCATCGAAGAACTTTCCGACGCTTTCCAGTCGTGGTTCGACCTGCGACAGAAAGACGACAAGGCGAATCCGCCCGGCTACCGCAAACACGGTGACGAACGACCACGTAGTACGGTCACGTTCAAAGCAGACGGGTTCAAACACGACCCCGAGAACAACCGCGTGCGACTCTCGAAAGGGTCGAACCTCAAAGAACACTTCTCGGACTTCCTACTCTGTGAGTACCAGACTCGCTCCAATGTCGACCTTTCGGAGGTCAACTCGATACAGAACGTTCGGGCTGTCTGGAACGGTGATGAGTGGGAACTGCACTTCGTCTGCAAAATCTCCCTCGAGGTTGACGAGTCAGCTGGTAACGGTGTTGCAGGTATCGACCTCGGCATCACGAACATCGTCACGGTCGCATTCCCCGAGGAATACGTGCTGTATCCCGGCAACTCGCTCAAGCAGGACAAGCACTACTTCACCAGAGCAGAGTACAACACAGAGGGAGAGAACGGCCCGTCTGAGCAGTCGATGTGGGCACGTCGGAAACTGGCAGACCGAGAAACGCACTTCTACCACGTTCTCTCAGAGACCATCATCAGTGAGTGTGTCGAACGGAGTGTTGGCACGCTCGCGGTGAGTTGGCCCGAGAACGTGCGTGAGTCGGACTGGGGGAAGACGGGCAATAAGAAACTCCATACGTGGGCGTTCGACCGGCTCTACCAGTACCTCGCGTACAAGGGCGAAGAGCACGGTGTCGAAGTGCTGAAAGAAAACGAGTGGAACACCTCGAAGACCTGTTCGGCATGTGGTGACGATACGAAGTCGAACCGCAAGCACCGTGGGTTGTACGTCTGCCAGTCGTGTGGGTTGGTCGGTAATGCGGATTGCAACGGGGCGGAGAACATGCGACAGAAGATAACTTCGAGTCCTCATGGGGAGGATAGGAGTAACGGCTGTGTGGCACAGCCATCGACATACCTGTTTGACCGCGAGAGCGGGACGTTTCACACGAGAGAACAGGTTGTGTCGTAGACCGGCAAATATCCCACCTGCGGTACGGGAAGCCCCGGCAGTTACGCCGGGGAGGATGTCACACAGCGGAAACGCGCACTGCAACTGCTGTCTCGGTGTCGTGGGCATTTCGAACAAGGCACGGTTCGAGGAGCGGTTGAACTCGGAGGTCAGGTCCTCGCTGACACAGAACGAACTCGTCTTCCCGCCGTACAACATCGACGAACTCTTTCATATCCTTAAGGCACGTCGAGACGCGTTCAACAGCGACGTCCTTCCCGATGACGAGGGCGACCTTGACGACGTCTTTGCGACCGCTGCCAAGTTCGCCGCCCAAGAGTACGGCGACGCTCGGCAGGCGATCGATATCCTCCGGAAGACGGGGGAGATTGCTGAACGCGAGGGGGCGGACGTACTGACGACTTCTCACGTCGAACAGGCACTCGACAAAGCTGAAGCAGACAAGCTGGTGAAGCTGATGCAGACCCAGCCGATCCAATCACAGTACGTCATGCAGGCGGTCGCTCTGACGACAAAGGATGTCGCTCCCGGCGAGACGGTGAAATCCCACAACGTATACGCGAAATACGAACAGCTCACGCAACACGAGGGGACGAACACACTTTCGTGGCGTCGCGTCCGTGACTTGCTCGACGAACTCGAGGACCTCGATGTTCTCGATCAACGCCGCAAAGGTGCCGGGAAAGGCAAGGGAACGTATCGGGCCATCTTCCTCGCTGATTCGCCAGAGACGGTCCTCCGAGCGTGCGAGTCCGTCGGCGAAGACTGAACGGCCGGCTGTTCGCGTTTCGAGTAGCGTATCGCACTGCTCTCGCCTCGAGCGGCTACAGGTCTCCGTAGTAACCAACAGACCGCCTCAGATTCGCCCTATTGTTGGTTAACGGGGCAGATCCCCCAACTGGAATTTGTGGCTGAATCGCCCAAGTGCCCCAAGAAGCGTTCTGAATCGCTCCTCGATCATTCGCGAAGATAGTCGTTAGCAAATCAGTTGCTGATATAGAGGTAGACGGATAGCTGCAGCCGAAATCGGCACATCTACACTCGCGAGGGGGGACTCCTCCCCCCCCGTTGGTTATGGATTCCCGTGTCAATTGTTGGTCGAACGTTTGTAGTGCGCTCGCAACGGACCGTCGAGAATTAGTCCGATCCAGCTACTGGGTCGCTTCTCCCCTGTTTGCGACGCAGTGTGCGCTTTTCCCGAACGTGGACTTCCACTGTAAGGTCTCCCGTGACGGACTGCAGACGCCGATTTGGGCGACTTTCGACTGAACTCAGTTTCTCCAGAAACGCGCTCTCGACACACTGACTGGGTATCGAAGACGGTTAGCGTTCTGCCACGCTTTCGGATGGGTGACGGCTGCTTCGCTCCGAGTTGATGCGACTACCACGCGTTAACCAACACACGGGAGACGTGTCGCCGGCTCGTTGGTTAACTCAGTAAGCGAACGTGGCTCTTTCGAACACGTACCCGATACACTCGACGTGAGAGATGTGGGGGTTTGAACGGACCGTTCACTCAATATCAGTCGTGTCCGACCGGGGCTGTTTCGACGAGCGAGTTCCCCAAGCGAGGGCTCGGCACAAGTGATGCGTTTGAGGAACTCTACAAACACCTCGACCGGGTTGGCGGAACCCATCTGCTGGTGTTCGATGAAATCGATCATATCGACGACTCCAATACGCTACTCTACGAGCTCCCACGAGCACGGTCGATCGGCCATATCACCGACTCCCAGGTCGGTGTCATCGGTATCAGCAACAGCTACACGTTCCGTGACACACTCTCCGCGAAGGTCAAGGACACACTGATGGAATCGGAAATCTCGTTTTCACCCTACAACGCCGAGGAGCTCCAGACCATCCTCCGGTACCGGGCCGAGCAAGCGTTCGCTGACGACGCATATGACGACTCAGCGATCACGTGTGCAAGCGCGAAAGCAGCACAAGACATGGGCAACGCCCGGCAGGCGATCGATCTCTTGCGGGTGGGAGCCGAAGTCGCCGAAAAACAGGGCGACGAGTGTGTCGTTGACGACCATATTATCGATGCACAGGACCTCGTCCAACGGGGTCGCTTGAGCAACCGCATTCGAGATCAGACGACGCACGCGCAGTTCATCCTTGAGACGCTGGCGAGACTCGAAGCAAACGGGGATACCCCTGCTCGGTCGAAGGAGATTCAGGCCGCGTATCGAGACGTGGCGAAAATGTGGGGATACGACCCCCTTTCTACGTTGAAAAGCGTTCAGGACCATCTCGCTGATCTCCATATGCTTGGCTTCCTGCGTCGTACCGACCACAACTATGGATTGCGTGGAGGGCAGTACTACGACTACGAGCTCGATATCGACCCGAGCGTAATTATCGAGACACGCGAGGAAATCCAAGCCGAAGCGCATCCAGAGGCGGAGCGGTAGGGCGACCAGAGCATACGAAATGTACTCTCCCCCTCGATGACTCACCTCTTTCTTTCCGAAGCATTCGAGCATACGAACTGTACTCTCTATTCTTCGTGCTGACTCCACTGGTCGGTACGTGTTTGCGTTCGAGAGCATGCGAACTATGCTCTCTGTCTTGGTCTGAACTATGTGGCGCTCGTCTATGGCCACTCGGAGCATACGAATGGTACTGTCCGTATTTTTAAGGGTCGCTGATTCAGGAAATGCGTCAGTCGAACCCCCCGATCGTGACCCTCTACTCTACAACCCCCAAGGGAGAGAAAACCGGACCCAGCGGTTATACACAGAAGCATGGTAGATTCGCGGCCAAGGTGAACTGTTTGGTCACTAGCATTAGTTCTACCTACGGTAGTGTACGGCGTGGTTGTATCGGGACTGTGCGAAGCCAGGTTCGTTCCAGCAGGGTACTGAACACAATGCTATCGAAGGTGCCGAAGAAGTGACGAACTCCTCTACGAATGTCCCCGTGCGCGATCGAACGGCAAACTCCAGGAGACGAACGTCGGCGTCATCGGTATCTCGAACGACTTCACGTTCCGCGACCGGCTCGACCCACGCGTTCAGGACACGCTCTGTGAGCGGGAACTGCACTTCCCACCGTACGACGCCGTCGAGCTCCAGAACATCCTCGAGTCCCGGGCTACGGTGGCCTTTGCCGACGGCGCCGTCGAGAGCAGTGTCCTCAGCCTCTGTGCGGCGTTGGCAGGCCGCGACAGAGGGAGTGCACGGCAGGCACTCGACATCCTCCGGTTGGCAGGCGAGAACGCCGAGAACACCGACGCCGACGCGATCACCGAAGCGCACGTCGAGGACGCACAGGACCAACTCGAACAGGAGCGTGTCGAGGAAGGAATGCGCCAGCTCACTGTGAACGGTCACTACACCTTGCTGGCGGTCGTATCACGGGCGGCGTCGGATGCGACGCCAAGCCGGTACTCGTGATATCTACGACGAGTACACGACGATCTGTGAGGTCTCCAGTGTCCAGCCGCTGGGCCAGCGGGCTATCCACAATCACCTCTCGGATCTTCGCATGCTCGGTATCCTGACCGCAAACGAGAACCGAAGTGGCTCGCGGGGGAACTACTACCGCTACGAACTCGACGTTCCCCTTGTGAGTGCGATCGCGGCACTCGAGGACGTGCTGCGTGTCGATGAGCTACTCGAGCACCTTCGAGAAACTGCGAGACGGAACGGGTCTATTTGAGCGCTTTTCTGATTTGTCGTACCGAGACGGTAGCCATCTATCGGTTCCGCCATTCGTGCTGCGAATGCCGGATGCCGCTCTGAGTCAAGTCCCCGCTCGAGCCCGCTAGCTGTTCGTCGTCTTCGTATACGGCTGTCCGCATGCGGCGATAGACCTGTCGTCAGTTCTCCTCATCACACACGACGGCACGGAGTTCCTCGAGCACCGACGGCGCTGTCTCGTGGAGATCGCCCATGTCCCAATGGGCTTTCTGATGGCAGAGCCAGCACAGCGTCACGAGGTTTTGATTGGCGTCCGGCCCGCCGGCACTCCGCGGGATGAGGTGATGGACTTCTGCTGACTGGTTGGACTCACGATGTCCACCTTCGACATCGCAGCCACACCGCTGACAGGTGTGTCCATCGCGTTCTAGCACTCGCTCGCGAGCGTCCGACGACAGTGAGTACGTGTGTTCGTCTCGCTGTTCGTGTGACGCCTTCGCAGCACACGAACGGGAGCAGAACTCCCGTTGTTCGGCTTCTCTGAGTTCTCGCGAGAACGACTCCTCACACCACCGGCAGTCGAATTCCTTTTCGACGAGTTCGACGAGACTCTCCCCGTGCATTCTGGCGTGGTGGGACTTCATCGCACGCTCGGACGCGAAGTCGTCGCGCCCACAGGTCGGACAGTTGGAACTGGCTTCACCCGCTGTCATCATCACCCTCGCAGACGACCGCTCGAAGCTCTTCGAGTGGGTCCTCAGTTCTCTGCGATCGTCCAGACCATCGTTCCACCAATCTTCCGGCCGGTGACCGCACCATTTTCTTCGAGTGATTTAAGCTTCTTGTACGCCGTGTCGCGGGCGCATCCGACGGCGTTTGCAACGTCGGTCGTCCCGGCAGTTCCGCCCTCATCGCGGATGGCGTTGAGCATATCGTCGGCGGTGTAGGTGTCTGTGTACCGGCCGCTGTCTTCGTCTCGGTCCTTTCCAGGCATATAGTGTTCTTATCTACCATGCCTTATCCAGCTAATGGGCTCGCTATCTACATAAACCATTAGTCTCTCAACTAATGGGGAAGCTTTATCCATAATCCGGGCAACTAATGGATGTGAAACACTGGCCGCTTGGGGCGTAGTAATTCGCCCAGGTGCTGGAACACCCAGGCCGGGTTTCACGAAGGTCAAACCCATGGCAACAGAAGTCACCAATTTAGAAAACCCTTCGGAAGCACAGTGCCGCAATCTCCAAACCGCCCGCCACGCAGTCGTCTACGACGGCCTGGCTGAAGCGTTCGAGAACAGCGTCTCGCGTACGCTCGGACTGGACAGCACGGGATCAGTCCACACTTTCGATGTAGCCACCGGTACTGTGACCGTCACCGATCGGTTCGGGCGCGTCGAGTGGGTCGAAGAACTCGCGGCGAACGGTCGCACTGTCGCAGCGTGGGAAGCGTTCGTCACGCAGACGCGCGGGTGGCTCTAATGGGCGAGCGTTCGCCCGACCACCCACTTGGGCCTGAACTCGAGGAGTGTCCGGTGTGTGGTGCGGTCGGACTCAAAGAGCGTATCGAAGAGCACGACTGTGCGGATTTTATCGAGTGGCGGGTTGAACGGTGATGGTCCGACACTCGGTGGATACGACACAGTTCGGACCACTGGGTAACCACCGTAGTCGATAGCTCATACCCATGTACTACAGATTCAGATATCGGCTGAACCCATCCTCAAGTCTTCGTGAGCGACTAGCGTGGACTGTCGACATCTGCCGGCAGGTGTACAACCACTTCCTTCACCGACTCACCCGCACCGACAGGACGTCTGCGTACTCCGAGCAGCGTCAGTTACCGGCCCTCAAAGGGGAATGGACCGAGCTGCAGGACATCCACTCGAAGGTCCTCCAGAAAGTCGTCCAGCGACTGTACGACAACTTGTCGACGCTCCGAGCGAAGAAGGAACGTGGATACAAGGTCGGGAAGCTCCAGTGACGCGGGACGGACTCCTATCGGTCGTTCACCTACAGCCAGTCGGGCTTCGAACTCAGGCACGGGGATGAACAGACGCGGCTGTGGCTGTCAAAGATCGGTGCGATTCCGCTGGTGTACCATCGCGATATTCCGGACGATGCTACGATCAAGGAAGTCATCGTCAAGCGCGAGGCAACGGGCAACTGGTATGCATCGTTGAGCGTCGAGACATCCGAGGAGCCACCTGAGAAGCCAGCGCAGCCGACAGACGTCGTCGGTATCGACGTGGGCATTCTCAAGTATACTCACGACACCGACGGCGTCGCGGTTCGGTCGCTCGATCTCTCTGAGGAGCGCGATCGACTGGAGTACGAACAGCGCGTCCTCTCGCGGAAGGAGAAGGGTTCGGCGAACTACGAACAGCAACGTCGGAAAGTCGCTCGTCGACACGCCGACATTCGTCGGAAGCGCCGGGATTTCCTCCACAAGCTCTCGGCGTGCTACGCCCGGGAATACGACCTCGTCGTTGTCGAGGATTTCGCGACCAAGCGTCTGATTGAACGCCCAGGGAACAGCCGCAACCGCTAATCCGCCGCCTGGGGTACGTTCCGTCGAATGCTGGAGTACAAATGCGAGCGTGAGGGCACACACTTCGTCGCTGTCAACCCGGCAGGGACGACCACGGAGTGTGCTGCCTGTGGTGTGTCGACTGCAAAGCCACTCTGGGTCCGCGAGCATTCACGTCCGGTCTGTGGGTTCGAAGCGGATTGAGATGTGAACGCGGCGTACAACATCCTCCAGCGGGGAATCAGCGAACTAGGGATGGGCTGTCCCGAAGGAACGTCTGTGGAGACTGTGCTCCCTGTGTCCACCGTCGTGGATGCAAAGCGTGTCCTCGAAGCAGGAATGCCCGTTCGAATTCCGGAATCGAGCGAGCAGTAAGTCACTCGCGAGGGAGGTGCTTTCGGACACGAGCGTATTCTCTATTTGCTGACCTCAACCGAGACAACCACACTCTAATCCAATTGAGCGTTCGGATCGAGGGCTGGAAACCTCCGAGTACTACAAGCGACTGTGGCGCGTCGTCGATACCCGTGTCGACGTTGCGCTCGTAATCCTCGACGAGATCGATATGCTGCAAGACGACGAGGTCCTCCGAAAGCTCTCTCGTGCTGGTGAGAACAGAAGTCTCACCGAGTCGAACATCGGCATCATCGGCATCTCGAACAAAATCGACTTCCCGGAGAACCTCTCCGAACGCGTGAAATCCAGCCTCGCTCGCGACGAACTCGTTTTCCCACCGTACGACGCCACTCAGTTGACCGAGATCCTCGACAAACGCCGTGACGCGTTTCGGGACGGCGTCCTCGAAGACGGCGTCATCGAACTAACCGCAGCGCTGGCCGCACAGGAACACGGCGACGCACGGAAAGCGATTGATATCCTTCGAAACGGGGGGCGAATCGCGAAACGGGAGAACGCAGCGTCGGTGACAGAAGCCCACGTTCATGCCGGCAAAGAGAAGGCGGAGATGGATCGATTCAGCGAGCTGATTGAGGGCGCACCAGCACAGGCAAAAGCGATCCTCTTCGCGCTCACGCTCTTCACCGAGCGAGAGGACGGAGAGGCGTTCACGACCGAACGGATCTACGAGGCGTATAATTCCGTCGCGACTGAGGTCGATTTGGATTTGCTCTCGGAGCGGCGTGTCTAGGAGTTGCTCTGAGAACAGGACCTCCTCAACGTCATCAAGTCCGAACGGCGAGGTTGCAGGCGAGGGCGTGGGGTAGTTCCTGAACTAGATTGTTAGAGGTCACCAGTTATGATTCGCCCGGTTAGTGTGCAGCTTCGAGATGTTTACTACCAAATCGTATGTCCACCAGTACAATTCGAAGGAACGTATGGCTGTACGTCTGTCCCTCTGATGTTGTGTAGACTGCCCTCTTAAGGAGAGAAGAGGTTTATACTCGTAGTAGGCATGCGCCCCCAGTTACGAATCAGTATCACCTCTTGTTGTATCTATAGTGGAAGTCTACCTCTGAGAGGCGTACCCTTCCGCTGTAAGTTCGCGAAGGTTGTTAGCGAGTCGGGTTCCTAATCAGTGATAGACCAACAGATGAGCTGAAGTCTGTGGATTCACACTCGCTAAGAGGGTTCTCTCTTTCGCTGCTCACTGTCAAAGCCAAACCATCAATGAGGGGTACAGGTTGATTCTGCCCAATGGTACAACGGTATAGCATGCTGCCTTAGCGATGTTACTACTGGCGATACCTTGATTGCGTACCGCCCGACTGATTGAAGTATGGGAACAAAATTATGGGACGGAATGCATATCGCACGGCAAGGTGGGGTCAGAGCCCTCCTCAATGAGGTGCGGTCATTCGTGATTAACCAGAACGATACATTCGATAACCTCTACTACAGATATCTTCGCCAGAGGAGGAGCGTGCCGCTATCAATTAATAATACCACCATACAAGTTCATATAGGAGACCGCCATGACTACAGGGCGTATACCTTCTTTAGAAAAGCAGAACAGCACCTAGCACAAGATTTAGTTCGCGAACTACGCCCAGATGATATTGTCTGGGATGTCGGCGCCAACTTCGGTCTATATTCTTGTCTCGTTGAGGTAGCGCCCGTTGGAAGCGCAATAGCGTTTGAGCCCCTTCCAGAAAACATTCGTCGAATGCGGAAGAATTTCCGACTGAACGATGCTAACGCCGAAATCGTAGAATCGGCATTATGGGATAGCAATGGGTCGATAAGATTTAGCCCAGCCTCCGACGGCAACCTTGGCGGGGCAAGTGTTGACACCAACAACAACGGGCAGGAAGTTAAAACACAGTGTGGTGATGCCCTTGATGTCTCCTCTCCATCAGTCGTGAAGATTGATGTGGAGGGGGCCGAACAGCTCGTCATTGACGGGATGAAACAGCGTCTCTCTGACGCAGACTGTCGGCTGGTCTACTGCGAACTTCATCATTCTGACCAAGGTGCCTCCATTGAAGACTTCGGGTCAACGCCATCGCAACTCCAGGAGACGCTTCAGGATGTCGGATTCACAGTGGAAATTTTGGAAGAACGGCAAGGACAGACACAAATAAAGGGGGTGAAGTAATCCCTTGCAAGAGACAAATCAAAAACAGAGATAGACCGGGGTTTTTGACTCTTGAGTGGGATTTGTGATATCGTAGTGTGTGCCAATGAGGTACCTGAGAATGGTGTTATCGAACCGACTGTAGTATTATTTGCATAAGACTGAAAGCGCGCGGAAAGTAGCCTCAGCCAAAATTCTAAAAACAACGAGTAGGTGGTGTTAATGTGAGTATGACTGTATCAAATCTAATAATTCGTATAAGGGTTTTAACAGAAGTGAACTGCAAGGTTAAAATGTCCGGGATGCGAAATAGACAGATACAAACTAATCCGGTAGCCCTATCCGAAATATGAGCTCGATGACTTGAACATGGTACGGCAATTTCTACTAAACAAAAGGCACAAAATTTTTGTCTCAATGATCTCCTTCGCAGTGGCTATGTCATTTCTTCAGCCAATATCGCGTCAGTATGAATTTTCGGTTTATTCAGGACATATTATATCGTATTGGGGGCCTGTTACTGTTTGTGTCTTATCCATATTACTAATTAGTAAATTGTCGGCTCGTATGGGGATTCTGTCTGGGTTCATGTCTACTGTTATAATATTTGCCACAATTATGAATCTACCTATTATCAAAAGATATGCGTATTTCGGTCGAGGGGATGCCCTTACCCAACTTGGATACGTTAATTCGATTGGGATGTTAAACTATATTCCACAATCTGACGTATATCCGGGTCTTCACCTCTTAACACACTCTATAAGTTCTATCTCTTCTATAAATATATACACTATATCCATGTTTCTTCCGTCAATCTTCTTCATTTGCTTTTCTCTCTCAGCATTTTGCGTCTCCATTTACTATTCAGGGGAGGAAAGTGTCTATTTCGCTTACGTTTTCTCCGTACCACTACTTCTCTCTCAGAGTCTGTTATTCTCTCCTTGGACCCTTGGATTTGAGATTGTACCTATCGCAATCTTATCCTTTTTGAAGTGCCGCTCGCACACGAGAAAGCAGGCGTGGTATATAGTCTGTGCTCTTCTGTCTCTCGCAATCACTATTTACCATCCATTGGCGATCTTGCTACTCGCAGTATTCTATACCCTTTACTTATTATCGACAATTATTTTCTCAAAGTGGATTAGCAATAACCACTCTACACCTTGGCATTCTGGAGAGATAAACCTAATAGCTATAAGCACAATATCATTTTTTGTTTACCACATTCAATTGGTAGTTAGTGTTGGATTCGAATCTCTTTTGTTGTCACTACAAGAATTCGGGGTTTTATCAACAAATACTGGAGAAAAGTCTGTAAGTAGCTTTGAGACATATTCAAGTGTTTATCAATCACACTCACCACAGCTCGGAGACATCGCCCAAATATTAGTATTCAAGTATGGCGTTGTTTTGGCTTTGTTACCAGTTACCGCATTAGCTTCAATTATACTTTTAAATCACCGTGACTACATATGTTCTGAAATTAAACAGAATATGTTTGTCCTCATAATTCTCTCAGGTTGTTATACCATGTTTGCACTTATTGCACTATTTGGAAACCTGGTTGCAGGTTTCGAACGTTTCATGAGCGCGATAATTCTTGTTTCTGCCCTGATACCTGTAGCCCTGCGTTTCCGACAACTCCCCTCTACATCTAAGATTACAAGAAAAATTTACGACAGCATATCGACAGTAATAGTTATCATAGTAGTGTTCATAGTCGTATTTGGTTTGTTCAGCTCTCCTATTACTCGAGGAACCAATCCTCAAGTCACTCAGGCAGAATTTCAGGTGACCTCTTGGCTACTGGATTATTCTGGAGAAGATAATTCGATACACCGATTTGGACCTTCAATTAAGCGTATTAGTACTGCGATTACTGGTGTACACAACCGTAAAATCTGGGGTGTAAACTCCTCGTCGAATATAACGTTCCGAGAGAGTGATCGTAGCGTCTACAAAGTCGTGTCTAGAAAGGGCAAATACGTGTATCCAAAGCTGTATCCGGAATACAGAGGGTCTTGGCAGTATTCTCCATCTAAAGTAGATAATGTTGAGTCAAAAGAGGGCACTTGGAAAATATATTCCTCTGGTTCAGTAGACATCTACGCATGAAAGGTTCTATCCGGACAGTCAAAAAGCCTGACTTCTTTATCCTGAGAGAGACAGTATCTTATTAATGGGGCTATCTCCCTCAATCTTGTAACCGATTATAACAACCCCGATATAAACTATAACCCCAGAAATAACAGAAAATACTAAATTCCATAAATTAGAATCTATAATAATAATGACTGGTATCGACATTGTAACTGTTGCCAACGCTGGAGTGGAGACTGTCTTGAGATACTGAAAGGGACTCATTGATGTGATCTCTGATGTCTTGTAGGCCCAGACTGGCAATGCACAAAGGACTCCTAGTGACACGCTGATTGATGTACCTGAAATCCCATAGAGCTCTGTTAAGGGCCATATTGTCCCAAGCGTGATAACAACTCTAATGAAATTCATTCGAAAATCCCATTCGGGTATACCAATCCCCCGAAACACTGCACCTCCTGTTGATAATATTGCACGAGAAAATCCTGCTACTACCATGATTTGCATAGCTGAAACCATACTAATCCAATCTTTGCCCAGTAACACATTAGTAAAGGGCTTTGCAACCAGCAAAATACCAACAGACATTGGGGTAATAGTGAGGAACGTTATTCTTAAAGTCTGGTAAAATGCGTCCTCCAGCATCGCTTTGTCGTCTTGAATTTTTGAATAAGCTGGAAAGGTGACTCCAGAAATCACATTAGAAACCTCAGTAGCTGGAGCGTTTGACAAGCGGTATGCCAATTGATAAAGACCAAGAGCGGATGCAGAAATATACCACCCAACAAACAAATCATCAAAATTGATGGCGAGTATTCCAACAATTCCGGTCGCCCATATCCACTTACCATATGACAACATGTCTATTGCAGCATTGCATTCAAATTGGAGTGATGGAAAGTAGTCTGTTAATAGGTATGACAAGAACACCCTTACAACTCGACCTGAAATAACTGCAATGACAAATGCCCACACGTTTCCTAAAGTTACTGCAGCAAACACGGCTACCACAAAGTCAACTACCGAACCACTTAGCTGATAGATGAACTGTTTTTGAAAGTCAATATTTTTCTTGAAATATACTACTGCTGGATTGGTCAGTCCTTCAAGAATAACGTAGACCGAGATTACTCTTAATAGTGCTACCAACGAGGGTTCCGAAAAAATGTCTGAAATTACAGGTGAACTGATAGCTAATACCAGCCCCGTAGCAATGCTACGAAAGTTGTTAAGCACGAATGCGGTGTTGAGATATTTAGATATATTTTCCTGCTTGTTTTGGATTAATGATGACTCTATTCCGAGACGTGATAAACTGTTGGCCATAGTCACTGTGACCATAACTATCCCAAATAGGCCGAAATCCACGGGTGATAACAAACGAGCTAGAACGAGAAGGCGCACTATCTGTAACAATCGGTCAAAAATATTTAGTAGTGTAAGCCAGATACCGCCGTGTATGACTCTTTCGAAAAGCCCGGACCCAGGGTTTTGCATCCAAGAAGATAATCGTTCAATCAAAGCCTTCATATTGCCTCTATCTAGTAGTGGTTAGTGTAACACCATTAAATATTGCTCACCAACGGTCCGCTAAGACCCATTTCAATTGGAACTTGATAACTTTGAACATTGCATAATTGTAATACAGAACATGGAATACCAAATGTCGATAATATGAAAAGAATATTGATAATAACGTTTAATTGTCCACCTAGGGGTGGATCTGGCGCTGTAAGAGTTGCGGGGCTAGTCCGACGTCTTGAAGAGATTGGTTGGCGTCCAGCCATTCTAACTCCTGAGCTGAGCATCAATCCAGATGTAGAATGCCGTGTTGTTGAATCAGACTATGTTGGGACGGTAGGTACTGTGTTAAAAGAGAAAGCTCCCGACTTCTTATCTACTATGTATGCTGATGATTCTAGCCAATCCAACACTAGTTCTGAAAACTCAACTACAAGTGCCAAAAATCCTGTCAAGGAATATGTCAAAGAGATATTTAGGTTACCGTATGAGGCACTATCATATCCGGACGGGTATAAGTACTGGATTCCAGATGGTATAGAAAAGGGTTCGGACTTTCTGAAAGAAGAGGATATTGACTTGATTTTAAGTACTTCACCACCTGTATCTGCACATATAGTTGGTGATCGGCTTGCACAGGAGTTTACAATTCCATGGATAGCAGACTACAGAGACTTATGGACGCAAAGCCACTACTACACTCACAACCCTATTAGAAAACACTTTGAAAGTCAGCTAGAGCAGGAAACATTAGCTAATGCGGAAGCCGTCACTACCACAACTGATCCCTTTGCACAGCAACTTCATCAAATGCATGGTATCCCATCATATTCAATCAAAAACGGCTTCTCTTTGGATGATAGTTTAAAACACGACTTGAACTGTAATCAATTCTCAGTTACGCACACTGGATCGTTGTATGGTGAAAAGCGCGATCCAACTTGGCTATTCCAGTCATTCTCTGATTTATCCAAAGAATACGATAATTTCCTCGATGACTTGGTATTTAACCACTATGGGCCGGTATCGAAAAACCTAGAAGCTATAGCTTCACAGCATGGACTTACTGAAAATGTCCGCCAGCACGGTGTGGTTTCAAGAAAAGCGGTTCAAAAGGCCCAGCAAGCGTCGCAAATATTAGTGTCAATGCAATGGGATCACCCTCGAGAAGAGGAAGTATGCCCTGGAAAGATATTTGAGTACCTCAGCGTTGGACGGCCAATCCTTTCATTCGGGGGACCAAGAGGAGTCAGTTCAAGAATATTGGCTGAGACTGGGGCCGGTAAGCATGCGATAAATCAATCAAGCGTATATCAGTATATCAAATCATCGTATTTGGAATACCGTGAGCTGGGAAACGTCAAACATGATATCAACGAATCTGCTGTAAATCGCTACTCTCATGAGCGCATGCGTCAGGAATTCGCATCCGCATTCAATGATACCATTAGAACATGAACTTAATATATGATATAATAAATACCCATAGTTGTAATATGATAATTATAAGTAATACTTGGGAAAACTAATGAGTGGGATTGGCCTCATTCGGGTGCCACCGAATAATCCAGATAGAGACCCATCTAAGGATGATATAGAGAATATAATCGATCTTGCCTTAGATAACGGCATACCTGTAACAGTATTTAGTAAGAATATTAACCACCGACCCAATGTGGATGTAATTCCAATCGAAAAAAAGAACTGGAATACAACCATTGGTGGGTTGTTATCAAATCTCTGGTTCCAAATCGAACTTACATACTACATCATCCGTAGAAGATCTTATCTGAGCGACACTATTTGGCATGCAGGGGGATTTTCCCTAATATTGCCGATTTTGGTATCAAAGATTCTCGGTGTAAGTGTAGCGATCTGTGTAATAGGGGAACCTAGAAATGCCTACAATCAGGGAAGCAAAATGGATCGGTATCTGCTTTCGAACCTTACGTTAATGACGGAACTCATTTCCTTCACAGTTTCAGATAATATACTTACGTTTACGGAGTCAATGGCTGACTACTCCATTCTTAGTCTGTATAGAAATAAAATCGTAAGCCTTCCATACAATTATCAAAGAGTAAAACGAAATGAATGTAAAGTGGAAAAAATTGTATTCTTGGGTAGGGTGTGCAGATTAAAAGGTGCAGATCGGTTCGCAGATGCTGTTGAATTCTTATCAAAATCTGGCTATAACAAGTATGAGTTTGTAATCATCGGTGACGGTCCTCTGCTTAGTCAGCTGTCGGACAGGTTTGAAAATGATCCTAATGTGAGAATTGAAGGTTGGGTTCCCCATTCAGAAGCTATGGCTGAATTGTCAAACTCAATGTTGGTAGTCCTGCCTTCACGATCTGAAGGTTTGCCAAAGTCAATACTTGAAGGCATGTCTCATGGTACTGTTCCTGTAGTTACTCCTGTCGGAGACCTCTCTGGACTGGTCCGAGATGGGGAGAACGGCTTCATAGTTGATTCTAGCGTTCCGAACGGAACAGCCCGAGCAATTTGTCGAGCTTTAAGCGAAGACACCGAATATAAAAGAATATCAGAAGAAGCAATAAAGACTATTGAACGTAGGTACTCTTTAGATACAGTGTCTGATGAGTTTCATGATATATTTGTGGAGTGATGATTACTCATCTTATACATTTCACTCCTGAGTTCTGTTGCATATTTTTCTGGTGTATAATTATTTGATATTTCGCGACCATAATCTCCAAACTCTGCTCTTAATTTATCGCTTGTTAGTATTTTTAGAATACAATTTGACAAATTTTCAATATCTCCTGGCTTTGTGATAAAGCCATTTTTCCCATCGATTAGAATTTCTCCCGATGCACCAGCGGCTGTAGTAGAGATTACTGGTGTTCCACATGCCAATGCTTCATTAATTACCAGTCCCCAGGTATCATGGTATGTTGGAAGTGCAACTAAATCGCTTACGGAATAGAAATTTGATAACTCTGAGTTTGGTATAATCCCTGTGAATATAGCACGAATATTTGCAGATTTCGCCTGCTCCACAAGATCTTGTTTCTTTGGGCCATCTCCCACAATCAATAATTGAACCTTCTCACCAACCTGACTGACAGCACTAATTAAATCTTGTACTCCCTTATCATGTTCTAAATTGCCAACATATGTGACTAGTGGGCCAGTACTGATGCCATATCTTTCCTTTATATTAACTTGTTTCTCCTGCGATATGGACTTGCGGAAGGCATCAACATCGATGCCATTGGGGAGAGTGACTATATCTGATTCTGAGACTCCCATCGAACGAAAGTTTTCTTCTGAGCTTTTGCTCAAGGAGAAATACTTGTCAAATAATGGAAGAAGATTAGTGAGAATTGTTCGGGAAATTTTACCCTGGTTGATATTAGCAGATATGATACCGATTGGTTTTCCATAGTATTTGCTAGCTATTAGTACTTGCCAAGCGGCTAAATGGTTCCATCCACCTACAATAAATACGTCTGGAGAGAATCTAGAAACGACTCTTCTAGGTATTAACCCGACCATGAGTTCTTTTTTCCCAATGGAAAAGTTTTGTGACTTACCTTGTATAAATGTGAACTGGGGATCTGGCAAATCTTTGTATTCATGCCTCTGCGTGCTAGCATTAGTGTAGTATACCAGTAGATTTATGTCATCAAAATCAGCAAGGCGATTCAACCTCGGTCGTTTGTATGGCGCAGGAACATTAGTTACAAATAGGACTCTCATGCTATTCATATCTTGAATTCACTTAGTTGCTGATTTGCCTAATGGTTTGTCGCAACCAGCTAATAGTTGAATCTCATGGCATATTATTGGTGCTCACCAACTCGTTTCGGTAAGTCTATGTAAGCGATGAGAATAGATACTCGTGAATTGAACCGGAAATTTAAGGTGCTCAATGTACTGAATGACCCTAGAATTGGAGGCCCTCAAACGAGAGCTTTTGCTGTCGCAAAGCAACTGCGAATAAGAGAACTCGAAACAGAATTTGCACTTCCTGACGGTAGCGATGAATTTGCTGAAGAATTGTTAGAGGAGGGATTTGTGGTACATCGACCGAGTTTGGGACAAGTGCAACCACCCCGAGACATAGTAGGTAATCTACAGTATCTGGGACAGTACCCTAAAAGCATTTGGAAGATTGCAGATGTAATACAGAAGCGCGATATAGATGTCGTTCATGCCAGTATGTCCCTTAGCTTTGAAGCCGCTCTCGCTACCCAGAAAACTGATGCAAGCCTCGTGTGGCATTTTAACGACGTAGCAATGCCGTGGCCAATAAATAGAATAGCAGCCGCTTTAGCCACGATGTTAGCTGATGAAATTGTTGTTGCGTCCGATGGAGTGACTAATCACTACTTTGACAAAGTTTCAATAAATCCTACTAAGCTATATGCGCCTGTAGACATTGAGAAATTTCGTCCGGAAAGATACGACTGCCAATATCTATATGACGAGCTGGGCATTGAAGACGATACAATAATAATTGGTGCCGTAGGAAATGTCAACCCTATCAAAGGTCATGGATACCTTGTTGAAGCTATAGACAGGCTTGCAAACAAAGTTGACGACGAATTCACAGTAATTGTGGCTGGTGGAATCCTCGAAGGAAGGCAAGATTACTATAACAGTCTTCTCAGAAGACGATCTAAGCTCGGATTAGACGGTAAGATTCGATTTCTCGGTAGGCGGGATGATATTCCCGAATTACTTTCCCAATTAGATTTGTTTGTATTGCCGTCAATTGCAGAAGCCTGTCCGATATCGGTATTAGAAGCTATGGCTATGAAGAGACCAATCGTAGCCTCTGATGTCGGTGGCGTACCTGAGCAGATTTCTGACGGCGAGTCTGGTTGGCTGGTCCCACCGAAAGACCCTGACAAACTGTCAAAATCTATTAGACATGCTATAGAACACCCAACGGAGCGAAAGCGAAGGGGGGAAGCAGCTCGAAAAACTGCCGCCGACCGGTTTTCGTTGCAAGCATGTGCGAATAAGCATGAGAAGATATATTCAAACGTATCTAATATATTGCAGAATTAGCAGATGGGGAATTAAGATGTTTGAGAGATGGCCTTACTTTCTGATTTAGAAGGGATACTCACATTGAATTCCTCTAACCATAGCCAGAATGTGTATAACACCCAGATTCGCATCGAATAGTTCTCTTCGCCAGCGAAGTGGGCTTCAAGTTGCTCCTTAATGACATCAATATCGAAACACGCGCTCATTCGGTCATCCAAAACCATCGTTTCAAGTTGGTCGTGCATCCGACTTGAACTCAGATAATCCTCAATGGGAAAGGCAAATCCCTGCTTATCATGTTTGACGAATTCTCCGTCCAGTATCGAGCGCAGGTGCTCTTTGAGCGGCGTCTTGAGGCCATCACGAGTCTTCTCATCGGTCGGCAGATGAAACGCGAACTCGGCTAAATCTCGGTCAAGATACGGAACACGAACTTCGACACCGTTTGCCATACTTGCTTTATCGGCATAAATAAGATTATGTGATCCTAAGAAACCCTTGAGGTCCAGGTATTGGAACTGCTGAACTCGGTCAAGCTGACTTCCTGTCGGAAGCATCGCCTCAATTTTCGCCTCATAATCTTCTCGCCATGAATCACTCTTGAGGAGCCGACTGACCGTCTCCGAGTCGAAGTAATACATCAGCGAGAAGTAGCTGTTCGGCCCTGGGTTCGATAGGTAGGTCCCGACGCGGCGGAGCTTCTGTCGGAAGTCCGATTGGCGGCTCGGCCATGCTTTGTACGCCCCATTGAACAGCGGAGCTCCGAGTCGACCAAGCGACTGGTGTTGAATGATTTTGTACCGCGTGTATCCTGCCCAGAGTTCGTCGGCACCCATTCCCGAGAGCATCACCTTGATGCCACGCTCGTTCGCCTCTCGAGCGAGCAGATAGGCTGGGATGATCGCAGGGTCGGCAATCGGCTCGTCGAGATAGTAGATCATCTCCTCGTAGATGTCGAGCATCGACTCGGTCGGGTCGAACGATTCGATATCAATATTCAGCCGGTCGCCGAGTCGCTGAAGATTGGCGAACTCATCGAACTCCTTGTCCGTCTCATTTCGAAGGTTCAGCGCTAGTAGAGAATCGTCAGCGGACTGGGCAGCATGATACGTGATAATCGACGAATCGATGCCACCGCTTAGGTAGACGCCGACGGGGACGTCACTGACCATGTTCCGTTCCATGGCCTGTTCGATGAGCTCATCTAAGTCGGTCGTCGCTATGTCTGGCGTGGCATCGAGAATGTTCCAGTATTCGGTCGTTTCCGTATCCCCTGTCGTGAGGTCGTGGGTCAAGTAGTGGCCACTCTCTAACTTGTAGATGTCTTTGAACAGCGTATCCGGTTCGTGTACCCACAGGTTTGCCAAATATTCCCCTAAGACAGACTTATTGAGCACTGCGTCGACACTCGTCCGTTGGAGGATCGCCTTGATCTCGGACGCACAGGCGAAAAATTCCCCATCGAAATAATAGACTGGCTTGACGCCGAAGCAATCCCGTACTACATGGAGGTCCTCTGTTTGGTGGTCAGCGATAACGAACGCGAAGATACCACGAACGCGCTCCAGCAGTGTGTCCAATCCCCATTCGTAGTATCCGTTGAGTATGACTTCCGTGTCGGTATCTGAAGTGAACTCGTACCCGGTCTCTTTCAGATCAGCGCGTAGTTGCTCGTAGTTGTAGATCTCCCCGTTGTACGAGAGAACGATATCGTCGTCAGCCAGAGTCATCGGCTGTCGACCGCGATCCGAGAGGTCGATAATACTGAGTCGGTCGTGAGTTATCCACAGTGTCCTATCGCCAATCGTTCGCTCGAACTCTCCGCTTGCATCCGGGCCTCGATGGGAGAGCTCGCCGGAATCCTGGCCAGTCCGGTGTGATGCCGGACCAAAATATCCGAAGATGCCACACATATACGCATAGGCTGACCCCCAACTGACAAAAACGATTCGTAAGCTGTGTTTGGGCAAATAACAAAACCAGTAAACGAATATATCACGGTCAAGCCTGCAACGTAGTCATCACGCCTTACTACTGGACGCAACTGAGTCGAGACCTATTATTTCAAAGGTACGTGTCGATGGTAAGCGGGATCGGTTCACCGCGCCGAAGCGATTCATGGATTGCGAAGGTCGACTCAGTAACTTCGATCGCCGCCTCAAGCGCTATTGCCGATCGTTCTCCAGCCAGAATCGACTTCACGAGGGATTTGAACTCGCGTTCGTGACCTTTGTCCTGGCCAAGACTCATTCGTCCGCCCTTGAAGTTGTCAATTCGGCTGGCACGGCCGTTTCCGAACGCCTCGACGTGTTCTTTCGGGAGCGAACTATCACCAAGTGTCGTGTAGAGTACGGATGCTGTACTTCCATTTTCGAACTCTAATGTTACGTCCACGTTCTCAGGCGGGACTGACTTGCTTTCGTTGGTGATTCCGGTTGCGTACACCTGCTCGATCGGCGAGTCAGCAACAAAGCGCGCGAAATCCACGAAGTGACATACTTCACCAACGACGCGCCCGCCACCGATTTCGGGGTCATGTATCCAGTGGTCTTCTGGAATCGAATCAGCATTGACCCGGTAGTTGAGCATTACTGGTCCTGGCCCATCGCAAACAGACTTTTTGAGTTGCCGAGTTGGCTCCGCAAATCGTCGATTGAAGCCGACCATCAACCGACCCGGTGCATCTCGGGCCGCCGTCGCGACCTGTTGGAGTCCCTCTTCGGAAATCGCTAGTGGCTTCTCGACGTGGACGTCTTTTCCCTGCTCGAGTGCAGCAGTCGCGATTTCAGCGTGGAGGTTGTGACGCGTCGCAATGACGACGATATCGATAGCATTGTCCTCGACGATCTGCCGGTAATCAGTCGTCGAGTACGAGCAATCGTGCTGTGCAGCGACTTGAGACGCCGACACCCCAGTCGCCGAAGCGACAGCCCGGAGGTCGAGGGCCTTGATGTCCTCGATGATCGGGAGGAGCGTTCCCTTAGCGAAGTTCCCGACCCCGATCATGCCGACTGCAAGCGGCGCGGATTTCTGCTGAGTGCCCGTCGTAGGCGTCGCAGTCGGTGTGCGTTCTAACGTTGTCGAGTGCTCACGGTCGGGTGCGTACTTCAGAAGAACACCCGTAAACGCCTCGTCGTTCGGGTTCTCGAGAATCAGGTCGTAGGCGTCTGTCGATGAATCGATTTCGAACTCGTGAGTCTGCATCGGTTCGAAGTCGAGGCGGCCGGTGGCGAGAAGTCGAAGACACTCCCGCATGTTCCGATTTTCTGTCCAGCGGACGTGCTCAATCGGATAGTCGAGGCCCTTCTCCTCGTACTGCTTGTCGTACCGTCCTGGGCCGTAGGAGCGGGAAATCAGGAAGTCGAGTTCCTTCTCGTAGTAGAGTTCGCGAGGGACGTCCATACCGACTTGCCCGATGACGGAGACCCGACCCTGCTCGCGGGTGATCTCGCCCGCCTGTTCGACTGGCTGGTTGCTCTTCGTGGAGGCAGCGATGACGGTCGCATCGACACCATTCCCCTCTGAGAAGTGCTCCGCAACTTGTTCGATATCGTCGTCCCCGATTACCGCACCTTTGTCAGCACCGAGGTCGAGTGCCGTTTCGACTTGGCCAGGAGCGATGTCCACCGCGAGGACTGGGAACCCGTAAGCGTTCAAAATCTGAACGACCGTCTGGCCGACGAGTCCAAGCCCCAATACGGCCACCCGCTCGCCGGGAGAGAGATCCGCCCGTCGAATCCCCTGCATCGCAATCGCGCCAATCGTGACAAAGGCGGCATTCGACGGTTCGACGCCGTCCGGGACGGGCGCACAGAGGTTTCGCGGGACTGAGACGACTTCCGCATGGTTCGCGTAGCCAGCACCAGCACAGGCGACCATGTCGCCCTCCGAGAACTCGGTGACGTTCTCACCGACTTCGATGACCTCGCCACAGCAACTATACCCGAGAGGCGTTGCTTCCTCGAGACGTGCCATCACGTTCTGGTACGTCGAAACGAGCCCATCATTTCGCGCCATCTCGAAGACCTTCTTTGCGAGGTCCGGCCGTTCCCTCGCCTTGTTGACGACGTTCTTCTTGCCCAGTTCGATCATTGTCTTCTCGGTGCCGGCGCTTACACAGGAGTAGTGGTTCTTGACGAGAACGCCGTCGTCGAGCACCTGCGGTCGGGGGACATCCGAGAGTCGAACGTCACCTGTCTTGAAATCCTGAATTACCTGTTTCATATTTCGTATAGAGATGTGTTCAATCGAGTACAGTTGATAGCTATTTCTTCCCGCGAACGCCGCTCGAATGAGTGTTACGGGTGTCGAATTTGCGTGTGGTTCTTCGGCTCATCCACTCTATCTCTCATCATCCCCGAACGGGGCGAACAATTCGTCTTCAATCTTCAGTGTATCCGTCTTGCTGTCGTACTCTACCGTGTCGTAAGGCCAGCGGGAAACGAGGAACCCGGACGTCGCCCGTGACGAATCATACGTCAGCTCGAGCGCTTCCCGCTCTCTCTCGACGCCAAACGCAGGGAAATACGGACTAATGGCCCGCTCAACGGCGTCACAATTGAGCGCGTAGAAGGAACCGATCGTCGATCCTTCCGACTCTAGTATCTGGTACTCTCCAGGCGTTGTCGTCGGATCGAGTTCGATGTCTGGGTGTGCGTGCAGCCGGCTTTGTACGGGCCTACGCCCACCCATATCGACACTGTCGAGAACTAGCCACCAGTCCCCACTTGAGCAGACGTTCCGGGTATGTCTATACTTGGAGTCTCCTCGACCCACTTTCGAATACGTCCCGACCAGCCGTTCTAGTGTCCCGTCCGTGGAGTACGTCACAGTCGGGTTCGCCCGCCGCCCCATCAGGTATTGACCAGCGATATCATTCGGCTCCGAATCGTCCACCTGGACCGTATTGTGTGCCTGCACGCTTCGGACGTACTGGCGACCTGAATCACCGCTATACTGACTAACCCCTGTGTCAGTGAACACCCGGTTTCCGTCGAGCCACAGTAAAATGCTCAGTAGGGCGTTGTGCGAATGCCCTGGGAGGTGGGCAGGGCCGACAGGACCGGCATCGACCAGCATCCGATTCGCTCCCGACCCAAGCCAGTAGTAGCCCGAGGAGTCGAGCCGAGACTGGAGGTCGGACACGGGGGGCCCGACTGCCGCTGCGTAATCAGAGACTTCTGCCAGGGAGAGTTCCTCACCGAATACCGAATCGTTCAGTAACGGTATCGCCTCGTCAGGAGGCGTGAGCGAACGAGCGAACTGTGTGGCGTCTCTCGCAATACTGAGTATAGGACTCCACGCTGAGTTGCCATCCAGTTGGAGAAGATTAGCCGCCGTCAGGTACCGCGTGAGAACCATTACATGATACATCGGACTCCGTTCGAAGTGACCGCCATCGCTGAGGAACTGGTCGGAGGCCAGTTCTTCCAGCAGCTGCTTCCCTTCGGTTCTCCACCTAGGTGATTCTTTGAACAGTGTTCCTGCCACGAAGAGCGCCGTCGCGTTTTCGATGAGATGATTCCCACCTACGTCGTATTCGACGTGGTTCTCGAGGAACAGCGCGTTCTTGTAGAGATACCGGAGAATCGACCGGTCAACAGTCACATCGTGCTCACGCAGCCACGCACAGTACCGGGCGAGATGTATCACGCGCAGTGAGACCGCATGGGGAATCCAGTCCCGACGAAGATACCCCTTCGATCCAATGGTTGTGGTGTCGAGAAGAGATTTCACCCACTCATCCACTGTGTTTACGAGGTCAGGGCGTGATTCCGGATCCTCGAGGCCAAGAACGAGCCACTTGACTGGCTCGAGCGACTGGTATTTGAGCCACCAGAGTAGTGGGACGTCAGCCAGTTGGTCGTCATCGAACTCGATAGCTCGATTAGAGTCGAGTGCGACCTCGTGGTTGAGGAATTCCAGCTTCCGGTTCTCAAACGCCTGTAGACGTTCCCGGAAGTCCGTTCGAGTCGCACGACTCAGCGAACTGCGAAGATTACCGGTGTTTTGGTCGAGTGCCGAGCTATCGATGGATAGCTCATCAGGAATACGAGCCTCGTAGCGAGCGTCGAAATCGATCGGCAGTCTCGGAAGGATCGCCTGCCGAGCGTTTCGCTCGAGCATGCCGAGCAACTGCTCGCGTTGCATATTCGACACGGTGATCGCTGCGATGCGCCAGCGGTCGAGTACACCTGGCTGTGTAACGTCTTCGTCGAGACGCTTCATGAGCGACTCCGTGCCCGCCGTTCCGAGACCGGCCAGTTCGCAGGCTCGACGAGCTTCGAGATCGCATCAAAGAGCTCGGCCGCGATGGCCTGTCGGTCGTAGTTGGAGACGACGAACTGCCGCCCTCGCGTTGCCATCCTCCGTCGGCGCCGCTCGTCATCGAGTAGTTCATCGATAGCATCAGCAACCGATTGTGGTGACCCGTCCGGGATGACTCCCCCTTCAGAGGCTTCGACAACCCGTTCGATTTCACCGTTCCCAAGGGCGAGCACAGGGAGCTTACAGGCCAGGTATTCGTAGACCTTGGTCGGGACGGCATACGACAGCGACTCCCGAGCTTTGAGTGGTGCAACACCAATTGTCGCACCGTTGAGAAGGCGGGGGATTTCGTCGCGTGGGACGAGTCCCGTGAACTCGACTCGGTCCGTTACTCCGAGTCGTTCGGCCAACGCCGTTAATTCTGGTCGCAGGTCGCCATCCCCGACGAGTGTGAACGTCACATCGCTATTCTCGAGTAACGGGAGTGCTCGAATACACGTCTCTAAATCCTGACCGTATCCGATGTTTCCCGTGTAAATCAGGTCGGCAGTCTGGGGCTCATCTTGAGGTTCGAAGTACTGCGTGTCGACACCGTTGGGAATCACTTGAACTGCCGTCTCGAACGAGTAGTGTTCCCGCATTCTCGCCTCCGTCCCCGGAGTAGTAATTGTAACCAGATCGGCTCGTTTGAGTGCTTGTTCCTGATACCTGCGGCTCAGGCGCGTCGCAATCCCATCCCCGGAGATGAATCCGAGATCACTCGAGACGTCTATCCAGAGGTCACGGATATCGAGTACCCACTTAGCGGACCCTGTAATAGAAAGCGGAAACGCGACCAAGCCAGTGAAAATCGGCGGCGAGGACGTAAGAACGACGTCGAACTCGTCCCGTCGCAGAAACGCCCAGACGAGCGCGTGGAACGCGAAGATGATGTAGTACAACATGCGCTCGACGAACGATGGATCGACGGTTCGTGGCTGCCACGACCACAGCCGAATCAAATCGTGACCCTCGCGTCGCTTCTTGGTCGCACGTTTCCATGACCACTCGAACTCACCCGGAGGAAAGCAGGTTGGGGGCGCCACGACAGTCAACTCCACGTTGTCGGCCATGTGCCGGCAGAGGTCCCCCATTCGTGAGGCGTTTCCACCTTTTTCGGGCGGGAACGCCTGCGTTACGACGAGCACGCGCGGTGATGAATCATCCATTTTGTCGTTGGGTGTCGAGTTAGAGACGAACGACGTCAAGCCCTGCCGCTTCCCACTGAGTAGGGTCTACGAGTGCCTTCGTATCGAGAACGGTCTCGCCGTCCATTCGCTCTCGTAATTCTCGGGGGTCGATTTGTGTATACTCGGTGTGGTCCGTAGCGATAACGACGGCGTCGGCGGCGTCGGTGGCTTCCTCGATTGGACGGAGATTCAGCGTCTGGTCGTTGACGTGGGGATCGTTGAGCCGAATATCGATGCTGGCACCAGCCTTACCACCATCAGGAGCAACCACGGAAGCCGTCATTTGTCCAGCGCTCTGCAACGAACGGGCGAGTGCCAGTCCAGGACTGTTCCGGATGTCGTCGACGTTCCCCTTGTATGCGATCCCGAGAATCGCGATTCGCTGACCCTCAAGCGCTCCCAGTTCTTTCCGTAGCAATTCCACGATGTACTCGGTCATCCCATCGTTAACCTGTCTGGCGGTCGAAACGAGGTCGAGCTCGTCCGAGTTCTGTCCGAGGAACCATGGGTCGATGGGGAGACAGTGACCGCCAACGCCCGGTCCAGGATGATGGATATCGACTCGTGGGTGTTCGTTTGCGAGACGAATCGCCTCCCGAGCGTCGATATCGTGATCACGAGCGATTTTCGCCAGTTCGTTCGCGAGTGCGATGTTCGTATCCCGAAACGTGTTCTGGATGAGCTTGACAAACTCCGCGGTCGTCGTATCGGCTGTCGTGTGGATGTCCCCTTGGACGAACGATCCGTACAGGTCGATAGCAGCAGTGGTCGACTCCTCACTGATACCGCCGACGATGCGGTCGTTCTCGCGTAGCTCTTCTAGGATGTTTCCAGGTAACACCGTTTCCGGGGAGTAGCTCAGCCCGAAGTCGTCGCCTGCTACGAGTCCCGACTCCTCTACAATCGGTCGGATTACGGTATCGGTTGTTCCCGGGGGAACTGTCGATTCCAGGATTATGGTATCCCCTTCTCGAAGCTCCGATCTGACGGTCCGACTTGCTGCCCTGACGTAACTTAGGTCGGCCTCTCTCTGTTCGACATCGAATGGTGTCGGAACACAGATGACGTGGTACTCTGCAGGGCGAATTTCTGTGGTAACCGTCAACGCGCCGGACTCGATTGCCGTTTGGACGAAGTCGTCCAGCCCCGGCTCGTCGATCGAACTCTCCCCTTCCTCGAGGCGTTTAACTCGTGCCGCATCGATGTCGTACCCCCGGACGGAATGACCGTTGTTCGCTAACATCGCAGCGGTCGGGAGGCCGATATAGCCCAGGCCATGAACGCAAATCGAACTCATCTATCTTCTCGGTTGCATGTTCGTTATTTCAATCAATCGCTCTCAGCATAGCTACGCTCTTTCTGTACGATTTTGTCGGGCTTCGTCACGAATCAAACCACGGTTGGCTCTTGTAGTGCGAGTTCAGCGAATGGAGAATGATGGCGGTGAAGCAGGAGAAAATCCCTGCGAGGACGAAGAACACGGACGCCATCGCGAGCCCTAGCGGAAATACCCCAGAGTCGATGTAGTTCGCGAGTGTCATGTAACCGAATCCAATACCGACGATGGAACTGACAAAGCCCGGGACGCCCAGCGCTGAGACTGGCCGCTTTCGTTCTACTGTTT
Source organism: Halomarina litorea (assembly GCF_024227715.1). Taxonomy (NCBI): domain Archaea; kingdom Methanobacteriati; phylum Methanobacteriota; class Halobacteria; order Halobacteriales; family Natronomonadaceae; genus Halomarina; species Halomarina litorea. The sequence continues at coordinate 2,680,349 of NZ_CP100448.1, read as the reverse complement.
TGAGAATGTTGCCAACCAGTGAGATGCCATGGGAAAGCGGACTGTGCGTACTCCCATTCTTGACTTCATAATCGATTACGGTTCCGACCTCCCGAATCCGATAATCACGACTGTGGGCGTGGTACAGGATGTCCGTACTCGCACTCATGTTGTCGCCGAGCGTTCGGTCGGTGGCTAGGGACTCGATAGCGTCCCGATTGTACGCTCGGAACCCACTCTGTGTATCGCGGACGCGGGAGTCAGACCGAACGACACCGAGACTTAGGTTCGTCAGTAGGTTCACCACTGCGAGGCCGAAACGCCGGTACAGCGGTAACGTCGATACCACCTCTCCAGCGAACCGACTTCCGATGACCACCTCGATTTCGTCTTCCCGCTGCACTCGTAGCAAGTCCGGAATGTCGCTCGGGTTGTGTTGTCCATCCCCATCGAGAATCACCAGATGGTCGGCACCGCTCCGCTTGGCCTCCCGGAAGGCGGTCTTCAGCGCTCCGCCGTATCCCTTGTTCGTCTCGTGTTCGATGACGGTCGCGCCCGTCCGCACGGCCTCACTGACAGTCGCGTCGGTACTCCCGTCGTCGATGACGAGCACCTCGTCGACGTACTCCCGCGCCCCACGGACCACGTCCGCGATGGCCGCACCCTCGTTGTACGCCGGAATCGCGGCGAGGACGGTCGGCTCCGACCGAACGGTCGGTGCGACCTCCGTTTCACAGACGTACTCCGGCTGGCCGTACATCGCGTCGGTGCTCGCCTCGAAGTCGATGGGCTCGCTCGGGTGTTCGTGATAGAGCAATCCCGGATGGCCGTGATGGCGGGCGGCCTGCGAGAGCGACTGGACGAGGGGGTCGCGGCCGACCTCGTTCGTCTCGATGACGGTCGCGCCGAGCTGGTCGGCAAAGCGGGTCGCCTCGAGGTCGTCGACGGCGTTCGTCGCGACGAACACCTCGTAGCCCTCGTCGTGGGCGCGGAGAATCGCCCCGGCCACGTCGCTGGCGTTGTCCCGGGTCGCGACGATACCGAGTGCCGGCTGGCTCGCTGTGAGTGACTCGGACTCCGCTCCCGCTCGTTGACTTGATCCTCGTGACACCGTTAATCCCTTCCCTCGTGCGTCAAATCCGTCCACAGTCTCTCACATGTTCCCATTTCTGCCAATGTTCTCAGAACAACATGACGGCGAAGATGGTATAGTAGTTTCGGATACTTGGTATTAACCGTAAGATGAGTAGATTGAATAAAATGTATCTCCGACCGATTTTACCGCATTCCCGGATATCACAGGTAAAAACACGATTGTTCGAGTAGTTGTTCGCGGTGTGTTCGTTTTGGCCAGTTACCCCGATTGCTTGCTTGCGGGCGCTCACTCCCGACGCTCATCGCCGCTGACGTTCACCCACAGATGTACCTCCCGGTAGGCGTTCTCAGTCGTCGGCTCGGCCGGCACGTCTCCCTTGTACAGCAGATAGACCAGCCGCAACCGATCGCCCGTCAGCGTCGGCGTCACGGTATGACGCTCCTGCCAGGTTTCGTTGTCGCCCACCGTCGGCGAGAACCGCTGGAGTTCCTCCTCTTCGAGGACTTCGACGGAGACGTTCGTCACGTTCGTCGCGTTGGTGACGTTCGACACACGGGTCCCATTCTCGAAGTACTGGACGTCCACGCGCTGGAGTTCGACCACCACCGTGTAGTTGACCCGCTCGTGTTCGTGGTTCCCGACGCCGACGTACAGCGACTGCCCCTCGCCGCGCGTGAAGTTCGTCGGGTAGTCGTCGGCGACGAGGTCGCCCGTCTCGTTTTGCGTGAGCAAGTAGAGTTCGGTGAACGACTCGCCCTCCTTCGGGACCATCACGGCGTACCCGACGCTCGAGACGGCCAGCAGGATGCTGATGACCATCACGACGTTCAGGATGGCGTCCCCACGCGTGTCGGGTTCGAACAGCTCGGTCCGCACGCCCGTCGCCCACTCGCGGTAGGGGACGACGAGGCGTTCGTCGGCGGGCAGCCGCCAGCGCCGACGCGCGCCCACGGCAACGCAGCCGAGCGTGAACAGGCTCACGCTCGCGAGGATGGGCACCAGTCGAATCCCGAAGGGGGTGAAGTTCAACACCAGCCCGATGAGCGGGACGATGGCGATGCTCGTCCCCAGCGAGAGGGCGACCCGTTCGAGGCCGCTGATGCCTCGCTCGTCCTCGAGCGGTTCGTCGAACGCCTCCGGGTCGCCGTCCGCTCCCGGCTCGCTCCCCGCCTCGGGGAACAGCGCCGCGATGAAGGCGTAGCCGGGGACGAACAGCACGAAGACGAGCCCGAACACGATTCGAACGGGCGTCTCGCGCAGGAGGGGGGCGAGGACGAACAGGTTCGTCAGGAGCGTGGCGAGCACGACTGCCGCGAGATCGGCGGGCAACCGGCGGACCGGCCGCGGGAGCAACAGTCGTGCGTCCATCTGGTTGAGCTATCTCGCGGCCGGGTAAAAATCAGTTGACTGGCAGTCGAGGGCGCTCCCCGACGGTCCGATCAGTCGTTGGACGGAGAGGCCGCTGGTCGGGTCGAGTTCTCGCTCGGAGACGGCCGTGGCATGGCCTCGAGTTCTCGTATCTCTGGTGTCTTCGTGACGCGCTGGTACTGTCGTCGCCACGCGTCCCGCGGGAACAACCCGTTTCGGTCGAAGAGGTCACGGGCGGCCGACGTGACGCGGTAGAACTTGTACGGATACCCGCGGGTCCGCTCGCCGTTCGGGACGACTAGCTCCTCGATGACGCCCGCCTCTCTGAGTAGCGCGAGATGCCGGCGGATCGTGTCGACGGAGAGACTGGGATTCATGTAGTCCAGTTCGTCGACGCTCGGGGCGCCGTCAGGGTGGCCGACGACGTCGGCGAGGAGGTTCGCCCGCGTCGTTTCGGTCACCTGCTGGAGGACCTGCCACGTCCACGCAGCGTCGTCGGTGTCCGCTCCGTCCGGTTGCATACCCTACCGTACACTCCCCGGTGACTTAATCCCCCTCAGCGAGTAGTCGACGAACGAACGCTCCCCGTGATGAACTACACCCCTCCGATACGGAGCCGTCGACCGACCAGATGACTCGCCCGCGCTCGGTGGTGCTCGCGCTCATCGCGAGTACGTTCTTCGTCGGCTTCGGCGGTGGCGTGGTCTTTCCCATCCTGCCGAATCTCGGGGCCGTCCTCGGCATCTCGCCGGTCCTCGTCGGCCTCATCCTGAGCGCCAACCGGTTTATGCGCATCCTCGCAAACGGACCCGCGGGGTCGCTCATCGACCGCGTCGGCACGCGGACACCGCTGGTCGTCGGGCTGTTCGTCGAGAGCGTCGCCACGCTGGGGTACGTCGTCGCCCTCGATTCGTCGCTCCCCGAGGCGTGGTTTCTCGCCGCCCGGATCGTCTGGGGTGTCGGCAGCGCGATGGTCTTCGCCACGGCCTACACAATCGCCGCGGACGTCTCGACGGGCCGGTCGAGAGGGACGAGCATGGGCGTCGTCCGCGGGGGTATCACGCTCGGCTTCCCTGCGGGCCTCGTCCTCGGCGGCGTCGTCAGCGACGTCTACAGCATCGCGACGGCGTTCGTGGTCGCCGCCGCCTTCGCCTTCCTGGCGAGCGCGATCGCCTACCTGCTGGTCCCCGAGACCCACGTCACCGAACGCCGAACCGCGATTCGACCGTGGGAACTGGAGACGAGCCTCCCGACGCTGACGGTGGGTCTGGTGAACTTCGGACTCTACTTCGCCTATCTGGGGGCGCTGTTTTCCACGCTCGTGCTCTTCCTCGAGGCCAACGCTATCGGCGTCTGGGGCTACGGTCCGCAGGGGATGTCCGGGCTGTTGATGGCCGTCACCGTCGTCTCGGCGTCCGTGTTCATGCTCGCCGGCGGGAAGGCGAGCGACCTGCAGGGCACCCGGACACCCGTTCTCCTCGGCTTTCTCGTCGTCTCGTTTCTCGGGTTCGTTCTCCTCGCGCTCGCCGATTCCCTCCCGCTTCTGGTCGCCGCGTGCGTCCTCATCGGTGCCGGGCAGGGCGGAACGAGCGGCCCCCTGATGGCGCTGCTCGCGGACCTGACGCCCACCGACCGCATGGGTCGGGCGATGGGGACGAACAACATCCTCGGCGACCTGGGCGGCGGCCTCGGGCCGATGGTCTCGCTCCCCCTCGTCGACTCGCTGGGCTTCACGACCGTCTACGCCGCCTGTGCGGTCGTCCCGCTGCTCGCCGGTGGACTCCTGCTTGGTGGCCTCTACGCGCAGACGGGGCACTTCCGTCCACACACCGAACTCGCGACCGACGACTGACGACCGCTGCTCGCCGGTGGCTCCCCGGACCGCCGACCGTCGAGCCGGCCGCCGCGCCGATCAGTCGGCCGATGGGTCGTCGCCGTCGCGGAACTCCCCGACCCGCTCGATGAGTGCCTGTGCCCGTTCGGTCGGCGTCGAGTCCGGCGAGAACGCCGCTCGCTCGTACGCCTCGGTCAGCTCGCGGAGGACGCCCGACTCGCCCCCGTCGAGGCGCTCGCGCGCACTCCGGTAGAACTCCCAGTGGGTCCGGCCGTACTCGTCGGGCAGCCCCGCCTCGAGCAGGCGGCGCGTCGCCGCGTACAACGTGACGACCCCCGCGTCCGTCGACCCCTCGGAGATCTGACCACGTGCCCGGTCGAGCAACGCCGCCATCGATGTTGCAGACGTGGGCTCGGGTGCGCTCTCCCCGCCGGCTTCGACGCCCTCGTCGACGCTATCGGTGATATCGTCGTCCGCGTCGCTCCCCGTCAGTACCGCGTACGCGCCCGCCCCGGCGAGAACGAGCAATCCGGCCAGAAGCGACGCGAGCGCGACGGGGTTGCGCAGGAGCAGGCCGGCCACCTGCCCGCCGACGCCATCGCCGTAGGAGTTCTCGGGGTCCCCATCGGTCAGGTCGACCAGTTCGACGGTCGCCCCTCCCTGCGCCCTGTCGAGGTTCGTCCCGGACCCCGCGAACGTCGCGTTCACGGCGAACGTCCCGTTGTCCGGGGTCGCCTCGGGCACATCGACGCGCGTCCGGAACTGCCCCGACGCGTCCGTCCGGACCGTCGTCAGCTCGGAGCCGTCGTGTTCGATGCGAACGGTCCGGTCGCCCAGCGCCTCGCCGGACGCCGTCGTCAATCGACCGCTCACCTGGACGGTCCGGTCGGCGACCTGCCGGGCGTCGAGCGACAGCGCGGTGGCCGTCTCCTCGACGGTCACCGTCGCCGACGCCTCCGCGCGAGCGAGCGCGCGCCCTTCGAGTGGAACGACGGCGCGCACGGGCCGCTCGCCGGCGTCGACGCTCGCCGGGAGGCTGACCCGGATCCGGTACGTCCCGTTCCCGTCGGCTCGCCCGCGTGCGACTCGCCGGTCCCCAACGACCACCGCGACCGGCGCGGGCGCGCCCACCTCGTCGGCGCTCACTCGCCCCGTGACGGTCAGCGTCTCGTTGTACGCCACCGCCGAGGGCGTCCGGTTGACCGACACGGTAGGCGTGACCTGCTCGACGCGCACCGGAAGCGTCGTCGCGGAGCGCAGGTACGCAGACCGGTTGGCGGGGCGGAACTCGACGGTGACGTTCGTCGCGTCGACCGGAAGCGTCACCGGACGATACGTCACCGTGAACCGCCCCTCGTCGTCCGTTTGGGTCGCATAGGTCCGGTTGCCGACGCGCAGTCGGATGGGCTCGTCACCGATGGCTGTCCCGTTCTCTGTCCGGAGCTCCCCTTCGACGACCAGCGGGTCGGTGAACGACACCGTCTCGCCGTCGGCGCTCGCCGTGAGGTTCGTCTCCCGGAACAGTTCGTCGCGGATCTCCGCCTGCGTCTCCGAGACGTTCGCCGAGACGTTCGCGATGGCGACGCTGGCCTCGGTGAAGTCCGCGCCCGTTTGGTTGCCGAGTCGGCCGTACCCCGCGCGCGTCTCGTTGGCGTTCCTGGTGACGCGCTCGCTGATGAGCTCGAGTTCGCGGCCCAGTGCTCGCGCTCTCGTGTTGTTCCCGTTCTCGCGGGCCTCGCGGTACTCCTCGGCGGTCTCGCGGTACTCGCGGACGGCCTCGGTCGTCTCCTCCTGGTTCTCACGCGTCCGGTTGAGCGTCCGCGTGGTCTCGGTGTCGCCGACGACGTCGACTAGCTGGTCGAGGCGCTTGCTGTACTGGTCTCCGAGGAGGCGACGCGCCGCGTCGTAGTCCCCCTCGCTCAGCTGGATGGCCCCCCCGTCCAACCGGCCGGCCAGTTGCCCGACGAGCCACCGCCGGAGGTCCTCGACGCTCCCGTCCTCCCCGACCGCCGCGGGGTCGCGGTGGCGGACCGACCCGTTCGTCACGTTGTCCGGGGGAGTCGCCTGCGCGATACCGGGGGCCGCGCCCGTCACGTCGGTCGAGCCCGTCGTATCGGCCGCGCTCGTCGGACTCGGCGTTCCGGCCACCATCCCCGTCGGGGCGACCAGCGCGACCGCGAGGAGGAGCGCGAGCAGGGCCCGAGCTGTCACGATACCGACGCTCCGGTGCGACGACCCTTGTGTGTTGTTGCTCGCGTCGGCGACACCAGTACCTTCAATTCGCCGCGGGCGTTCACTCGCCGTGTGCAGGTCACGCGCCGGTTCTGGGCGGCGGTCGCACTCGGCGTCGGCTTCGCGTCACTCGCGGTCCTCCTCCAGCGCCCGCTGTTGCTCGCGGCCGCGGCGCTCGTCGGCGCGTGGCTCCTCGCCCGTCAGCTCCTCTTCACGCGCGATATCGCCCGGCTCGACGACACGCTGGTCGTCGACCAGACGGCGACACCCGCGCGCGTGGCGACCGACGACTCGATAGGGGTGACACTCTCGCTCGCCCTCCCCGCGACGACGGGGCTCTCCGTCACCGCTCGCGCGGCCCCGCCGGTCAGCGCACGCGGGTCGACCGCGGCCGACCGGACCGTCACGCTCGCGCCCGAGGACCGGCGGGTAACGGGGTCGTTCGAGGTCACGTTTCCCGTCGCCGGTTCGTTCACCCTCGAGCAGCCCACCGTCGAGACGCGCGACCCCGCCGGCCTCTACACGGAGTCACTCGGTCGCGGGGAGTCCGTATCGGTGACTGTCGACCCGCGCGTCCCACGAAACGTCCGCGTGGGCGAGCGCGGCGAGGGAGTCGCCATCGGGTACGGCGACCACGAGGTAGGCAAGTTCGGCACGGCCGGCCTCGACCCGGAGGGGCTCCGCGAGTACACGATCGGCGACGCCGCCCGCCGGATCGACTGGAAGGCGACCGCCCGTCTCGGCCGCCCGCAGGTCCGCGAGTTCCGGGCCGAGACCGACCTCGTGACCATGCTGCTCGTCGACCACCGCGCGACGACCGGCCTCGGCCTCGAGGGTGAACGCCCGCTGGATTTCCTCCGGGAGGTGGCGCTCGCCATCACCGCCGCGGCCCACCGGTTGAACGACCCGGTCGGCTGCTACACGGTCGGCGACGAGGGAATCACCTCCCGAATCGACGTGAGCGCGGCCCAGGGAACCGCAGAACGCATCCGGCGGGAGCTCCGGCTGCTCGAACCCACGCCGGGCGAGCGTGACGCACCCTCGAGTTCGTTCGGTCCGGCGGCCGCGCGACGAGCGACCGCTCGCCTCCCGGAAGACCGATTCGGGGAGGTCCTCCGGCCGTACTTCGCCGCGAACGACCGCTACGTCCGCCGCGTCGAGGCCAACCCGCTGTTCGCCGCCACCCGCGAGGCGTTGGAGGGCCACCACGGGTCGATTCGGACGTTCCTGTTCACCGACGACACCGACAGGGTCGGCGTTCGAGAGACCGTGAAGTTCGCCAGCCGCGGGGACGACCGCGTCGTCGTCGCCCTCGCGCCGCGCGCGCTCTACCAGCCCGACGGCCTCGCCGACCTCGAGACCGCCTACGAGCGCTACCTGGCGTTCGAGGACTTCCGGCGCGAACTCGCCCGCCTCGACGGCGTGACCGCCCTCGAAGTCGTCCCCGGCGACCGCATCGACGCTGTCCTCTCCGACCGCCGGACGCGACGGACGCGCGAGGGGGTGACCACGCGTGGCTGACCGACGGCCGAGCGCCCTCGTGCTCACTCTCGCCAGCGTGCTCGGGATGGCGCTGCTCGTCGCCGTTCTCGTCCCCCGGCACCTCCTCGTGGACCCGCGGTTTTCGACCGCCCTTCTCGCTCGGGTCACTGGTGCGCTGGCCGTCGTCGGCCTGTACGCACTCGCACCGCCGGTCTACGCGGCGGGGGTCGGCCTCGCCGTCGCGGCCGTCCTCGTCGCGCCGGCGACACTCACCGAGGTCGGCCTCGCCGTTCTCGGGGCCACGCTGGTCCTCGCCCGGGACGCGACGAGCACTCCCCGACCGGCGGTCGCCGCTCTCGCTTTGCTCAGCGCGGGCGCCGTGATGCTCACGACTGCTGCGCTGGCATCGTTCGCGTTCGCCGCGCTCTGGCAGGCCGCGCTCGCGCTGGTCGCCGCCGGAGCGACGCTGGTTTACGGGGTGCATCGCTACGAACGCGTACGTATGGGTCTGGTGAGCGACACGTGAGCGCCGACGCGACCGCCGAGCGCGAGCGTCCGTCTGACGACACCCCGCCGGACGACGAGGACCTGCTGGCCAGGGTGGACCTCCTCGCCGAGGAGAACCGTCGACTCCGGGCGGCCTACCAGTCGGCTAGACGCTCCCGGTACCGACGGACCGCGCTCGGGCTCCTGCTCGTCGGCGGGCTTGCGCTCGCGGGCGCTGTGCTGTTCCCCGGCGTCCGGACCGTCCTCCTCGCGCTCGGGGGGACCGGCGTCTTCGCCGCCGTCCTCACCTACTTCCTGACGCCCGAGCGGTTCGTCTCGGCGAGCGTCGGCGACCACGTCGTCGGCGCGTACGCGGACAACGAGGCCGCCATCGCGGACGAGCTCGGCCTCGCGGGAACGCGCGTGTACGTCCCGACGGCGGGCGGTCCGCGCCTGTTCATCCCGCAGTACGAGACCGACGAGGTCCCGACCGACGACGCGCTCCGCGCGACGTTCGTCACCGGCGACGACGTCACTCGGGGACTCGCGCTCGCGCCCACCGGGGGCAGGCTCTACGAGGAGTTCGAGCGCGCCCGCGCGGGCCCGCCGGCCGACCGGCCCGCCGCGCTGGCTCGACAGCTCGCCGACGCCGCCGTCGAGCAGTTCGAACTCGTGGCGCGCGCCGATACCGAGCGTGCGGGGGAGGGTCGCCTCACGGTCGGCCTCGACGACCCGGTGTACCGTCCCGCGGACCGGTTCGACCACCCGGTCGCCTCCCTGCTCGGCGTCGGCCTCGCCACGGGGCTGGCGGCGCCCGTCGAAGTCGAGGTCAGCACCGCGGGCGACGACCGCTACGACGCGCTCGTCACCTGCTCGTGGACGCCCGAGGAAAGCGATGAGGGGGAGGGCGCGGCCGGAGACAGCGCCGGGAACGCCGAATCGGACGCGAACTGACCGCTCGCGCGTTACTCGTGGGTGTCCGTCGGTCCGCCGTCCTCCGACCGGTCCGTGTTCGGCACGTCGCTGTCGGCCGCTTCGTCCGTCTCGGTCACCGTCCCCCCGTCGACGGTGGCGACCTGCTCGTCGGGGTCCGTTCCGGGGGGCTCGACCGCCTCGAGCACGTCGTCGACGACGTCGCGGGCGGTGACGTCGCTCAACTCGGCGTCCGTACTCAAGACGAGTCGGTGGGCGAGGACGCTGTGAGCGAGCGCCTTCACGTCGTCGGGGATGACGTACTCGCGCCCGTGGATTGCCGCCCGCGCTTTCCCCGCGTTGAGGAAGGCCAGCGAGGCGCGCGGGGACCCGCCGTGTCTCACGTCGGGGCTCTCTCGGGTCGCCGCGACGAGGTCGAGGATGTACCGCTTCAGGAGGTCCGAGACGTAGACCTCGGCGACGGTCTCCCGGGCGTCGAGGAGCTCGTCGACGGAGACCACCCGGTCGACCGAGTCCGGGCCGAGCTCCGGTTCGGCGTCGAAGGAATCGAGCAGCGCCCGCTCCTCGTCGTGGTCGGGCAGGTCGACCGTGAGCTTGAGCTCGAAGCGGTCGCGCTGTGCCTCGGGGAGCGGAAAGGTCCCCTCCATCTCGATGGGGTTCTGCGTCGCCACGACGATGAACGGGTCCGGGAGCGCGAGCGTCTGGCCCTCGATGGTGACGTGTCGCTCCTGCATCGCCTCGAGGAGCGCCGATTGGGTCTTCGGCGTCGCCCGGTTGATCTCGTCTGCGACCACCACGTTCGCGAATATCGGTCCCTTCTGCAGCTCGAACTCGCCGGCGGACTCCCGATAGACGGTCGTCCCCGTGATGTCCGCCGGGAGCACGTCCGGCGTCATCTGGATGCGGGTGTACTGGAGGCCGGTCGCGCGGGCGAAGAGGTTCGCGATGGTCGTCTTGGCGACGCCGGGGACGCCCTCCAGAAGGACGTGCCCGCGAGTGAACAGTGCGACGGTGAGCCCCTCGACGATGTCCGTCTTGCCGATGAGGACGGTCCCGATCTCCTCGCGGAGGGCCTCGTACACTGCTGCTGGGTCGCGGGCGGTCATCTGTGACTCTTTTCCAGCGGGGACGTATAAGAGCTATTACATGGGTGTGCGAGGAACTCGGCTCCCGGGGGGACGGGGAACAGAGTGATATAGTGTGGAGTGCTAACATACAATCGGATCTCGTGACGTGAGGTCCCGGCGTGAACCAGCGCCGGTTGTTCGACACTGCGTATCGCATTCGATCGGGAAGCCCCCCTTCGCCTGCAGGCAACGCCCCACCGCGTTCCTTTTCGCGGGGGCTTTTCACACGGTAGACGAAACGCGCGACCGACCAAGGGGACGCGCCCTCTCGGACTCTGTCCCGTCCGACTCGCCCGCTACCGGCCGGTCAGTCACGCCTCCGGCGGGCGTGGACGACGCGAGAGATCCGCTCCTCGTCCCACTCGGGGTGCATGCGTCGGAGGTAGGCACGTGCGGCGTCGTCATCGAACGCAGGAGTGGTGGTCTCCCCGACGCCGACGCGACGACGGACGGCTGCGAGCCCGCCGTCGCGTCCCGTCTCGGCCCGGCGGGCCCAGTAGTCGACTCCGCCCGCGAGCGCGCCGACGACGAGCAGCTGTAGCCACGCCGACTCCCGCACGACGAGGACGGCCAGCGCCAGCGGCGGCAGGTCTTCGGTGTGCGAGTAATCGAGCAGGACCCGGTCGAAGTCGGCGAACAGGCCCCTGACGAACGCCTGATTGCCCGGTCGGTCGAGCATCGCGTTGATGAGCGCACTCGAGTCGCTGACGACGACGACCCGTCCCTCGCCGACCGACTCGGCCGTCACCACCGGGTAGCTCCCGATGGTCTCGCCGTCGTCGAGCGCGTCGTTGCCGTTCTCGTCGAGGTAGCCGTACTCCGAACTCCGCAGGAGGACCTCGCTGCCGTTCGGCCGGACGACGGTCCCGTAGTTGAGCGTCAGCCGCTCGGTCTTCAACCACGTCGCGTTCGTGGCGTTGGTCGCGTTCGTGACGTTGTTCGCGACCGGCAGTGCGGGCGACCGGAAGTTGTAGCGGTCGTCGCGCAGCGGCCGGCCGTCGAGGCGTGCGCTCGCCCCCACCGCACGCAGCAGTTCGTTCCCCCCGGGGCCGACGTCCTCGGCGACCACGAGCGTCCCGCCACGCTCGACGAATCGCCTGATGTGTTCGGACTCCTCGGCGCTGTAGGCCCGGTCGGGCGAGAGGACCACGCTGACCGCGTCGCTCGCGTTTACCGTCTCGTACCGGGCGGTGTCCCGGAGGAGTACGGAGCCGGTGTCGACCGCGCCGGCCTCGGCGCGGAGGTCGCTCGCACCGTCCCACTGGCTGTTGAACGCCCCGAACGCCGCGCCCGAGGTGCTCGCGCCGACGACGACGGCGAGCGCGACGACGAACGTCAACGCGAGGAGGACCGCCCGGGGGTAACCGAGGTCGTCGAGGTCGGGAACCATCAGAGCACCCCCGGCGGAAGGATGGCGAGGATGCGCTTGACGACGAGATACGCGAAGACGATGAGGCCGAGGCCGATGACCCACTTCAGGCGCCGACGCCACGCGGGTCGGACCGCAACCGGGGCGGTGAGCTCAACGAGGACGAGAAAGCCGATGAGCGAGACGACGAAGACGAGTTCGAGCGTGAGCGACCCGAGCAGAGAGAGGGCGACGATAGTCGCGAGCGTCCAGGCGACGTGGCCGAAGACGAAGCGCTCGCGCCGGGTCGATGCCATTGCCGTGAGTGACGGGGCGATGCTTACCAGTCTGTCGGCACGGAACGATGTCGAAGCAGGTATCGGAGCGGGCGCTCGATTGATCGGTAATGTGGCCCTGGGGACACGCGGCGTTCGGCTACCTCCTCTATCGGGCGCTCCTCTCCGCACGTGGCTCGACGCCGACCGGGCTGCCGGTCCTCGCCCTCGGCGTCGGGACGCAGTTCCCGGACCTCGTCGACAAACCGCTGGCGTGGTCCTTCGCGCTCCTCCCCTCCGGTCGGTCGCTCGCCCACTCGCTGTTGACGGCGGCGCTCGTCATCGGCGTCGGGGGCGCCGTCGCCCGCCGATACGACCGTCGCGACGTGGCCGCCGCGTTCGGAGTCGGCTACCTGAGCCACCTCCTCGGCGACGCGCTCCTCCCGCTCGTCCGGCTGGACGTCGTGTTCCTCCGCTTTCTCGCGTGGCCGCTCGTCCCGCCCCCGCCCTACGAGCGCGATTCGAGCTTCGCCGAGCATCTCGTCTCACTGGAGGTCACGCCTTTCTTCGCGTTCGGGCTGGCGCTTACGGCTCTCGCGGTGGCGCTCTGGGTCCGCGACGGGCTCCCCGGGCTGGGGACGCTCGCCGCGCCCCTGCGCGGGTGGCGGGACTAGCGGTTTCTGTCGTCGGACGCGGATAGTCGCCCGTCCTCGAGGACGAGCGTGCGGTCGAACCGCCCGGCGAGGCGCGGGTCGTGGCTGATGACGACGAGCGCCGTCGCGGCCTCGCGGTGCATCCGTAAGAGGAGGTCGAGGACCGCCTCCGTCGTCTCCGGGTCGAGTTGCCCCGTCGGCTCGTCCGCGAGCACCACCGCGGGCCGGTTCGCCAGCGCCCGCGCGATAGCGACGCGCTGTTTCTCGCCCCCGCTGAGCGTGCGCGGCGAGGCGTCGGAGACGCCCGTCAACTCGAGTCGGTCGAACAGCGTGTCGAGCCACGCCTCGTCCACCTCGTTCGCGTGTTCCTGCGGCAGGCGGGCGTTCTCGCGGGCCGAGAGGTCGTCGATGAGCTGGAAGTCCTGAAAGACGAACCCGAGGGTCTCCCGGCGGAGGCGCGCGCGCTTGCGCTCGGGGAGCGAGGCGGCGTCGGTCCCGTCGACCTCGAGGACGCCCTCGGTCGGCGTCGCGAGCAACCCGAGGACGTCGAACAGCGTCGTCTTCCCGGCCCCGCTCCGACCCTGAACGAGCGTCGTGCTCTCTCGCGGAATGCACACCGAGAGTCCGTCGAGGATTCGTCGGTCCCCTCGGGCGACGACGATGTCCCGCGCGCGGATGACGTCGGAGTCGTCGGGGTGTTCGTCCACGCCGGTCACCTCGCCCCTCGCGGTGATGTGGGTGCCGGTTCGCACGTCCCCGCCCCGTCGCCGAGAACGAGCACCAACGGGTCGCCGCCGGTTGTCGCGTAGACCGCGTCGTTGACGGTGTACCAGCGTTCGTAGGCCCCCCGTGAGATGGACAGCGGCTCGGGGAACGCCGGGGCCCCTGTCGTCGTCCACGATCGTTGGCCGACCGTGGGACACCCCGGCGGGTCGGCGCCGCCGAGCCACGTGAACACGGGCAGGTCGGTCACTGGCGCGCCGCGGTACTTTCCGCCGACGTGCGTCACGTGGTCGTCGGCCGCCCATCGGCCGGGGACGTGCTCGGTCGCGAACATCGCCGTCTCGAACTCGGCGGGGGACGTCACCGCCTGGAACGGTGTCGCGCCCGCTCCCGCCAACACGAACGGGAGCGGTGCCGAGGCGACGACGGCGCCGACGAACAGGGCGACCACGCCGACGCGCGCGACGCTCGACCCTCGAGAGCTCGCCAGACGGACGGTCGCGAGCGCCGCGAGCACGAGCACCGCGAGGTGGGCGAACGTCTGCGAGCGGGTGGCGAGCCCCTGGTAGTCGAGCGTCCGCCCGGCGGTCATCGCGAACCCCACGGCGGCGACCGGTCCGAGGAACAGCGCGAGCGCGACCAGCCCGCGGCGCGTCGTCGCGTCGGGGAAGGCGTCCGCGGCGAGCGCCACCAGCACGAGCAGCGGCACGACCAGCGCGAGCAGGACCGGCGAGGTCGTCGCGGACCCCGGGAACACCGGGACGAGGGCGTTCGCGAGGAACGCGAGGAACCCGACGCCGACGGCCGCTATCGGGAGGGCCCGCTTCCCGAGCCGGGAGGTCGTGTCCGCCCACCGACCGACGAGCGCGAAGAGGACGCCCCACGCGACGAACAGCCCCGGGGCGGCCGACACGTCCGAGGCGTCCGGCAGGTCGACGACGGCGTAGTAGCCGAACGCGACGGTCCAGAACCCGAGGACGGCGAGGCCGCCGAGGACGATTCGGCGGAGGGTGGGGTCGCGAGCGACGTGGAGCACGACGAGCACCGACACGACGAGCCCGCCGACGAACGTACTCCCGTTGTGGACGATGGGCAGGAGGACGCCGAACCCCACGGCGAGGCCGAGCCACGCCGGTCGGGCCGTCGTGAACGACCGGTGGGCAGCGAGGACGACGAGCGCGACGACGGCCAGTCCCATCACCTCGCTGCTGATGGTGAGCGTTCGCCAGAGGTAGAGGCCCTCGACGGCCAGTCCGAGCCCGGCGAGCAGCCCCACGAGTCGGGCGCGGACGCGCGTGAGCCCCGCCGAGAGGGCGAGAGTCCGACCCAGTGCCGCAGCGACGAGCGGGGGAATCGCACCGACGACGGCGACGAACCCCTGGACGAGTGCGAGCGGTGCGATGCCGGTCGCGTCGCTCAGAGCGGCGAGCAGGGTGTCGAAGAGGTACTCGTCGGGGTAGGGTGCCGTCGGGCCGCTGAACGCGACGCCGTTCGCCTCCCGGATGAGTTCGGCGTTGCGGACGAACACGTACGCGTCCGTGTTGTACGGGAGCGGGCTGAGCGCGAGCGGCGCGAGCCGAACGGACACGGCGACCGCGAGCACCGACACCGCGAGCAACACGTCGCTTCGTCGGGTCATCCGTCACCCCCCGACCGGAGCAACGCGGCGGGGTCGCGGAGGACGAACCCGGCGGCGACGAGCGCGGCACTCCCCATCGCGAGCGCGAGAGCAGCGATCAGGATTCCCGCGAGCGTCGCGAGCGGGACGGGCGTCGAGAGGTGGACCCCGAAGACGGTCAGCAGCCCCGCCCGTGCGAGCGCCGCTCGGACGACGAGGGCGAGGAGCGTCCCGAGCACGGTCGCCGGAATCGCGATGCGGGCGGCGTCACGGAGGACCGCGCCGACCACACCGCGAGGCGAGTCTCCCGTGGCCCGCCTGATGCCGACCTCGCGGGTTCGTGCCTGCGCTGCGCTCGCGAACGCCGCCGTCAGGCTCCCGGTCGTCATCAGCCCGCCGAGGACGACGAGCGTCCCCAGAAGGAGTCCGACGTTCCCGAACGCGCGCTCCAGCAGCCCGTCGACGCCGCCCCCCCGCTGGAGGCGGCCGCTGGAGGCGAGCGCACTCCCCAGTCGGGCGTCACCGGTGACGGTGTACGTTCGCTCAGCGGCGACGCTCCCGTTGAGCGACATCACCACGTCGTACGTTCCCGGCGCCGTTCGCTGGAGGTCGGTCGAGAGCGTTCGCGACCCGCCCGGCGGGACCGTGAGGACCCGCGTAGCGTCGGTGCCCGGCCCGCGAACGCGGACGCGCCGCGTTACCGGCACGTCCCACGGGTTCACGAGTCGAGCCCTGACGGTCGCGGGCGAGAGGACGGTGGTTCGCTCCGGGACGGTGAGCGAGGCGACGGGCGCTCGGGTCGCATCAGTGGCCACGCGGATCGGACGCGTCAGCTCCCGCTCACCGCGGCGAACTCGCAGCGTGTAGGTGTCGGGGTCCGCGGGGAGTCGAAGCACTACCTTCCCTCGGGCGTCGGTACGGGTGGTCCGGTTTCCGAGCGTAACCGTCGCGTTCGCGGCGGGCTCGCCGGCCACTGTCCGAACCCGGAGGTTCACTGCCGAGCCGGGGGGTCCGGTCGTCGGGACGTTCGACACGCGGAGGGCGCCCGGCGGGACGACCGTGACCGTCCGCGTCCGGTCGTCCACCGTGAGGGTGTAGTTCCCCGGCGTCTCGGTGGCGAACGACACCGTCCGGGTTGTGCTCCCGTCAGGTGCGAGCGTCACGTCCAGCGACTCTTCTTGCCCGTCGAATCGCGCCACGACTGTCCGGGACGACGGTGTCGACCCGATGTTCCTGAGCCGTATCCCGGCCGTGAGTTCCTTGCCCGCGGGGACTCGCCTCGGCGCGTCGACGCCGAGAACCGCGAGCGACTCGCCGGCCGCCCCGGTCGGTCGGTCCTCGACGCGGACGATGTTCACTGCCTGCGGTCCCATCCCCCGGAGGTGCCGCGCCAGCGGCAACGAGACGAGCAGGTGGTCGTTTGCGATACCCGACGCCCGGAAGACGCCGACCACTTCGACGGTCGCGATCGCCGCCTCGGTGCTCCCGCCGAGCACGACGGTGTCACCGACGCCGACGTCGAGGGTATCCGCCAGGCTACGCCCGACGACCGCCTCCCCCGTCGCATCGGGCACCGGCGTGCGACCGGCGACCACCTCCGCCCCTTCGAACTGTCGGTAGGCTTCGAACTGTACTCCGCGCGCCGGGAAGGGGTGGCCATCGACCACCTGAAAGAGGAGAATTTCGGGGCTCGCGTTCCGACCGGCGGCCCGGAGCGCGTCCGCGTATCCCTCGTCGACTGTGCTCGCAACCGGGTGGACCGCGCCGGGTTCCGCTATCGTTCCGTCGGCCGTCCCGCCGATGCCGACCAGCAGGCCGCTCAACGAGGCCAACACGAGGACGAACGTGACGAACACCGTGAGCGCGCTCGTCGTCGGGACGAACGCCCGGGCCGAGAGCGTCTCGGGGAGAACCCGATCGGGGAGCGCCGCCGACAGTCGACGGCCGCCCTCGGGTGCGGTCGGCGCTCCAGTCGCCGCGGGTCGGGCAGCGAGTGCCCCGGCGAGCACCCCGACGGCGAGTGTCGCCCCCATCAAGCCCGCCACGATTCGGGCGGTCCGACCCGTCATCGCGAGGTCGAGGCCGACGGGGAGTCCGGCGCTGATGGCCACGCCGACGGCCGCGTTCGGAACGATGACGCCGACGGCGTACCCGAGGGCGATACCCGTCGCCGTCAGGAGTCCCGCGCGCACGGCAAAGAGGACGATGACCTGTCGCGGTGTCGCTCCGGTCGACCGGAGGACGCGAATCGCCCCTCGGCGATCACGGACGCTCATCCGCGTCACGCTGTGGACGATGACGCTGACGATGACGGCCGCCGCAGCACTGACGACGCCGAGGAGCGCGAGAACCTGACGGGTCCCGGCGACGAAATACGCGAGTGCCCCCGTCAACGGTGCCCCGCTATCGGGTACGGTCCGGGCCGTCGGTCGAACGGCGAGCGTCCGCGTCACGCCCAGTCGCTCGACGGCCTCCGCGTCCGCGACGTACCACGAGTCCGGGGCGAGCGTCGACCCGTCGGCGAGGCGGACTGGTACATCAAGGGTCGACGACGACCCGCGCAGGGTGCGAGTCGTCGCTTCCGCACCGGGACGGGCGAGGCCGCGCGTGGACGTGGCGGGGAGTGAGGACTCGGCTGGCACCCCGACGACGGTTCGCTCGCGGCCGTCTTCGTCCGTCACCACGGCCACCGGCAGTCTCACCGCTGGCGTCTCGCTGTCACCGGTGCCCGCGAGACCGACGCTCGCGGCAGATTCGAACTGGTCGGCGATCGCCACGGACTGGGCGCTGACGGCGAGCAAGACGACGACACTCCCGACGAGAAAGGCGACGGTCACTCCGACGACGAGGACGGCGAGACGGTCTCGGCGGGACCAGCGAGTGAGGAGGGCGCGTCGATAGCTCATCGCCAGGTGCCCCGCATACGTGTTGGCCTGTTTGCTGCCCGATATAAACTATCGCTGGTTCATCGTCGAAGGCAGGTCCGGGCCGGTGCTCAACAGCTACCTCCAACGGGAGGGATCGATTCTTCGCAGGCTACTCCACTGGTCCGTCCGCCCGCCGGGTCAGGAACTCGACCCGCCGCTGCCGTTCGTCGGGACGATGTAGTACCGGTAGAAGTCCTGTGCGACCTGAACCCGGCTCACCCCCTCCTCGGTGCGGAGGCTATCGAACGCCTGTTGGCTGTAGTCGATGCCCCGGAACCCCTTCGTCTCGATGGCCCTGTCGTAGCCACTCACGATGAGGTAGTACGGCTCGTCGTGTATCTCAGTCAACCGCTGTTGTTCCATGTACGTGCCGTTGACGGCGCCGGTGGTCGGCACGTTCGTGTTGAGGGCGTCCTCGTACCGTCCCGGCCCCTGCCTGATCCCCGAGTAGGGGACGTCCTCGGCCGAAGTCTCGAAGGCGATGTCGTGACCGACCATCTCGGTCTCCGTGACGCCCTGCGTCGTCAGGAAGATGAACGGCGAGGGGTAGGCCGTGTAGAGCGACACGCCGAGGACGACGATGGCGACCACGACGCCGAGGGGCTTCACCGCGGCGAACACGTTGCTGCCCGAGAACCGGTCGGTGAGACCGTGGACGGCGAACGCGGCGAGGATGGTGACGAGCACCATCGCGAACCCGAGGTGGCGGAAGAAGTACGACGAGATGTTCCCGATGAAGTGGAGCAGGAAGAACGGCGTCAGCACGAGGCTCCCGTACGTGAAGTAGCCCACGACGGCGTTCCGGTCGGTCCGAACCCCGCTGAGGCGGCCCGCGACCGCCCAGACGACGATGGCCGCCGCCAGCAGGAAGAAGATGAGGTGGACGCCGAGCATCCGTGCGAACACCTCGACCAGCGTCACGCCGATGTCCGCGAGGGAGTTGCCCTGGCTCTGGACGGTCTGTCCCGTGTTCCCGCCGCTGGTGGCCCAGAACGACCCGACGGCCTCGCTGACGTAGCCGAACATCCGGAGGACCTTGTTGTACCGCAGCGCCCACAGCCCGAACAGGACCGAACTGATCACCGTCGGGGCGAGCAACGACTGGCCCCGCTGCATCCCCTCGGTGCTCGGGAGGCGGTGGATGAGCAACTGGACGACGCCGATGGTGCCGAACAGGATGAGGACGTCGAGGGCCACCTGCGGGTGGAAGAGGACGATGGCGAACAGCGAGAGGACCAACAGGAGTCCCAGCGACGAACCGAGGACGCCCCGGATCGACCCCTTCTCCCCGCTTCGCAGGTAGGTAAACGCGAGGAAGAGAACGAACGGGAAGTAGAACACCGTCATCGTGAAGGGGTGGTAGTCGAGGAACGTCGAGAGGTTCGTGATGGGCAGGAGCATCCCGGCGGCGACGGTGGCGATGGCCACCGCCGAGCGGTCGTTCAGGACCGACCGGACCGCCAGCGGGAGGAAGACGAGATACGAGAAGACGAATATCTCGAGGACGAACAGCATCGACCGATTGGTGGAGATGCCGGTGACGCTGTTGACCAGGACGGCGATGATGTGGGTGCCGGGGTAGACCAGTTCGAACCCGCTCCACTCACCGCTCACGATGCGACGCATCCATCCAAGGTGCGTCAGCGCGTCGCCCTGCCCGTAGGCGAAGTACGACCTGATGAACGGGAGGAAGATGAACGTCCCGATGGCCATCACGAACAGCAGGAGGGCGACCGTGAACTGCCAGCTCTCTCTGTCGTACGCCATGACGAACGCCGCCGCGAGGATGGCGATTCCGAACCCGAACCAGTAGAGCAGCGGGGTCGCTGCGTAGATGGACGGCTCGTAACTCCGCATCGGCGTGAAGTGAGCCGCGAGGATCGCGACGGTGAGCGCTACGTAGCCGAGGACGAGTGACGACTTTGTCGTGCGGTGGCGTGTCATCGTGAGGGTACGTTGAGGGTGGGATGGTCGACGGAAGGCAACTGTCTGTGCGTCATGTGGGGACGAAGGGGCTTTGTTACGCAGGTACTATCGACCGATAGGACGGTCGAGCGGCCCGGTCGCGCGAGCGAGAGGGGACACCTGACGAACGACCGGCCCGCCCCGCTGGAGGCCGTCGGACGGGCCTGGCGCGGTCGTTCCGGAGTGTCTCCCGACGCGAATTACCTTCGCCCGACACGTATTTACTCGTTCGCAATATATCTGGTTTCAGGAGTCTCGGAGGGTCGGCGGACGGTCTGTGGCTCGCGCGCTTTCGCGCGAATCGCGCGAGAGACTGTCGTAAACGGGTTATCTCTCCTCGAGACGTCTGAAATTATGGTCGGACAAACACCGAGTAGGGAAACGACAGGGGGCGGTTTGCGGTGCATAACAAACCCCGTCGGTCGGGTACCCATGCCTGTATCGAGTCCCTCGTCAGTCCACCGAGACACATGACCACATCCTCATGAGCACACAACGATTCGACAGCACCGTAAGCATCGCAGACGACGTCGAACTCGACGTCGGTGACGGCGAACAGACGCAACTCGGCCCCGACGCGACGATTCGCTCGGGGTCAATCCTCTACTCCGACGTCGTGGTCGGGGCGGGGCTCAACACGGGCCACCGCGCCCTCATCCGGGAGGAGACGACCATCGGCGACGACGTCCTCGTCGGGACCGACACGGTCATCGACGGCCACACCACCATCGGGTCGAACGTCAGCCTCCAGACGGGCGTCTACGTCCCGAGCCAGACGACCATCGGCGACCGGGTGTTCATCGGCCCGCACGCCACCCTGACGAACGACCCGTACCCCATCCGGCAGGACGTGGACCTCGTCGGGCCCACCCTCGAAGACGACGTCTCTATCGGGGCGAACGCGACCGTCCTCCCCGGCGTCACCGTCGGCGAGGGGGCGTTCGTCGCCGCGGGCGCCATCGTCACCGAGGACGTCCCGGCGGGGATGCTCGCCGTCGGGTCCCCGGCGAAGATCCGCCCGCTCCCGGAGAAACTCGAAGGGGGGAACAACCTGTGATACCCATCGCCAACCCCGTGATGGGCGAGGAGGAGAAAGCCCGCGTGATGGAGGTCATGGACGAGGGGATGCTCGCGGACGGCCCCGAGGTCCGCTCGTTCGAGCGGGAGTTCGCAGACTACGTCGAGGCCGACCACGGCGTCGCCACCTCGAACGGGACGACGGCGCTCCACGCGGCCATGAAGGCCATCGACGTCGGTCCCGGCGACACCGTGGTGACGACGCCGTTCACCTACATCGCCACCGCGAACGCGGTCAGTTTCTGCAACGCCGACATCGAACTGGTCGACATCGATCCGGAGACGTACAACATCGACCCGGACGCCCTCGAAGCCCGCCTCGCGGACGGACTGGACGTGGACGCGGTCATCGCCGTCCACCTCTACGGCCTGCCGGCGGCGATGGGTCGCCTGCGCGAACTGGCCGACGAGTACGACTTCGCGCTGGTCGAGGACGCGGCGCAGGCCCACGGGGCGGCCGTCGACGGCACCCCCGTCGGGTCGCTCGGCGACGTCGCCTGCTTCTCGTTCTACCCGACGAAGAACATGACGACCGGCGAGGGCGGCATGATCACCACGAACGACGAGGACCTCGCCGTGCGCGCCCGCCGGTTCGTCGACCACGGCCGGACCGAGGGGTACGACCACCCCGAGGTCGGCCACAACTTCCGGATGACGAGCATCGCCGCGGCCATCGGTCGCGTCCAGCTCGACCGCCTCCCCGGCTACATCGACTCGCGCCGGGAGAACGCCCGCGTGCTCACCGAGCGACTGACCGACACCGCGGTCACGACGCCCGTCGAACCCGACGGCTTCCGCCACACGTACAACCAGTACACGCTGCGCTACGAGGCGCGCGACGACCTGATGGCGGCGCTCGAGGACGCCGGCGTCGGGTCGAAGGTCTACTACCCCAAACCCGTCCACATGCAGGGGGCGTACGACCACCTCGACGTCAGCGCGCCCGTCACCGAGCGGGCCGTGAACGAGGTGCTCTCCGTGCCCGTCCACCCCCAGCTCTCCGAGGCCGACGTCCGTGCGGTCGCCGACGCCGTCAGGGAGGCGGTGTCCCGATGACCGACGACGTCCGCGTCGGTGTCGTCGGCGTCGGGTCGATGGGTCGCAACCACGTCCGGGTGTACAGCGAACTCCCCGGCGTCGACCTCGTCGGGGTCTCGGACGCCGACACCGAGGCGGCGGCGGAGGTCGCCGACCAGTACCAGATCGAGTCGCTCGACCTCGACGACCTGTTCGACCGCGTCGACTGCGCCTCCGTCGCCGTCCCGACGCAGTTCCACAGCCAGATCGCGAGACAGGGCATCGACGCCGGTATCGACCTCCTCGTCGAGAAGCCGTTCGTCGACGACCTCGACGAGGGCCGCGAACTGGCGGCGCTCGCAGACGAGCGGGACGTCCTCCTGCAGGTCGGCCACATCGAGCGGTTCAACCCCGCGGTCACCGCGCTGTTCGACATCATCGACACCGTCGACCCCATCTCCATCGAGGCCGAGCGCCTCGGTCCCCCCATCGAGCGGGACATCCAGGACGGGGTCGTCAAGGACCTGATGATCCACGACATCGACATCCTGCTCAACCTCGTCGACTCGGAGATCGAGTCGCTGAGTGCGCAGGGCGCGGCCGACGGGCAGTACGCGACGGCGCAGATCAGGTTCGAGAACGACACGCTCGGGTCGCTGACCGCGAGCCGTGTCACGCAGCGGAAGGTCCGGAAGCTCACCGTGACGGCCTCCGACAGGCTCATCGAACTGGACTACCTGAACCAGACCATCCACATCTACCGCCAGTCGAAACCGGAGTTCACGGGCGGAACCGGCGACGTGTACTACCGCCACCAGAACGTCATCGAGCAGCCGATGATCAACTCCGCCGAACCGCTCCGGGAGGAACTGGAGGCGTTCGTCGACGCCTCGCAGAACGACCTCCCGCCCAAGGTGAGCGCACTCGACGCCATCGAGGCGCTCGAAGTGACGAACCGCATCGACGAACTCGCGCGGACCCGGAACCAGACGACGACGAACACGACATGAACGGACTCTACAACTCCGAGCGGACTCGAGAGGAACAGCAATCGGCACTCACGTCGGGCGAGGTCCCGATCGCGGTCTACGGCCTCGGCAAGATGGGCCTGCCGATGGCGGCCGTCTACGCCGAACGGTCCGGCAACGTGACCGGCGTCGACATCGACCCGGACGTCGTCGAGCGCCTCAACCGGGGCGAATCGCACATCGAGCGCGAACCCGGGCTCGACGACCTGGTCGCGGACCTGGTCGAACACGGCGAACTCTCGGCGACGACCGACGCCCACACGGCCGCCGAGGCGGCCTCGATTCACATCGTCATCGTCCCGACGCAGTTGACCGACGACAACACGCCGGACCTCTCGGCGCTCGAAGCCGCGGTCGACTCCATCGGCGCCGGGCTCTCGCCGGGCGATACGGTGTTCGTCGAGTGTACCGTCCCGCCGGGGACGTGCCGGGAGATCATCACGCCGCGTCTGGAGTCGGTGAGCGGCCTCGAACGCGGGGAGTTCGGCGTCGCGTTCTGCCCGGAGCGCACCTCCAGCGGGACCGCGCTGTTCGACATCCGGGGGAAGCACCCGAAGGTCGTCGGCGGTATCGACGAGGAGAGCACCCGGGTCGCGGAACTCGTCTACGGCGAGTTCGTCGACAACGAGATTCACGCGATGAAGAGCGCGACCACGGCGGAAGCGGTCAAACTGTTCGAGGGGGTCTACCGCGACGTCAACATCGCCCTCGCGAACGAACTGGCGCGCCTCGCCGAGTCTCTCGACATCGACGCCCTCGACGCCATCGAGGCGGCGAGCGCGACGCCGTACTGTCACATCCACTCCCCCGGCCCCGGCGTCGGCGGGCACTGCATCCCCTGGTACCCGCACTTCCTGATGAGCCAGACCGACGAGCCGGCCCCGCTCATGCAGACGGCGCGCGACGTCAACGAGTCGATGCCGGCGTTCACCGTCGAGAAGACGGCACAGGAACTCGCCGCGAACGGCGTGGACATCGACGGGTCGTCCGTCCTCGTCCTGGGGGTCACCTACCGCCCCGGCGTCAAGGAGACGCGGGCGACGCCGGCCAAGCCCATCATCGAGGGCCTGTCCCAGCGCGGCGCGACCGTCTACGGCTGTGACCCGATGGTCGACCCCGCCGACTTCGGCGCGGAACCCGTCTCGGTCGACGACCTGCAGTCGTGTGACGTCGACGCGGTCGTGATGGTCACGCCTCACGAGGAGTTTCTCGAGGTCGACTGGACGGCGTTCGACGACAGCGTCCTCGTCGACGGTCGGGACACCCTCGGCCACCTGAACCGCCCCCGGTACACCATCGGCCGGGGTCGGACCGACTGAGCGACTGAGCGGCGACTAACTCCTCGACTCCTCGACGGTCCGTCGCGTCCCGCACACCCGCCCGTCGAGCGTCGCCCGAGCCGTTCGCCGCGTTTCTCGCTCCGTCGTCCCGCGCGAGTACGCGGCGTGTCGTCCGTCGCTCGGCCCGTTCAGAGCTCCCGTATCTCGGTCGGGTTCACGACCGTGGTCCCGGGGGCGACGTCGTCGAGGACCTTGGTGGCCATCCCGACCTCCGCCCCCTCGCCGACGTGGCAGTGGGAGGCGACCGAGACCTGCGGGTGGATGTACGCCCCGTCGCCGATGGTCGTGCTCCCGGCGATGGTCGCGGCCATCGCGATGCGGACGTCCTCGCCGACGGTGACGTTGTGGGCGACCTTCACGTTGCTGCTGAGCTTCGTCCCCGAGCGAATCTCGGTCGCCTCGAAGACCCCCCGGTCGACCACGCTGTTCGCCCCGATGGTGACGTCGTCGCCGATTTCGACGCTCCCCTTGTGCGGGAGGTGGTGGAGTTCGCCGGACGCGTCCGGCGTGTAGTTGTACCCCTGTGCCCCGAGGACGACCCCCGGCTGGACGACGCACCGGTCCCCGAGGACGACGCAGTCGTCGACGTACGCGCCGGGGGCGACGTGACACGCCTCGCCGAGTGCTGCGCCCTCGCGGATCGTCGCGGCGGGCGAAACCTGTGGGTCCTCGCTCGCCGCGAAGAACCGACCCACCGCCCGGCAGAAGTCCGGTTTCGGCGTCGACGAGTGGACGGTGGCGCGGTCGACCTGTGCGGCGACCGCAGGTCTGCAGACGACCGCGCCCGCGTCCGTCGCCGCCAGCGCGTCGGGGTCGTCGCCGACGTAGAACGAGAGGTCGGCCGGGGTGGCCTGGTCGAGGCCGTTGTAGTCCGCGAGCTCGACGCTTGCGCCCCCGTGGTCGGTGCCGAGGAAGGACGCGACGGTGGTGGAGTCCACGCTCATGGTGTGTAGCGACCCGACTCACCCCGATAAGCGTTGTCGTCGCTCGAATTCCGGGTGCGGGAGTGCCAGTAGCCTTATTGATATCCGTCGGGAGTACGGACTATGGTAGATTCCGACTACACCGAGCCGCTGGAGGGGTACACGCTCTCGACGTACCGGGCGTTGCTCGCGGACCTGCAGTCGGCCGGCTTCGAGTTCCACGCCTTCTCCGACGCTCCCACCGAGCGGTCCGTGTTCCTGCGTCACGACGTCGACCTCTCGCCGGGGGACGCGCTCCGGATGGCCGAACTGGAGGCGGAGATGGACGTCACGTCGACGTATTTCTTCCTGCTGACGAACCCGCTGTACAACCTCCTCGAACGCGAGTACCGCGACGTCGTCGCCCGTATCGAGTCGCTCGGCCACGAGGTCGGCGTCCACTTCAGCACCCACCAGTACTGGTCGGAGCAACCCGAGGACGCGACCCTCGAGTCGTTCGTCGACCGCGAACTGTCGGCGCTCTCGGGCGTCACCGGCAACGACCACCCCGTCATCTCCTTTCACATCCCGCCGGAGTGGGTCCTCGACCGCACGTTCGACGGGTTCACCCACACCTACGAGCCGCGGTTCATGACCGACATCCTCTACCGGGCGGACTCGAGCCACCGCTGGCTCGACGAGGCCCCCTTCCCCGACGGGTTCGACGACCGGATGCAGGTGCTGACCCACCCGGGCATCTGGGGGGAGACCCACCGGTCGTTCGAGCGCTGCGTGCGGGACGCGGGCGCCCACGCGAAGGCCCGAATCGACACCGCACTCGAAGAGCAGTACCTCAGCTGAGTCGGCCCGCACTCGCGCGGGACACGACCCGGTATCCACAGCCTACTCGTCGCTCCGGGCACCGCCCGACCCCGTCGCGCTCCCGTCGTGCGGATAAGACGGACCATAACAATGGCCGTGTAGCGCGCACTCTCGACCATGAAATACCTGGTCTTCGTGAATACGCCAGCGCACGCACACACGTATCGGCATCTCGCCCGGACGGTCGTGGACTCTGAGGACGAGATGCTCGTTCTGGCGCGGGACTACTCGTGTACCCTCGACATCCTCGACTACCACGACGTCCCCTACGAGGTCTACGGGTCCCACAAGACGTCGGACTACTCGACGTTCGGGTTCGCGCGGGAGCTCCCCCAGCAGTTCTTCCGAATCGCCCGGCACGTCCGCCGGTACGACCCGGACGTCATCTTCGGGCGGGGTCCCTACGCCGCGTTCGCCAGCCTCTTCTGTGACGCGCGGGTCATCCTCCTGCTCGACGCCGAACCGAGCGAACTGCTCCACCGGGCGTCCAGCCCGTTCGCCGACCTCATCCTCACGCCGGAGGCCACCGACATCGACCTCGGGAAGAACCACTACGTGTTCAAGGGGTTCAAGGAGTGTGGCTACCTCCTCCCGGACGTGTTCACCCCGGACCCGACGGTCCGCGAGGACCTCGGGCTGGAGCCGGACGAGCGGTTCATGCTCGTCCGGTTCGCGTCGCTCGACGCGCTCCACGACCGGGACGCGGTCGGCCGGACCATCGAGCAGCGCCGACAGGTCATCGAGGCGGCGCCCGACGACGTGACCGTCCTCGTCTCCGACGAGTCCGGTGAACTCGATCTGGAGGCGCTCGGCGCCCGGAAGTACGACCTCCACCCGGCGCGCATCCACGACGTGATGGCCGAGGCCGACCTCCTCGTCGCCGAGACGGGGACGATGGTCATCGAGGCGGCGTTCCTCGGCACGCCCGCCATCGCGTGTAGCGACTGGGCCAACCAGGGCCCCGGCGAGTTCGTCGCGCTGGAGGACGCCGGCCTCATCCGAATCACGAGCGACCTCGAGCGGGTCGCCGAGCACGTCTCGGAAATTCTCGGCGACCCCGACGCGCAGGCGCGCTACCAGCAGCGCCGCGACGAGTTCCTCGCGGACAAGGTGGACCTGACCGAACTGCTCATGGACGTCGCCCGCGACCCCGCGTTCGTCTCCGAGCGGTCGAAGCTCCGACCGCGCCGGTCGACCCCCGTCTGACGGTGACGAGCCCCGGAACCGCCATCGAGCACACCTTCCCCCCGACCCCGAGCACACCATGAGCGAGACCCGACACCCCGAAGTCAGCGTCGTGCTGCCCACCTACGACAGACCCGAGTTCGTCCGGCGGGCGGCCGAGAGCGTCCTCGACCAGACGTTCACCGACGCCGAGTTGATCGTCGTCGACGACTGTTCACCGACCCCCGCCGAGGGGGTGCTCGACACCCTCTCCTCGTCCGACATCGCCGTCCGGTACATCCGTCACGAGGAGAACCGCGGCGCGCCCGCCGCGAGGAACACCGGCATCGAGGCGGCCACCGGGCGGTTCGTCGCGTTCATCGACGACGACGACCAGTGGGTGCCGACGAAACTGGAGCGCCAGTACGACCGGTTCCAGCGGGGCGGACCCGCCGTCGGCGTCGTCTACACGGGCCAGCGGTTCACGGAGGAGGGGTCGGTCGTCCACACCCTCCGCCCGACGGTCCGGGGCGACGTCACGGAGGACCTGTTGTCGGGCGCCTCGCTCGGGACGTTCTCGACGCTGATGGTCCGCGCGAGCGTCATCGAACAGGCCGGCCTCACCGACGAGCGCTTCCCGTGCTGGCAGGACCGCGAGTGGCCCATCCGCCTCTCGCAGTACACCGAGTTCGACGTCATCGAGGACCCGCTGGTCGTTCGCGAGAGCTCCGGGCACTCGCAGATCAGCGACGACATCACCGCGAAGCGTGACGTGGCCTACCCGCTCATGCTCGAGACGTTCGGCCCGCTCGCGGAGGAGTACGGCTGTCGGGACGCGCTGGTCGCGGCGACGGCCCGCGAGGTGGCGCTCTCGGCGCTCCAGCGGGGACAGTATGCGGACGCGAGGCGGTTCGCGCTGCGAACCATCCGCGCCGACCCCACGCGGTGGGACGCCTACGCGTTCTTCGTGTTGTCGCTCGGGAGAACGCCGACCGTGCGACTCGCACAGCGGGCGAAACGGATGGTCGCGGCTCGACTCGACTGACCGGCCGGGTCGCCGACGAACGGGGGACGACCGGCGGTCGGGTCACGATCTGGTGATGGCGTGCGGTCTACTGGCGCTCGAAGGAGATGTTCGCGCTCCCGTCGAGGTCGAACGAGGCGATGTCCCCCGAGAAGGTGTAGGCGTCGGCATCGGCGGTGATGACGCCCGTCGCCGCACCGCCCTCGATGGTGTCGGAGGACTCGACGGAGTGGTCGTAGCTCTTGACCAGGTCGCCCGTGACGCTGAAGCTGTACCGGGTCTCGGTGGCGTCGCTCGTCGACGTGAGCACGAGCTTGTTCGGCAGTTCCTCGACGCCGAAGTCCTCGGGGGCGACCGTCGTGCCGTTGTGCGTGAGGACGCAGTCGTCGCGCTTGGAGGCGAAGTCGACGATGCGGCCCTCGACGGTCCAGGAGTCCATCCGACCGTCGCTCGTCCACCCGGAGACGGTGGTCATCCCGCCGCTGGTCGTCGCCGAGTCCCAGTCGCCCGCGCCGGTGTCGTCGTCGGCGGGCGCGGCCGTCCCGTCCACGACGAACTCGTAGTTGACGACGTTGCCCTGCGGCGCCTCGACGACGAGGTGGTCGCCGGGCGGCGCCACGAGGTCCTCCGCGGTGACCGTCGTGCCGTTGTGCGTGAGGACGCAGGGGTCGCGGTTGGAGGCGAAGTCGACGATGCGGCCCTCGACGGCCCAGGAGTCGAACCGACCGTCGCTCGTCCAGCCCGAGACGGTCATCGTGCCGTCGCCCTTCGTCGTCGAGTCCCAGTCGCCCTCGCCGGTGTCGGGGTCGGCGGGCGTCGCCACCCCCTCCACGACGAACTCGTAGTTGACGACGTTGCCCTGGGGCGCCTCGACGACGAGGAGGTCGCCCTTCACGTCGTCGGGTGACGGCGACCCGGAGGTGTCGCCCGAACCGCTGTCCGAGCCGTCGGAACTGCCGTCACCCGTGTCGGCCGAACCGCTGCCGGAGTCGCCGCGCGACCACGAGGCGTCCGGGATGGGACACGAGTCGCCGTGAGTAATGTTCGACGTGCTCACGCTGGTGTTGTTGAACACCGTCGCGTCGCCGGGGACGTTGATGTTCGTATTCGAGATGGAACACTTCCCGGAGTCGTCGAGTACGACGCCGTTCCCGCTGGCCCCGTCCATCTGGATGCAGGAGTTCTCGATGCGGGACCCGGAGCGCTTGTCGAGGTAGACCGCGGTGCGCTTCGAGGACGTCCCCGTGATGCTCACGCCGTCCATGTAGATGGCGGGGTCGTCCGGGATGCCGTCGCTCGCGAACCGCTCGCCGGGTGCGTACGCCCACACCGCGTAGGCGCCGTCGACGTCGTTCTGGATGCGGGTGTTGCGGAACTCGATGCCGCCGTCCGAGCCGTTGATGAAGACGGCAGCCGAGGAGTCCCCGTCGACGGACTTGTGGATGATGTCGCAGTTCTCGACGTAGCCGCCGGACTTGCCGTAGGGGCCCGTCGCGAAGTAGAGGCCGTTCGCGCCGCCCAGCGTCCCGGTGTTGTCGGGGTGGGCGTCGTCCCAGTCGTTGACGACGACGCAGTCGCGCATCGTACACCCCGCGCCGAGGCGCATCCCCGCGAGGTCGTTGTTCTTGAAGAAGCAGTTCTCGAAGTGGACCTCCCCGGCGTGCTTCCCGGTGTACAGGCCGCCGTCGCCGTTGGCGTTCTCGATGTGGCAGTCGCGGAACGTGAGACTGCCCTTGTGCTTGTCGTCGAAGACGCCGCCCGCCCCCTCCGACCCGACGGGGCCCTTGAACTCCGAGGGACCCGTGTGCGTGTAGTTCTCGACGAGACCCGTCCCGTCGCGTTCGAGGATGCGGATGACGAGTCCCCAGAGGTCGTCGTCGCCCATGGGGTTGAACCCGGGCATGTCCACGTCGCGGAACACGAGGTTGTCGTAGACGTTGAACACCGTCCCGATGGAGCCGCCGGTCTGCGAGTCGGTCTGGTCCAGCGTCAGGTTCTCGATGAGGACGTCACGGCAGTTGAGGATGCGGAACAGCCAGATGTTGCTGTCGCCCTCCGTGACGAACCGAACGTCCGCCTGTGCGCCGGTGCCAACGACGCCGATGCGCTCCGCGCCCCACTTCGAGACCGGGCCGTCGACGACGTACTCGCCGGCCGGGAACTCCACGCAGGTGCCATCCGTGAGTGCGCGCTCTAGTTTCCCGTTGACCGGTTCGTTGCCGTTCGGGTCCATGCCGAGGTCGTCGACCGCGTCGAGGACGCGGTCGAAGGTGATGCCGCCGCGCGTCGTCGCCGCGGACGCCTGCCGTGCCGCGAGCGGGAGCGTCGCCGCCGTCGCCGCCGCCAACTGGAGGTACCGCCGTCGGTGGAGCGTCCCGTCACTGCGTTCGTCCGCACCGGGTTCGTCTTCGTTGCCAGATTCGTGTGCCATCAACTTGGCTTGGGCGAGGCCTAGAGTTATCGGATTCAGATACAATCATAGGAGATGTAGCAACGGGCGGCTACAGTAGTAGCTTCTCGGAGACCGGCCGCGCCGCCATCACGGCGCCGTCACCGGGATACGGTCGAATCGGCCCCGTCGGTCGCCGACGACTCGGTGTCGGTCGACGACTCCCCCGTTCCGTGGGAGGCCCCGGTGTCCGCGGCGCCCGCCCCGGACCCGTCGAGCGACGCGGCGAGCGCACACATCGTGTAGAGGTGGTAGAGTGTCGCCTCGGAGTACCGCTCGTCGTCGAGGACCGTCGCAACCTCCCGCTCGGACAGCGAGTCCCCCGTCTCCCCGAGGAGGGCCCGGACCCGGTCGGGGAGGTCGGTGTCCCGCGCCTTCGGCGTCCCGAGCACCCGGTCGACGACGGCCGACTTCACGCGCGGCCAGCGCGAGAGCGTCAGGTAGAGGACGTGCTTCGCCCGGTACTCCAGCGAGGTGATGGGGACGCCGTAGTCGGCGTAGTCGACGGCCAGGAGGTCCGGCGCGAGCGCTCCGACGAACGACCGGTACAGGCGCATGTACTGCTTGCAGTCGGGGGTGTACTCCATCGCGGCCTGGAAGAAGGGAAACGAGTAGAACGGCGTGACCGACCAGAAGAAGTACCGGTTGCGGTCCTCGCCGTGCTTGATGAGCTTCATACCCCGCTCGCGGAGCATGAAGTGGGTGTACCGGTTCTCGAGCGAGGACTCGGGGTACGACCGGAACCGCCGGCGCACGGACTCGAGGAGGTGTTCCTCGGAGATGCCCGCGATGGCGGCGGCGCGTTCGGGCGAGAACACGCTGTTCGCCTCGACGGCGTACTCGACGAGGTCCGAGAGGGAGTCGTACCGGCGCGGGGGTCGCAGGTCGTGGAACACCTTGTCGCCCCCGTCGCCCGTCACGTAGTTCACCTCGCCGTAGCGCTCGTACAGTTCCTCGAAGAACTCGACGATGAACCCCATCCGGAGGTAGTTCATCCCCTGTTTCATCTCCAGCAGGGTCGCCTCGACGTCCTCGAGGTCGTCCCGCGGGGTCGCCACGGACGTCCACTCGACGTCGAGCGTCTCGGCGACCGACCGCGCGACGGTCGCCTCCGTCGGCAGTTCGTCGGCGTCCTCGTCGACGAACGTCGCGGCCGAGAACGGGACGCCCGCCGCGTCGTAGCCGGCCGCGACCGCCCGCGAGTCGAGGCCCCCACTCAGCGAGAGTACCGCTCGCCCGGGGATGTCCGCTCGGTTTCGACAGGCCTCGGCGAACTTCCGGGCCAGCCGTCGCCCCGCGGCGTCGACGCTCGCCGGTTCCGTCGACTGCTCGAAGGCGTGTTCGTACAGGCTGTCGGTCCGCACGTCGCCGTCGAACGTGAGGCAGGTCGCCGGGTCGAGCTCCGACACCCCCTCGAACACCGTCCGCGTCCCGAGCGTGTAGCCGAACAGGAGCGTCTGTGCGACGCCCAGTCGGTCGAGTTCCACCGGTTCGCCGACGTTCGACAGCCACTCCCGGACGAACGTCAGTTCGCGAGAGACGACGGTCCGCTCGCCGACCGTCGCCCGGTAGAGCGGGAGGCGACAGAGCGGGTCGTTGAGGACCCGGAGGTCGCCGTCCGGCGGCTGGACGGCGATGACGAACTCGCCGTCGCGACTCGCGAGCCAGTCGCGGAGTTGCATCGTCCGCGAGTCCTCCAGCCACGACGCGACCTGCCTGAGTTCCCCTTCGAGGTCCTCGACGTCGTACAGGTAGCCCTCGACGACGACGGTCGTTCCGTCGAAGTCGAACCGGCGGACGGGGTACGTCTCGTAGCCCGTGTCCGCGACGTAGACCGTCTCGTCGACGACGTGGTGGTCGTGGTCGTAGCGCGGGAGGAACTCACAGCGCTCCAGTGCGGCGTCGGCGGCCGCGCGGTCCACACCGCCCTCGTCGACGACGATGGAGAGTCCCGGCATCGGTCAGCGGCCCCCGGTCGGTCGCCCTCGCCAGTCTCGCCGGTCCGACCGGCCGAACGTCCCGGTCGACCCCGCTCCTCTCTCGCTTGCGCTCCGAATACGTCTCACGTGTTCGTTCATTATTTTCGTTATTTCTCCCAAATTATTTTAAACTACTGTCCGGTTCGGCGACTGGTCGCTCTCTACTGGACCACTCACCGGCCTGGTTCTTACGTGCTGTGGCACCCCACCCGGAAGACGGGCGGACCGTCGTACCGCCATGGCCCTCCTCCCCCGTCGCTGGCCGACGGTTCGTCGTCGACTCGCTCCCTCGGTCGACGCCCGACCCTAGTCGAACCTGGTTCCCGACCGCCCGAACCCCTTCGCGAGCGTCGTCTCCTCGATGCTGAGGACGGTCGGCCGCCCGTGCGGGCAGGCGTACGGCTGGCGACACGCGCCCAGTCGGTCCAGCAGCGCCGCGCTCTCCTCGTCCGTGAGGTCGTCGCCGGCCTTCAGCGACGGGTGGCAGGCCATCTCCGCCAGCAGCGCCTCCCGCGGGTCCTCGGGCGACTCCCCCGAGAGGAACGTATCGAGGAGGTCACGGACGTCCTCGGGCGCGGCCGCGCGCCCGAACGGGGCGGGAACGCCCGTCACGCGGTAGGTGCCGCCGCCGAAGGACTCGACGCGGAAGCCGAGGGACTCGACGGCCTCGCGCCGGGCGTCGAGGGTCGCCGCCGCGCCAGGCGACAGCGAGAGCGTCGCGGGGGGGTCCACCGACAGCGTCTCCACCTCGGCCCCCGCCACCGCCTCGCGCAGGCGCTCGTAGTTGACCCGCTCGTGGGCGGCGTGCTGGTCGACCACGAGGAGGTCGTCGCCGGCCTCACAGAGCAGGTAGAGGCCGCGGAACTGCCCGATGACGGTGAGGTCCTCGAAGCGCGACCGGGTGGGTTCGAGCCCCCCCTCCCCGTCGAGGTCGATGCCGAGTTCCGCCTCCCCGCTCCGGGCGAGGTCGGCCGTCGAGAGGGCGTCCCGGACGGCTCGCTCGACCGCCCCGTGGACCGCCTCCGCGTCCCGGAAGCGCACCTCGCGCTTGCCGGGGTGGACGTTCTGGTCCACCCGGTCCGGCGGGACCCGAACCCTGACGACGGCGACCGGGTGGCGGTCGCCGGGGAGGAGCGACCCGTAGCCCGCCTCGACGGCGTTCCTGAGTCCCGAATCCGCGAGTGGTCGCCCGTTGACGGCGACGGTGACGTGCGAGGCGCTCGCCCGCGTCACCGACGGGTGGACGCAGACGCCGTGGACGGCCACCTCGTCGTCGTCACCCGCCGCGAGCGCCGTGCTCCGGCCGGCGACGTCCCGGCCGTACACCGCCAGCAGGGTGTCGGTCTCCTCCCCGCTCCCCGGCGTCGAGAGCACCGTCCGACCGTCGTGGTCGAGGCGGAACCGGACGTCCGGGTGGGCCAGCGCGTAGCTCGCGAGCAGGTCGCTCACGCGGGCGAACTCGCGTTTCGGGGTGCCGAGCGACTCGCGGCGGGCGGGCAGGTCCGCGAAGAGGTCGCGCGCCTCGACGGTCGTCCCGACGCCGTGACCGGCCGCCCGGACGGTCGGGTCGCCGTCCGCGACGGTCACGCGCGTCCCCTCGTCCTCCCCGGCGGTCCGCGTCCGCAGGTCGAGGCGGGCCACCTCAGCGATGCTCGGCAGTGCCTCCCCCCGGAAGCCGAGCGTCGGGGCCGTGGCGAGGTCGGCGGCGTCGCGTATCTTGCTCGTCGCGTGGCGCTCGACGGCCAGTCGGGCGTCCTCGCGGCTCATGCCGTGCCCGTCGTCGCTCACGCTGACGAGGTCGAGACCGCCGTTCTCGACGGTCACCGACACCGCCGACGCCCCCGCGTCGAGGGCGTTCTCCACCAGTTCGCGGACCGCCGCCGCCGGGCGCGTCACCACCTCGCCGGCGGCGATGCGCGCGACGGTCGACTCGTCGAGTCGCCGGACCGCGGTTCGTTCCCCCGCTCGCGTCTCCGATTCGGTCGTCATCGTCTACTCGAGTCCCCGCTGTCTCTCGTGGAGCCACGTCAGCGCCTCCACGGGCGTCATGTTCGCGATGTTCAACTCGCGCAGGGCGACTTCGAGGTCGGTGGGCTTCCCGCTGTCGCCCGCCGTGGGCGTCGGCTCCGAGTCCGACCCCGCCGCCGTCGCCGTGCGCGCTCCGTCCGCGTCGTCGCGGTGACCGTTCGACCGGTCGGCCGCCGGGTCGGGGTGCGCCCCCGCCTCGCCGGGCAGTCCCGACTCCAGCAGGTGACGCGAGCGCTCGATGACCGACGTGGGGACGCCCGCGAGTCGCGCCACCTCGACGCCGTAGGACGCCTCGCTCGCCCCCTCGACGACCGTGTGGAGGAAGGTCACGTCCGTCCCCTCCCGCGCGATGGTGAAGTGGAGGTTCTGGATACCGGGTCGCCCCTCGGCGATGCGCGTCAGTTCGTGGTAGTGGGTGGCGAAGAGCGTCGTCGCGCCCACCTCGTCGTGGAGGAACTCCGAGACGGCCCACGCGATGGAACGCCCGTCGGCGGTGCTCGTCCCGCGGCCCACCTCGTCTAAGAGTACGAGGGAGTCCTCGGTGGCGTTGTGGAGGATCTCGGTGAGTTCGGTCATCTCGCGCATGAACGTGGAGGCCCCGCCCGCGATGTCGTCGCTCGCACCCACGCGGGTGAACACGCGATCGACGAGGGGGAGGCGCGCCCGGTCGGCGGGGACGAAACTCCCCACCTGCGCGAGCACCTGAATCAGGGCGACCTGTCGCATGTACGTCGACTTCCCGCTCATGTTCGGCCCGGTGATGACGGCGAACGGTCGCTCGCGCAGGTCGGCGTCGTTCGGCACGAACGTCTCCTCGGTGGTCTCCACGACGGGGTGGCGACCCGCCTTGACGTGGACTCCCCCGCTGCCCAACTCGGGGCGGACGTAGTCCCGCTCGACCGCGACGCCGGCGAGCGTACAGAGCACGTCGAGTTCCGCGAGCACCGCCGCGACGGCCTGTACCCGTTCGGCCTCCCGCGCGACGTCGTCTCTGACCTCGGTGAACAGCTGGTACTCGCGGGTGTCGGCGCGCTCGGCCGCCCCCAGAATCTCGTCCTCACGAGCCTTCAGGTCCGGCGTGTAGAACCGCTCGGAGTTCTTCAGCGTCTGTCGGCGCGTGTAGTCGTCGGGCACCCGGTCGAGGTTCGGGTTCGTCACCTCGATGTAGTAGCCGTGGACCTCGTTGTAGCCTACCTTCAGCGAGTCGATGCCCGTCCGCTCGCGCTCGCGCGCCTCGAGGTCCGCCACCCACTCGCGGCCCTCGCGTTCGGTCGCCCGGAGGTCGTCCAACTGGTCGTCGAACCCCTCGCGGATGACGCCGCCCTCCGTCACCTCGATTGGCGGGTCGTCGGTGATGGCCCGCCCGACGAGGCCGCGGACGTCGGCCAGTTCGTCCAGCGCCTCCCGACGGCGGCGCAGCGGGCGCGACTCGCAGTCGGCGAGCGTCTCGCGCAGTTCGGGCACCACGTCGAGCGTGGACTTCAGCGCCCGCAGGTCGCGCGCGTTCGCTCGCCCGCGGGAGACGCGCGTGACGAGTCGCTCGACGTCGTAGACGTCCTTCAAGAGGTCGCGTGCCTCCTCGCGGACCAGCGACCGCCGGGCGAGTTCCTCGACGGCGTCCAGTCGGCGCTCGATGCGCTCGCGGTCCAGCAGCGGGCGGCGCAGCCAGTGGGTGAGTTCGCGCCTGCCGAGCGCACACGACGTCTCGTCGAGGACGCCCAGCAGGGTGTGGTCGTCGTCGCCCTCGCGGTTCTCGAACACCTCCAGCGAGCGCAGCGCGGTGGCGTCCAGCCCCATCCCCTCGCGGGGGTCGTAGCGCGCGATGCGCGAGATGTACTCCAGCCCCCCCGAGTCGACGCCCTGCGTGTACTCGGCGTACGCGAGCAGGCCGCCCGCCGCCCGCAGTTCGGCGTCCGTCTCGACGACGGCGTCCGGCGCGGGGACGTACCCGCCCAGTCGCTCGCGCGCCGCGGCGGACTCGAAGGCCGCCTCGCGGAAGGGGGTGTACATCCCCTCAACGTCGAAGCCGTGGTCGCACCCGGGGGCGGTGACGAGTTCGGCGGGCGCGAAGCGGTCGAGTTCGTCCTGTATCGTGGGGACGTCGCCGCTCGTGACACGGAACTCGCCGGTCGAGACGTCCACGAACGCGACCGCCCAGCGCTCGCCCGCCCCCGCCTCCCCGACGGTGTCGCCGTCCCCCGACCCCCGGATAAGGCCGGCGACGTACGTGTTGCCGGCCCCGAGCAGTTCGTCCTCGACGACGGTGCCGGGCGTGACGACGCGCGTGACCGCCCGGTCGACCAGTCCCGACGCCTCCTCGGGGTCCTGTACCTGGTCGGCGATGGCGACGCGGTAGCCGGCGTCGAGGAGCGTCTCGACGTACGGGGCCGCGTTGTCGATGGGGACGCCCGCCATCGGGTAGGTGCCCGTCGAGTCCTCCCGCTTCGTCAGTGTGATCTCGCAGATGCGGGCGGCCGCCTCCGCGGCGTCGCAGAACAGTTCGTAGAAGTCCCCGACCTGAAAGAGCACGAGGGCGTCGTCGTACTCCTCGGTCAGCGCGAAGTACTGCGACAGCATCGGCGTCAGCTCCTCGCGGCGCTCCGCCATCTTCGCGGGCGGCCCCGTCGCCTCCATACCCGAACCCCGACGGCGAGCTACTTCAACCGTGGGAATTCCCCGACGGCGACCCGTTCTCGCTCCGTCTTCGACCCCCTCCGTCGTGCCTCGGCCGGAAGTGGTCTCGACCCGTGACTGTGGCTCAATCGTGGCTCTTCCCAGACATGGTTGGTCGTGCTTATATGTGTCATCACTCCGCAGGTGTGGGTAGCTTTCACATGTCAGACTCACAGGCACGAACCGCACGAGAGGAGTGGGGGAGTCGGTTCGGGTTCCTCATGGCGATGCTGGGGGCGATGGTCGGCGCGGGGAACATCTGGCGCATGCCGTTCACCACGGGGGAGAACGGCGGCGGCGCGTTCCTCCTCGCGTACATCCTCCTCCTGTACGTCATCGCGGTGCCCGGCCTGATGGCCGAGACGATGATTGGCCGCTACACGAACAACGGCGTCATCGGGACGTTCAAACAGGTGTTCGGGTCGCGGCGGGCACAGGGCCTCGGTCTCGTCGTCCTCCTCGTCAACGTGGCGCTGATGTCGTACTACGCGCCCATCATCGGGTGGGCGCTGTACTACGCCGGCCACTCGCTGCTCTTTACGTTCACGCAGCCGGGGTTCCAGCCCCAGCCGTTCTGGGACTCGTTTATCACCAACCCGGCGCTGGTCATCGGAATGCACACGCTCACGATGGCGAGTCTCGCGGGCGTCCTCGTCTTCGGTATCCGCCGGGGCATCGAACGCGTCGTCAAGTGGATGATTCCCCTGCTCGTGGTGGCCCTCGTCGCCGTCGCCGTCCGCGGCGTCACCCTCCCGGGCGGGATGGAGGGGGTGGCGTTCGTCTTCACGCCCGACTGGGAGTTCCTCACCCGCGGGTCCACGTGGGTGGCCGCG
Source organism: Halomarina litorea (assembly GCF_024227715.1). Lineage (NCBI taxonomy): Archaea > Methanobacteriati > Methanobacteriota > Halobacteria > Halobacteriales > Natronomonadaceae > Halomarina > Halomarina litorea. Next base: position 2,641,907 of record NZ_CP100448.1, on the reverse strand, counting down.
CTCAGTCAGGCGCTGTTCTCGACGGGACTGGGGTGGGGGATCGCGCTCACCTACGGCAGCTATCTCGGGCGGTACGACGACGTGCCACTCGGCGGTGGCCTGTTCACGGCCATCGGGAACACCAGTATCGGTATCCTCGCCGTGTTCGCCACCTTCCCCGTCGTCTTCGCGTTCGGCCTCGAACCGAGCGCCGGGTCGAACCTCCTGTTCATCTCGCTGGCGGAGGTGTTCCCCGAACTCATCGCCGGTGGCCTCTGGGCGGTCGTCTTCTTCGTCTCCTTCTTCTTCGCGACGTTCACGTCCGGTCTCGGCATCACCGAGGTAGGCATCACGACCGTCACCGAGGAGACGCGCCTCTCGCGGACCGGGTCCGTCCTCGCCGTCTGCGGCGTCATCTGGCTGCTCGGCCTGCCGAGCGCCTACTCCTCGGCGTTCCTCGGACAGATGGACTTCATGTTCGGGAGCTTCGGTCTCCCGCTGGCGACCCTGTCCATCATCGCCCTCGTCGCGTGGAAGTTCGGCCCCGAGCGCGCCCGCGTCATCGACCTGAACCGCAACGCCGGCATCTACGTCGGGTCGTGGTGGAACCCCGTCGTGAAGTACGCCATCCCGGTCGTGATGGTGTTCATCATCGGCTACGGCGTCGTCACGAGCATCGGCACGGAGAACCAGACGCTCATGCTGACGGGCGTGGCGCTCATGGTCGCCCTCGTCGCCGTCAGCGTCGCCGTGATGAGCGTCGTCGGGAAGGACGCCGAGAGCACGCCGGACGCCACCGACGCCGCCGCACGGGGGGGTGACTGAGATGGCGCTCTCAGCCGTCGCGTGGGCGTCGATGCTCGTCACGCTCCTCGTCGTCCCCGGCGTCGCCACCGCCGCGCTCGTCCGGTCGCTGCGCTCGGAGGAGCGCAAGCTCGAACTCCTCCGAAAGCAGGACAACATCGACAGCTACTCGCCGCGCGCGCTGGCCGACCTGCGCGAGTGGATTCGGGCCAACCCTGGGGACCCCTACGCGCCCGTCGCCCGCGAACGCCACAACGAGTGCGTGCGCTCGCTCCGCGAGATAGAGGAACCGTACTACGACTGGTCGGAGGAAGAGATTCGCGAATTGGAGACGCTCTGAGACCGGATGCGAGCATCCGGGACACTCTTGTCTCCGGGCACGAACCGACCGGTGTACGATGCCCTCCAACAGCACCCGCCGTGGGTTCCTCGCGCTCTGCGGTGCCAGCATGACCGCCGGCTGTTCCGTGCCGCTGTTCGACGGCGCCGTGTCGCTCCCGGTCCCGACCGGTGCGGGCGACTGGCCGTCGAGTGCCGGAGACGCCCGCCGGACCCACACCAACGCCGACGCCGACGGCCCGACCGGTCCCGTCGAGCCTGCGTGGACCGCCGACGGGTTCGGTGGGAAGATCGCCGTCAGCACGGCGGAGAACGGGGTCAGTCGGGTGTACGCGTTCGACCGGCGCAACGACGCCAGCCGACTGGCCGTCCTCGACGGGTCGGGCGAGGTCGGGTGGGCCGTCGACCATCGGGGGACCGAGGCCGTCACGCTCGTCGACGGTGTCGCCGTCGTTCCCGGACTCGGCCCGACGCTTCGGGCGTTCGCCGACGGGTCGGTCGCGTGGTCCGTTGACCTCGGTGGTTCGGACACCCTCGCGCCGCCGGTCGCCACGACCGCCGGCGTCTTCGCGACGACCCGGTCGACGGACGTCTACGGAGTCGCCCCGGGAGACCAGCGCTGGCACGCCGCGCCGCCGCGAAACCGCGTCCCGTACGACGCCGTCGTCGCGGCGACCGACTCGGTCGTCCTCCGTGGTTGTATCGAGACAGTCCGCCTGAACGCTCCCAGCAACCCGAGTCGGTACCACACGACCGTCGACGCCTACGACCCGGCGACGGGCGACCACCTGTGGAACTGGGGGTCACCGGGATTCCTCTACGACCTCGTCGTCGACGGCCACGCGCTCGTCGCCGTCGCCATCCCGACCGGGGGCCGGGAGGAGGGAGAACCCATCGACCGGACGCCCGTCCTGTTTGCACTCGACACCGAGAACGGACTGACGATGCGGCGGGTCCGACTCGACGTGCCGTCACTCAGGTCGATGGCGGCGGGGCCGGACGGCCTCGTCCTCGCGACGACCGGCGGCGTCCACGCCTTCGACGCCTCCCTCGAGCGACGGTGGAGCGCCCGTCCCGACGGCGAGTTCCTCTCGCTGGTCCGTTCGTCGGGGACGGTGTACGCCCTCCGACAGGGCGTCGACCCCATCGCCGCCTCCGTCGTCGCGTTCGACGCCGCGAACGGCGAGGAGCGGTTCACCCACGACATCGACCGACGCTACGGCGCGGTCCGAGCAGTCGTCGACGACATGCTCTACATCGAGGGCGAGGACCGCGGTGGCGCGGACAACCGGAAACTGGTCGCGCTCCGGGACGTCTAGGGCGCGTACGTCCCCGTCAGCGTCGCCTCCGCGAGGACGTGCCCCGTCGTCGCCGAGAGGAGTCCGAACACGTCCGCCGACGGGGGCAAGTCGAGCGTCGCGTCGAGGGCGAACAGGCGGAACCTAGGTGTGTTCGCGGTCCGGTGGGTTCGGGCCGCCGTAGCCCCGCGACCCGTAGTCGTTCGTCCCCTCCTCCGCTTCCGTCGCGTCCCAGTCCTCCGGTATCTCGCCGACGTCAGGCGGGACGTTCCAGACCACCCAGTAGTCCCACGCCGTCGTGCTCACGACGAGGCCTCCCGGGGCGAGGAGCGGGACGGCGAACCGACTCGCGACGTAGTGCGCCCGGACCCCCGCGTCCAGCATCCGGTCGAACCGGGCGGTGGGTTGCTCCCAGAAGGGGGCGTCGAACGTCTCGTCGTAGCCCTCGTAGCCGCCCCAGACGTTGTTGACGAGGCGTCGAGTCGCTCCGATTCGTTCTCGACGCGGTCGAACAGGTCCCGCACCTGTCCGTCGTCGGTATGGTCGCACTGCACCGCGATCCCCTCACCACCCCGGTCGGTGACGAGGGCCGCCGTCTCGCCGACGGTCCCGCCCAGTTCCGCTCGGGTGGTCGCGCCGGCGACTGACTGCCCGGTGACGTACACCGTCGCGCCCGCCGCGCCGAGTTCGGCGGCGATACCCCGACCCACGCCACGACTCGCGCCCGTCACGAGCGCGACGGCCCCGCGAGGTCCACCCCGGGTGGCCGGTCTGCGGGGTTCGGCTGGTTGGCGTCGTCGGTCATACCGTCCTGTGGCCGGTCGAGGGAGTAAGCGTGCCGGTGGGGCGGGGACCGCTCTCTCGTGTCACCTTTCGACCTCCCTTACTACCGACTCACCGACTGGTTAAGTGTCTGCCAGCAATACTGCGCCTATGACCGAACCGAGGAGGTGGACGCGGGCCGGCGGCCGTCCCGAAGGCGGTCGCGACCGGCCGACGCGCGATGCGCCGCCGTGAGTTCCTCCTCGGGACGGGCGTGGTCGGCACGCTCGGGTCCGTCGGCGTCGTCTCCACGCTCGTCGGGGACATCGACGTCCGCTGGTGGGCGACCGAGCGCGCCGCCCAGTACCCCGACCTCCACGAACGGGTCGAGGGCTACCTTCGGCGGGGGTTCGAGGGCTTCGCGCTCTCCGCGAACGTCTCCTACGGCGGCGTCACCTCCTTCGACACCGAGAGCGCCTACCGCCTCGTCGTCGAGGGGATGTGGCCACGGCGCCTCGTCACCGGAACCGCAGAGGGGCGACACCTCCCCGTCGACGACGTCAACCTACTGGTCACCGACAGTTCCATGCGACGGGCGCCGACCGGTGCCGGCGTCCCCTACGTCGCCGCCGTCGGGGGCGCACGGGAACTCGCTCGCGCGCCCCCCGCCGACAGCGTCGGCCCCGTCGTCCCCGACTCGCTGCCCATGCGGACCGTCCAGATACTCCTCCACGAGTGCGGCCACGCCCTCGGGTTGCAACACGACCACGGCTCGATTCGGGAGTCGGACGACGGCTCCGGGGTGGTCGTCAGCCCGATGGTCAGCGGCTACGCGTGGGCCGCCAGACCGCTCGAACGCCGGCAGTTCAACTTCGAGACGAACCGTTGTGGCCGCCCGTACTCGTCCGTCGTCGGGAAGGACCGCCACCTCCTGTTGCGCTTCGACGCCTGCGAACGACGGGGGATCTACCAGTACCGGCTGCCCGCGCTCCCGGCCAGCCCGCTCACCGGCCTGACCGCCGAGGAACGCCTGCGCCAGCGCCTGCCCTGCGAGACGTGCGCGCTCGCCTCGCCCGAGGAACACTGACGGAAGACGCGGACGTCGCGCGGTTCGACCGCTCCGTCGACGAGACGCTCTGACGCCTCTCTCGACTACTCGACGGTGACGCTCTTCGCGAGGTTGCGCGGCTTGTCGATGGGCCGTCCGAGCTGGGCGGCGGCGTAGTACGCCACGAGCTGCAACTGGACGTTTGCCAGCACCGCCGCGGTCCGGGGGTCGCTCTCGGGAATCTCGAGGACGTGGTCGGCGTAGCGCGCCACGTCGGACTTCCGGTCGGTCACCGCCACGACGGGCGCGTCGCGCGCCTCCACCTCCTTGACGTTCCCGATGGTCTTGCGCGCCTGTTCGCCCTCGCCCGTGACGAGCGCGAAGACGGGCGTGTTCTCGGTGACGAGCGCGAGCGGGCCGTGTTTCAGTTCGCCCGCCGCGAACCCCTCGGCGTGCTCGTAGGAGATCTCCTTGAACTTCAGCGCCCCCTCCAGCGCGACGGGGTAGTGCATCCCCCGCCCGATGAAGAAGTACGCGTCCGAGTCGACGTACTCCTCGGCGACCTCCTCGGCCTTCGAGGTGTCGAGGACGGTCTGGACGCTCGCGGGTAGGTCGCGGAGCGCCGCGATGGTCTCGCGGCGACTCTCGCGCAGGCTCTCGACGAGGAGCGTCAGCGCGACCACCTGTGAGGAGAACGTCTTGGTGGCTGCGACGCCGATTTCGGGACCGGCGCGGATGTAGAGCGTGTCGTCGCACTCCCGCGAGACGGTCGACCCGACGACGTTCGTCACGGCGAGGGTCTTCGCGCCCCGTCGCCGGGCCTCGCGGAGCGCACTCAGGGTGTCGGCCGTCTCGCCGCTCTGGGTGACGCCGACGACGAGGTCGTCGCCGATGGGCGGCGGCGAGGTGGCGTACTCGCTGCCGAGGAACGCCTGCGCCGGGATGCCGGCCTCCTGAAACAGCTGTGCGCCGTACACCGCCGCGTGGTAGGAGGTGCCACAGGCGACGAACTGGACGCCGGTGGGGTCGACGTCCACGTCGAGGTCGACCTCGCCGCTCAGTTCGCTCACCCGCCCGCTGACACACTGGCGCAGGGCGCGGGGCTGTTCGTGTATCTCCTTCAGCATGTAGTGGTCGTAGCCCGACTTGCCGGTCTCCTCGGGGTCCCACGTCACCGTGTCGATGGCCTTCTCGACGGGGGCCCCCGTCGAGTCGGTCACGGACCAGCCCTCGCCATCGAGGACCGCGAACTCGCCGTCTTCGAGGTAGACGACCTTGTCGGTGAACTCCCGGAACGCGGGGACGTCGCTGGCGAGGTAGACGGCGTCGTCACCGATACCGAGGACGAGCGGGGAGTCCTCGCGGGCGGCGAACACCCGGTCGTCGTCGGCGAGGACGCAGGCGATGGCGTAGCTCCCCTCCAGTCGCTCGATGGCGGACCGGAAGGCCGTCTCGGGGTCGGCCCCGCCCGCGAGTTCCGTCTCGATGAGGTGCGGGACGACCTCGGTGTCCGTCTCGCTCTCGAACTCGTGGCCCGCGTCGGTCAGTTCGTCGCGCAGTTCCTGGTAGTTCTCGATGATGCCGTTGTGGACGACGGCGACCCGCCCCGTGCAGTCGCGGTGCGGGTGGGCGTTCTCGTCGGTCGGCGGGCCGTGCGTCGACCACCGGGTGTGGCCGATGCCGACGCGTCCGCTGACGCCGTCGCGCTCGCCGTTCAGCGCCCGCCGGAGGTTCTCGAGTTCCCCCGCGCGCTTGACGACCTCGACGCTCCCGTTGGCGAGGGCGACGCCGGCCGAGTCGTAGCCGCGGTACTCCAGTTTCGAGAGGCCGTGGACGAGGGTGTCGAGCGTCTCGTCGCCGCGACCGACACAGCCGATGATGCCGCACATTACCGGACCACCTCCGAGTCAGCCCGGACGGTTCCGTCGACGACCACGCCGGTACCGAGTCGGGCGCTCGTCCCGACGAGCGTGCCGGGTTCGCAGGTGACCGCACCGCCCGTCCGCACCCGGTCTGCGAGCACCGCCCCGAGGCGCTCGCCGCGGTGGACGGCGTCACCCACCTGCACGTCGGCGGGGCCGCCGGGGACGACGGTGCCCGGCCCGAGGTGGACGTCCTGTCCCGTCACGCAGTCCAGCAGGACGCTCCCCGGCCCGACGCGGGTGTCCGTATCGAGCACGCAGTCCTCCAGGGTGGCGTTCGCGCCGACGGTGGTGTTGCGCCCGAGGGCGACGTTCGGTCCGACGACGGCGCCCGCGCCCACCTCGCAGTCGGGACCGATGACGACCGGGGTCTGTAGCCGCGCCGTCCGGTCGACGGTGGCGCTGTTGGCCACCCAGACGCCGCTCCCCGTGGTCGGCTCCTCGACCAGCCCGTGGCGAAGCACCTCACGGGCGACGGTGAGCAGGTCCCACGGGTAGGTCGCGTCCACCCAGAGGCCGTCCGTGCGGACGCCCCGGACCCGACGCTCCTCGACGAGGTCCTCGACGGCGCTCGTCAGCGGGAGGGTGCCGTTCTCGCGGGCGGTGGTCGCCAGCGCGTCGAACACCGACCGGTCGAAGGCGTAGACCCCCGCGTTGATGAGGCGGTAGTCCTCGCGCTCGGGCTTCTCGACGAGGGCCGTGATAGTGTCGCCCTCGATCTCCACCGCACCGTAGCGTCGGGCGTCGCCGTGTTCGAGGACCGCGAGCGCCGCGCTGCCGTCCTCGGTGTGGGCGTCGATCACCGCCTCGACCATCCGCGGTTCGATGACCCGGTCGCCGTTGACGACGACGAACGACCCCTCGACGGCGCTGGCGGCCTGCTGGAGGGCGTGGCCACTCCCCAGCTGTTTCTCCTGGGCGACGTACTCGATGTCGACGTTCCGGTAGGAGGGGCCGAAGTGGTCCTGGACCCGGTCGCGCTTGTAACCGACGACGAGACAGAGACGGGAGATACCGGCGTCGATCAGGGCGTCGAGGACGTACTCGAGGATGGGGCGGTTCGCGGCCGGAAGCATCGGCTTCGGCCGGTTGCGCGTCAGCGGATGGAGTCGGTTCCCCTCCCCCGCGGCGAGGACGACCGCCGTATCGATGGACATACCTATCGCTCACTCTCCGGGGACGTGAACGTTCTGTCTACGCCACGGGCCGTGCGCACGCGCCACAGCGACGCGCGGGACTACGCGAGGGGACCTCGCCGTTTCCACAGAAGGATTGAGTCGTGGGAGAACGCGGCCTCGAACACCGCCGCCAGCGCGAGGTGCTGGCGCATCGACCGGTGGTGCCGGTTTCTGACCGCCGCCTCCGCGGTGACGTGGTACACCTTCGTCCGCACGAGTTCGACGGCCTCCAGCAGGTCTCCGTCCGCCAGGTCGTGGAGTCGCGGGTACACCGTCTCCGGACTCGCGTTCGTGTCGAACAGCCGCGCGAGGTCACCCATCTGTTCCTTCCCGTGGGTCTCCTCTCCCCGGAGGGTGACGAGTGGGGAGACCGAGGCCGTCGAGGGCCGCCGAAACCGCACGCGCGTCCCTGAGCCGCGCGCTCTCGGTCGGGAGATGCGACCCGCTCTCGTCTAGGTTCCACGTACCAGCCGTACCACCGGTTAGTATCTCTCCAATTTAACAATCTCCTCGAACTGTTACCATCCGCACAGGCGATCACTCACGCGCCGCCGAGGACGAGTAGGAGGCCGCCGAGGAGGGCGAGGGCGCCGAGGGCGATGCAGACGCCCCAGAAGGCGACGCGCTCGACCACCCGCATCAGCGCGTCGATGGTCAGGTAGCCGACGACGGCGCTGGTGGCGAGGGCGACCGCGGTCGCCGTGGGCGTGAGCGCCGGCAACCCCTCCGAGAGGAGGACGAGGACGCCCGCCCCGGCGGCGGCGGGAATCGACAGCAGGAAGGAGAGGCGGAAGGAGGAGGGGCCGTCGTGCCCCCGGAGGAGCAGCGCGCCCGCCGTCGTCCCCGAGCGCGACACGCCGGGGAGGACGGCGAGTCCCTGGAGGACGCCGACGAGGAGGGCGTCCCCGGCGGTGGGCGTCTCCCGCGTGCCCAGTGCGCCCGTCGCGACGCGCTGGAGGACGCCCGTCCCGACGAGGAGTGCACCGACGAGGGCGACGAACGCCCCGCCGGTCAGCGCCGAGACGAGTTCGTCGAGGACGGTGTAGGCGACCGCCCCCGACAGCGCCGAGACGAGCGTCGCGACGACGAGGAAGGTGAGTTCCGGCGTCCGCTCGAACGCCGTCGCGGGCCGCCACTCGGGGATCCGCGCGAGGACGTCGCGGACCTCCCCGCGGTAGTAGACGAGCGCGGACACCGCGGTGCCGGCGTGGAGGACGAGCGAGAACTGGGTGGCTGCTTTCGCAGGTAAGCCCTCGACCACGGAGAGATAGAGGGAGATCTGTCCCTCGCTCGATATCGGTAACCACTCGAAGACGCCCTGCAGGACGCCGACGACGAGTGCGAGCAGGAGGGAGTCGTCCATACGTCGTCGCGCTTCCGAGACCACAAAACCCGTTCGTTTCCGTGAAGCCCCCCGCCTTTTTCCGTCCGGGCGCCGCTCAGTCATGGAGCACATTCATCAGTGTCCAGTCCTGCCCTTCGTTCATGAGCGATACGAGTACTGTCACGGCCGTCTTCCGAGCAGAATCGCCACGCGTCCGACACCCGGACGCGGGCGCGGGGCCCCCGGTATGAGTGGTCGCCTGACCGAGGCCGAAGCGCGACGACTGCTCGCGCTGGGTCGCGACCTCGGCCCGGCCGCACCCAACAGCGACATCGTCGACATGCTGGCCGTCGGTACCGGCGTCAAGCCCATGGCCGGGCTGGCGGCGTGTTACACCGCCGAGGGGATTCCGGCGTGGGACGTCGTCGAACCCGAACCGACGCTGGCGCGCGAGGACCTGGGGAGAGCGCTCGACGCCGTCGGGTTCGACTGGGTGATGACCCCGGTCGAAACCGTCGAGGAGGACGGCAGGGAGTTCATCTGGTACGAACTCCTGCTCGGGACCGACCGGCAGACGGTCCCCCGCTTCCTCCGGACGGCGGGCCCGTCGCCGGGGGCGCGAACCCAGCGACAGTACGGCGAGGCGCTCGGCTACCCCTCGTCGGCCGTCGAGTGGTTCGTCGACCGCACGCCGGAAGCCGACCACGACACCGTCTTCGAGGTCATCGCCGATTCCGACGCCTACGGCGACAACGCCCAGACGCTCGCGGCGAGCGTGCCCTACGTCCCCTCGCCGACCCGGGAGGGGGCGAAAGACGCCATCAGCGACGGGCGCGAACTGACGAACGCGCTCGGGTCGCTCGACGACGTCGCCGACCGGGACGCCTACGCGGAGACGCTCCTCGGCGAACGGGTCCGCGAGACGTTCTCGAACTACGACGCGGCGCAGGCGTGGCGCGACCCGCTCCACCGGGCGATGGGATAGGCGCCCGTGCGACCGCCACGGCTTTTCTCGTTGGTCGCCTCCCCGTCCCATGTACGACCGACTGCGCGCGCAGACACCCCCGCCGACCGCCGAGGGCTGGCAGTCGGGGGTGGTCCGTCGGGTCGACCGTCGCGAGGCCAGGTACGTCGTCACCGTCGCCCCGGACGACGGCAACAGGTCGGTCGAGGTGACCGTCTCGGACGCCGTCTACGACCTGTTCACCGGCCGACTCGACCGGGCCGTCGAGACGCCCGCCGACGTGGCCGGCGCGACGGTCTGGTTCAAATAGCTGTCGGCGACCGGAGCCTGCCGGTCGCTCGGTTCCGCCGCTCGTGGCTGGCCGTCTGTACTACTTTCCGTGAGATTACACAACGTATAACCCATCACGCGCCAAACCCAAGGGTATGCCACCAGAGCAACTGAAGGGCCTTCACCGGTGCAGTTGTGGCGAGGTGTTCGAGACGGCCGACGAACTCCTCGAACACGCGCGAGTCGAACACGACGCGGTCGTATAGTCCGTTCTCTGGTCCCCGTACCCACTCCTCCGCGAGTAGCGGTGGCAACTGGTAAGGCGCCCTCACTCGTGGGGGGAGCATGACTGCCGGCGAGCGACTCGGCTTCCACTCGCTCACGCGGGAGCGGGCGACGGACCTCCCTGTCGAGGGGTCGCTCCCCGCGTGGCTCACGGGGGTCCTCGTCCGCAACGGCCCGGGGTCGTTCACCGCGGGGGGGACCGACATCGACCACTGGTTCGACGGGTTGGCGATGCTCCACCGCTTCGGGTTCGACGGCGAGGGAGTCACGTACCGGAACCGCTTCCTGCGGACCGACACCTTCGAGCGGGTGTGGGACGGCGAGCCCCTGACCGGGTTCGCGACGGGCGGCGCGTCGGCGCTCGACCTCCTTCGGGCGCTGTTCGCGCCCGCCTACGACAACACGAACATCGTCGCCGAGCGCTTCGGCGACCGCTACCTCGCGCTCACGGAGACGCCGCGCCGGGTCGAGTTCGACCCGGGGACGCTGGACACCCTCGGACACGTCCAGTACGACGGCCCGGAACCGAGCGGACACCTCTCGTGTGCCCACCTCGTGCGCGACCCGTGGACCGACCGACTGGTCACCTTCGAGGTGGAGTTCGGCCGGCGGTGTGCCTACCACGTCCACGAGACGGTCGACGCGACGAGTCGGGAGCACGTCGCTACGGTACCCGTCGAGGAACCCGCGTACATGCACAGTTTCGCGCTCACGCCGAACTACGTCGTCCTCACGGAGTTCCCGTTCGTCGTGGACCCGATGGACATGCTCCGGAGCGACGGCGGGTTCGTCGACGCCTTCCGCTGGGAACCCGACCGGGGCACCCGGTTTCTCGTCGTCGACCGGCGGACCGGTGGCCTCGTCGCCGAACCGCGGATGGAGGCGTTCTTCGGGTTCCACCACGTCAACGCCTACGAGCGCAACGCCCGGCCGGCGGGCGAGGGCCGCCCGCGACCGGGCGACGACCTCGTCGTGGACCTCGAGACGGTCCCCGACGCGGCCTCGCTGGCGGCGCTCTCGCTCTCCCGCCTCCGCGCCGACGACCTCGGGGTCTTCGGCGGGTCGCTCGACCGCTTCACCGTCTCGCTCCGTGCGGACGGGGCGTCGGTCGACCGCGAGCGACTGCACGACGGCACCGCCCTCCCGACCGCTTCACCCGCCGTGCGCTGTCGACCCCACCGCTACGTCTACGCGCAGGGGACCGACCAGCCGGTCACCGAGTGGCCCGGTCGGCTGGTGAAAGTCGACACCGAGACGCGCGAGGCGACGGCGTTCGCCGCCGAGGGAGAGCGCCACTACAGCGAGCCGATATTCGTCCCCGCGCCCGCGAGCGACCGCGAGGCGGAGGACGACGGCGTCGTCCTCACGGTGGAACTCGACGTGGGGGCGGGCCACTCGTGGCTCGTCGTCCTCGACGGTCGGACCTTCGAGGAGCGGGCGCGGGCCGCCGTCCCGCACGCTATCCCCTTCGACTTCCACGGCCGGTACTTCCCCGAACTCGACTGAGCGTCGTCCCATTGGGAGCGAGTCGCCAGAGCGCGAGGTGCACGAGGAGGCCGAGCGCCAGCAGGCCGAAGTTCACGACCGGGTCGTACACCCACAGCACGTCGAAGCTGACCACCGCGTCCGAGAGCGGGAGCAGCGGGCGAATCGGCGGGGCCACGTCGGGGGCGGTGAGCATATCCCCGAGGATGTGCGTCGTCCCGCCGAGGACGAACGCGCTCGCGGTGACGGCGAAGACGGTCCGCGCCGGGAGGTGGCGGGCGTCGCTCCCGGGCCGGAAGTGCCGTCGCCCGCCCGAGACGTACCACCACGTCACGAGGCCGCCGAGGAGGAGGCCGACGGCGAGGACGAACCACACGCCGTGGGTCACCCCGTGGTGCTCGATGGGGAGGAACGCCTCGAGGACGAGGTCCACGTCCGGGAGCATCGCCGTCAGCAGGGCCAGCAGGGTGACGCCAACCGCCTCGCGGGTCACCAGGCCGAACCAGACGGGCGACACCACGAGGAGGACGAGGCCGACGTGGCCGGGCAGTTGCACTACCGACCGCCTCCAGGAGCCGTGTCGACGGGCGGGACGCACACGACGCTCACCAGCCTGCGGGCCGCTCCGTGCGTGGCCCGCTCCGGGCGACGTGCCCGTACTTCAGGAGGGCGACGAACACCGTCCCGCCGACGACGTTCCCTATCGTCGAGAAGACGAGGAAGTACGCGAAGTCCCCGAGACCGACGCCCGTGCCGCCGAGGACGCCCATCACCACCTCGACGGTGCCGGCGATGCAGTGGGGGGCGTGCAACAGCGCGATGGCCGACGTGCAGATGAACACGAACAGCACGCGCGTGAAGGACTCCTGGCCGGCCGCGACGAGCCACGACAGCAGGCCCATCAGCCACCCGGCGAGGACGCCCGCGCCGACGAGCACCCACCAGGGGTGTTCGACGAGGCCGGTCGCGATCTCGGTGAACGCCGCGGGCTCGATGACGCCCGTGGCGGGTCCGATGACGGCGAGGAAGGCCGCGAACAGCACCGCGCCGACGATGTTCCCGGCGTAGACGACGCTCCAGAGGCGGGCGAGCTGGCCGACGGACGCCTGCCGGTCGAGGACCGGGAGGACCGCGAGCGTCGTGTGCTCGGTGAACAGCTCGGAGCGCCCGAGGACGACGAGGATGAATCCGACGGTGTAGGCGCTCGCCATCAGCAGCTCCTTCGTCAGTTCGTTGGCGAACGAGAAGTCCGCGAGCGTGAGCATCACGGCCATCAGCGCGGGGCCGAACCCCACGTCGAGACCCGCCGAGAGACCCGAGAGGAACAACCCGTCCCAGGGGCGGCGGAGTTCGCTCAGCCCCTCGTGTATCTGCTCGGTGAGGATGTCCTGTTGGGACTTGGGGCTGGTCGCGTCCCCGGACCCCTCGGTCGCGGTTGCCATTCCGCCGAAGTACGGTGGGTGAGAGCTTAGTTAAGCGACGGAACCGCTCTGACTGTCCGGGACTCGGGACGATTGCACGGGATCGCCCCGCGAAGAGGACAGTTGCGCGGACGCCCCGGCGGAGCCACGGACGGGCGATTCTGCCCTTGCAGGGTCAACGGTTATCCGGCGCTATCGTGTCCATTTCGGGTAGCATGTCCCACGACATCGCGGCGTGCCGGTGCTGGACCGTCCGACCGACCGCGCGGACCGGGGGGGTGGCCTGACGATGGTGTCCTACCTCCCGGCGCTGCTGGCCATGCCGCTCCAGTCGGGTAGCCTGCTGTGGCTGGCCGTCGTGTTCGTCGTCCTCGCCGTCGTGGCGGGGCTGGCGGGATTCGGCGGTATCGCGGGGTTGACGATGGAGGCGGCGCGCATCCTCGTGCTCGTGTTCATCGTCCTCGCGGTCATCTCGTTCCTGCTCTGAGGGCGGGCGAACGGGCCCGGAGTGCCCGGCGGTCGGACGGCGCGTCGAGCGTCGCCGACACCGGCGTCGCCTCGGAGTAGTCCGTGAACTGCACCCGGACGGTCACCGGGTGGCCGGTGCGGTCGCTGATGCTGTCCTGTAACGTCCGCGCGAGCGTCGCGTAGTCGCGGTCCGAACTGCGCCCGAACTCGACGGTCACCGTCTCCGGTTCGCCGAAGATGCCCATGTCGTTGTACTGGGTGCTGACGTCGTGGAGTTCGAGGCCGCTGTAGGCCTCGTCGTCCAGCGTGTCGGTCACCTCCGTCCCGACCGAGTGCTCGAAGGCGATGTGCTGTGCGGTGGCGGCGGTGGTCCCCACCCCGACGACGACGAAGGCGACGGCGAGCAGGGCGTAGACTCCCGTCCGCAGGTCGAAGCCGACGCTCCCGAGCGAGTCCCGGACCACCGACGACCGGTAGCCGAGGAGGACCAGCGCGGCGTAGGCGGTGACGTTGATGAAGAAGATGTTCATCAGGAGGAGGACGATGGCCCCGAACGCCATCAGCGGGAGGCCCCACACCGCGCCGATGCCGAAGGCGGCCGCGGCGGGGACGATTGCGGCGGCGACAGCGACGCCCGCGATGGAGACGGGGAGGTCAGTCGCCAGCGCCAGCGCACCCGCCGCGCCCGCACAGATGGCGATGGCCAGCGCCAGCAGACTCGGCGTGATGAAAAAGCCCACCTGCTCGGCGGCGGTTATCTGGAGCATCCGCGGGACGAACCCGGCCTGTCGCATGGCGACGCTGACGCCGAGGGCGCTCAGGACGGCCACCACGAGGCCGACGACCTGCGCACGGGCGCTCCGTCGAATCATGTCGTAGTCGTCGATGACCCACCCGACGGACGCCGAGAGGGTGGTCCCGGCGAACGGGGCGATGACCATCGCCCCGACGATGACGATGGCCGAGTCGAGCAGCAGGCCGGCGGTGGCGACGACGGCGCTCAGGAGGGCCAGCGCGATGTAGGTGCTCCCGTCGGGCCACAGGTCGTCGGCCCGTTCGCGGAGTTCGGGGTGGGAGATACCCCGGTCGCCCTGCGGCCCCTCGACCAGTTCGGCGGTGAGTCGGTCAGTGTCGACGCCCCTGACGGAACTCGCGTCGGTGACGACGGCGTAAGCGTCCTCGTCCAGTCCCGCGTCGTAGAGGCGGTCGAGCACCCCCTCGGCCGCCCCCGACGGCACCGGGATGTAACAGACCAGCGACGGGGTGTGGCTCACCTCGTCGACGAGGAGATACCGCGTGTCGAGGTCGTCGAGCGCCGACTCGACCGCCGCGCGGCGGTTCGTCGGCACCGACACCTGCAGTAAGCGCATGGCGTGGGTAACTCCACCCGGCGTGAAAACCGTTGCCGCCGGGAGAACGCCTCCCGTCCCGAACGGTTATGTCACTCGACGGTGGGGATTCGAGCAGAGATGGTCCCCCGCCCCTCCCCGGCCAGCGCCGCTCTCGACTCCCTCCCGAACGCTTCGCCCCCGCGAGGCCGCTGAGATGGTCGCGTTCTTCGACCTGCTCTCGGACTCGTGGGAGCGCACCCGCCCCGCCCGGGGCCTCGTCGTCGTCCCGTTCGTCTGGTCGCTCCTGCAGGTGGGCCAGATTTTCAGGGCCGTCGGGAGCGACCGGGTGCTCGACGTTGCCTTCCCGTTCCCGAAGGCCGTCGTCGGCCTGTGGTCGTTCGTCAACCCGCCCGCGCCGGACGGGTTCTCCGTCGCAGGTCCGCTGTGGGTCCTCCCGTTCGCCCTCGTCGCGGAGGGGGTGCTCGCGGCGGGCTACCTCGGGAGTCTCGAACAGACGTTCCGGACGGGCCGGTACGACTTCGTCGCCAACGCCCGCCGGTACGTCGTCGACCTGCTGGTGTACGCCGTGCTGGTGGCGCTGGTCGGGTTCCTCGTCGTGGCGGCGGCGCTGGCGAGCGGCATCCTCGGTCTGCTCGTCGGCGTCCCCCTGTTCCTCCTCGCGGGCTACCTGTTCTACGCCGCGCCCTTCCTCGTCGTCACGGAGGACCGGTCCATCGGGTCGGCACTCCGTCGGAGCTACCGGCTCGCCGTCGCGGGTGGCGAGCACCTCGCGTTCTTCGTGAAGTACCTCGTCGTCGGCGCGGTGGTGTCGGTGCCCGTCTCCCTGCTGGCGTACACGGCGGGCGTCGGCGGTATCCTCCTCGCGTCGGCCGTCGCCGCGCCCGTCGGGTTCGCGTTCTCGGCGACGACGCTCGCCTTCCTCCGGGGCGACCGGGCGCGCGGACGGCGGGTCGACACCGGTTTCGATGGACGGACGGCGGGTGGCGGCGAGCGACCGGACTGACGCTCGCCGCCGACCCGCCAATCCGAAGGCCAAAGGCGCGGCGTGGCCTGACGTACGCTAATGGACCTGCACGACGTGACGGAACGGGCGGTGGCGACCGGCCCGGTCTGCGACGCCTGTCTCGGGCGACTGGTCGCCGACCGCAGTTTCGGCCTCACGAACGCCGAGCGCGGGAAGGCCATGCGCGTCTCGTTCGCGCTGGCGACGGACGACCCCTACGAACCGCCGACCCCCGAGGACTGCTGGGTCTGCGAGGGCGAGTGTACCCGCTTCGAGCAGTTCGCGGAGCGAGCGCTCGCGGCGATGGAGGGCTGGGAGTTCCGGACCTATCAGGTCGGAACGCGCGTCTCGCCCCTGCTGGAGGAGAACGAGCGCTTCCTCCGGGAGGACGCGGGCCTGCCCGAGGACGCCGGCGAGCAGTTGAAATCGGAGTTCAACCGCGAGGTCGGAAAGCGCATCGGGGCGGCGACGGACGCCGAACTCGACCTCGAACGCCCGGACGTGCTCGCGCTCATCGACCTCTCGACGGACGACATCGACCTGCAGGTCAACAGCGCGTTCGTCTACGGCCGGTACCGCAAACTCGAACGCGACATCCCCCAGACGAAGTGGCCCTGTTCGGAGTGCGGGGTGTCGGGGATGAAGCGCGGCCAGCCCTGCGAGGCCTGCGAGGGGACCGGCTACCGCTACGGGACGAGCGTCGAACAACTCACG
The DNA here is from genome assembly GCF_024227715.1 of Halomarina litorea. NCBI lineage: Archaea > Methanobacteriati > Methanobacteriota > Halobacteria > Halobacteriales > Natronomonadaceae > Halomarina > Halomarina litorea. The sequence goes on along the minus strand of NZ_CP100448.1, from coordinate 2,625,291 downwards.
GCCCCCGTCGTCCTCGAGGCGATGAACGGCGAGGAGGCCGTCTTCCACGGCGCGGGCCGCGAGGACGTCGACGCCCTGATGCTCGACCAGGGGCGTCCGTTCGTCATCGAGGTCAAGAACCCGCGGCGCCGTCTCGTCGATGCCGCGTCGCTGGAGGCGTCCATCAACGAGTTCGCCGAGGGGCGCGCCGAGGTGGAGGGCCTGCGGCTCGCGACCCACGACATGGTCGAGCGGGTGAAGGAACTCGACGCCGAGAAGACCTACCGCGCCACCGTCGAGTTCTCGGACCCGGTCGACGACGAGGCGTTCCAGACCGCCCTCGACGACCTGCGGGGGGCGACGCTCGAACAGCGCACGCCCCACCGCGTCGACCACCGGCGGGCGGACATCGTGCGCACCCGGACCGTCTACGACATCGAGGGGGAACTGGAGGACGACTATCACGCCGTCGTCGAACTGCGCGGCGAGGGCGGCCTCTACGTGAAGGAACTCATCAGCAGCGACGACGGGCGCACCGACCCCTCGCTGGCGGGACTGCTCGGCGTCGACGCCGAGGTGACCGCGCTCGACGTCCTGCGCGTCGAGGGCGAGGACGAACCGTTCGAGCGCCCGGAGTTCTTCCGCGACGATGCGTCGGCCTGATACTTAACGGGCTGTCGCAGACGGCCGACAGGTTTTTGTGTATGTCACTATTTGTCACGACAAGGTGTGACAAACCATGTGCCACCGCAACACCACCGAGGAGTACGTCTTCCACTACGCGCCCGCGGCGGAACACGAGGATCCGGCGCCCGAGGGGAGGGAGCGACGCGAGGAGCACGACGACGGGGAGGACCGACTCGTCCGCCCGGCGGACGACTGAGGCTCATTCTTCGGCGCGTGCTCGCCTGACCAGCGCCGCCTCCGCCTTCCGCAAGTGGTCCGAGGCCGTCGAGGGCGCACAGCCGAGTGCCGCGGCCACGTCGTCGACGCCGCCCGTCCGCGGCACGTCGTAGTACCCCACTTCGAGGCCCGCGTCGAGCGCCGCCCGCTGGCGCCCGGTGAGGCTCGCCGCCCCCGCGTCTGCGTGGTCGTACTCGCCGACGCGTTCCACGTCCGCCCGGAGGGGGTCGGGGACCCCCTCGACCACCGACCGGAGCGCCCCCGCCTCGCCGACCACCTCGAAGCGCAGGCGACCGCCCGGCAGGTAGGTCAGCGGCGGGACGATGACGAGGTCGAGGCCCGCGAACGCCGCCGCGAACCGCGCCAGGCGCTCGCCGGTCCGTTCGCGGACGAAGACGTAGAACGACCCGTCGTCGAGCGCCGTCACGTCGTAGCGCTCGACGGAGTCCACCCCGTCGAGGGCGGCGACGTAGGGCTCCCGGTCGGCCACGACGTGGAACAGGGCGTGGGTCAGGTCGCCCGCCGAGAGGTTCCACGCGAGCATCCGCGACCGCTCGGCGTCGGGCGCGTCGTCCAGATACCGGTGCATCGGGTGGCGCCACGAGGGCGGGTAGCGTACCGTCAGGTCGAGATACTGCATGCCCGCGTGCCACGCCGCCACCGGCTTAAAGACACTAGTGCGTCCGACAGAACCGGCAAGCGCGGGGGCGGACGAGCCTCGGGTATGGCAGTCACGAACGGCGCCGACCTGCGGGTCCCCAGCGGCCCCGCGGGACTCCCCCTCCTCGGAAGCGCCCTCTCGCTGGAGCGTCGTCTCCCTGCCGCAGTGGGTCGTCCACCACGACGAACGCTGGTTCGACGCGCCCCTGGAGTTCCGGCCCGAGCGCTGGGCGACGTGGGACGGCCCGGAGTACGCCTACTTCCCGTTCTCGGGCGGCCCGCGCCACTGCATCGGGATGCGCTTCGCCCGGACGGAGCTACGCCTCCTCGTGGCGACCCTCGCCCGGCGGTTCCGGGTCGAGTCGCTCACCGACGCGCCACTCGACCTCGTGGCGACGGCCAACGCCGTCCCGGACGGCCCCGTCGGGGTTCGCCTGCACGAGCGCTGACCGGTCGCCTCACGCCCGCTCCGTCTCGACGGGCGCCGGGGTGTCGGCCAGTTCGAAGCGCATGAGCGCCTGCTGGGCCCGACGGAGTCGCTCGGAGAGCGCCTGATGGGAGACGTCGAGGTCCTCGGCGAGTTCGCCGAGCGACACCCGGCGGGGCACCTCGAAGTACCCCTGCCGGTAGGCCGCCTCGATGGTCTCGCGCTGTTTCTCCGTCAGGCGGAGGTCGTCCGTCTCGCCGGCCTCGCGGATGTGCGTCAGGTCCGCCTCGAAGCCGAAGCGGTCGAGGTGGGAGACGGTCGCGCCTACGTCGTCGCGGGAGGGAAACCGGAGGTGGAGTCGCCACGCGCCCTCGCGGGCGAGAGCCGCGCACACGACGCCCGACGCGCCGGTGACGACTGCGGCCACCAGCGCGACCGACTCGTCGAACGCGAGGTGGGCGAGCCACTGGCCGTCGCGTTCGGCGAGCATCCGGCGCAGTTCGACCGACGGGTCGGCCGCGAGCGCCTCCTCGATTCCCTGCCGGTCGGTCCCGCCGAGCCACGCGAACGTGAACGGCCGGTCCGGCCGCCCGGCGGCGACGCGTTCGATGCGACACGTCAGGGCGGGTTCCCGGCGGAACGCGGCCCCGAGTGCGACCCGGTCTGCGGGGAGGCGGAGTTCCGCCAGCGTGGGGACCGGCCGGTCGCCGGACCCGTCACCATCCCGCGTCGTCGACTGTCCGTCGTCGGGCACGGCGGGCAACACCGCCACGCCGTTCGTGGTGTTGGATGTCATTCGATGGGGAACGCGGTGGGGTCGGCCCCCTCACCGCTCGATGACCCGGGTGGGTCGTTCCGTGTCCCGTCCTGACGATGCCGATACGTCAACTTTCCGGCCACCGTTCGGGAGGCGTGACCGACACGCGGCGGAGAGGTACCGACGGGTCCGTCGTCCCGACGACAACGCCTATGGTGGGTGCGCGCCCCGCCTCCTCCATGGAGTTCGGCGTCGACGAGGCGGGGAAGGGACCGGTGCTCGGGCCGATGGTCGCCGCCTGCGTCTACGGTCCCGGGGCGGCGCTCCCTGAGGACGTGGACGACTCGAAACGGCTCGCCCCCGACCGCCGGGAGCGACTGGCCGCCCTCCTCCGGGACCACCCCGACGTGTCGACGGGCGTCGCCCGCGTCCCGACGGCGCGCATCGACGACCCCGGGACAGACATGAACTCGCTGACGGTGACGGCCCACGCCGCCGCCATCGCCGACGCCGCGGTTCCCGACGGGTGCGAGGGCCTCGCGGACGCGGCGGACGTCGACGAGGCCCGGTTCGCCCGTCGCGTCGCGGGTGCGCTGGACGGGGCGGTGACGGTGCGGGCGGTCCACCGCGCCGACGAGTCCTCGGCGCTGGTGGGGGCGGCGAGCGTCGTCGCGAAGGTGGAACGCGACGCCGCCCTCACCCGCCTCGCCGCCGACTACGAGGGGTACGACCTCGGGTCGGGCTACCCGAGCGACCCCGCGACCCGGTCGTTCCTCCGGGAGTACGTCCGCGATACGGGCGATCTCCCCGCGTGCGCGCGCACCTCGTGGAAGACCAGTCGGGACGTCCTCGCGGCCGCGGAGCAGTCCGCTCTCGACTCCTTCTGAGAGTGGCTAGCACGTGAGTCCGTGTTGGACCGGGCGGGCTACACGAGTAGCCCACAGGCTGAGTCGTGCGGGGTCGCTCCTCGGAAACGAGGCGGCCCGGACGACGCGTCGCTCATGACGGTTCGCCGTCACAGGTGGGGTAGGCATCCAGCGTCGCCCCGCCGCCTCGACTCTTTCGACACTACGGGATATGGCACGGCCGTGGCACGCGGCCGCCAACCGTTTTCACCCGCTGAGTGTACGCTCTCGCATGGAGTTCACCGTCGTCGAGGGCGACATCGCCGCACAGTCCGCCGACGCGCTCGTCAATGCAGCGGGCACCTCGCTTCGCATGGGCAGTGGCGTGACCGGGGCGCTCCGTCGCGCCGGTCGTGCCGCCGGTCCGTGTCGTGGTCGTTCCCGTCGTCCATACCTCGGGCGCGCGGCGACGGTAGTTCGGTCTATCGACTCCCCTCACTCCTCGATTCGGACCTCGCCGTCCACCACCTCGACCCGGAGGAGTGAGGAGGGGTCGACCGGGAGGTCGGGGATACCGTCGTCGCGTCTGAGGACCGTCACCACGTCCACCACCTCCGCGCCGGCCTCCCCGAGTGCGGTACAGACCGCCGCGAGCGTCCCGCCCGTCGAGAGCATGTCGTCGACGACGCACACCCGGTCGCCCGCCTCGACCCCGTTGAGGTAGAGTTCGTCCTCGCCGTAGCCGGTCGTCTGGTGGACGGCCACCTCCCCGTCGAGGCCGTACGAGCGCTTCCTGACGACGACGAACGGGAGGTCCGTCTCCAGCGAGAGCGCCGTCGCGTGGTGGATGCCCATCGCCTCGGGCGTGACGAGGTAGTCCACGCCCTCGAGGTCAGCCACCGTCGCGAGGGCGCGTGCCACCTCCCGCAGCAAGTCGGGTTCGACGCGCGGGATGCCGTCGGTGACGGGGTGGACCATGTAGTCGTACCCGTCGCGGTCCACGACGGGTGCAGAACGGAGCGAGGCCTTGAGTCGCGTGAGGTCCGGCATGGACGGGCCAACGGTCCCCGCGGGCTAAACCCACCGGCCGTTCCACGGCGAAAGGCAATTACGCCACGCGACGAACAGACGCTGTGACCGACGGGGAGCACCTGGAGGACGCGTTCTCGCTTCTCGCCAACGAGACGCGACTCCGAATCATCGAGGCCATCGGCGACGCCAGCGGCGGCGGCGAGTACGCGGTGCTGTCCCACCGGACGCTCCGCGACGCACTCGGGGTCCGCGACACCGGGAACCTGAACTACCACCTCCGGCAGTTGCGCGACCGGTTCGTCGAACGGGTCGACGAGGGGTACCAGCTCACGATTCCGGGAATCCGCGTCTACCAGGCCATCCTCTCGGGGTCGTTCGGGCCCGACCACCACCAGGTCCCGCCCGCGCCCGTCGACGAGGAGTGCCTCCGATGCGCCGAGCGGATGTGCGTCCGCTACGAGGGCGCGCGCTACTACCTCGGGTGCGAGGCGTGCGGGTGGACGCACACCCGGTATCCGCTCCCGCCGAACGCCTTCGATCCCGAGGACCCCGAGAGCCTGTGGCTGGCCGGCAGGCGACAGGCACAGTGCGCCCTCCGGACGTTCGTCAGTGGCATCTGCCCGTACTGCTCGGGACCGGTGCGTTCCGACTTCATCGACGAGAGTCACACCGAGGGGCTGAACGACGACACCTTCGCCCACCTGGAGTGTACCCACTGCCACTGGTACCACCACACCCCGATGGTGTCCCTCGCGCTTCACTACCCGGTGGTGCGGACGTTCCACGAACGCCGCGGAGTTTCCACCGACCCGTACCCCGGTGTCTTCGACGGCGACGCCGAGTGCGAAGTTCTGTCCCGCGACCCGTGGCGCGTCGCCGTCACGTACGACCTCGCGGACGACTCGCTCCGGGTGGTCGTCGACGGTACCCTCGACGTCGTCGACCGGTTCTTCTCCGAACATGTCAGTTCAATTTGAGTAATTCGCTACCCCGAAATCCTATGCCCGTACCGCACGCACCCCGAATCGGTAGGGGGCGGCGTACACGCCTCTGACAGCGGCCGTCCCCTCCCTCTGACAGCCCGTCCGGGTCGGACCCCCCGGACGGTTCTCGCGACGCCACTCCCCGTGAGCGACTGGCTTCGAGAAACGGTCGGACTCAGTCCAGCACGACGTTCCGCAGGATGTTCCCGTAGGCCGGGCGGGTGACGAGGACGCCGATGAGGACGCCGACGATGGTGACCAGCGCGAACCCCTGCAGGTCGCCCAGCGAGAGGACGGCCAGCGGGGACATGGCGACGATGGTCGTCGCGGCGGCCGCACCGATGACCCAGAACGCCTTGCGGAAGCGCGACTCGAACACCTTCCCGGTGCGCACCTCTCCCTCCTGCAGAATCTCGTCGGCGATGATGATGAGGTCGTCCACCCCCGTCCCGATGACGGCGATGAACCCCGCGATGTGCGAGAGGTCGAGGGCGAGGCCGACGGCGGCCGCGAACCCGAGGAGGATGAACACCTCGGCGGCGGCGGTCAGCAACATCGGGATGGCGACGCCGAGTTCGCGGTAGCGAAGGAAGACGACGCCCGCGACGGCCAGCACCGCGAAGAACCCCGTCACCACCGAGAACGTCTTGAACTCCTGTGCCAGACTGGGCTGGAGGAAGTACGACGTCCCGCTGTCGACGTCGAGTTCTGCGGGGAGCGCCCCCGCCTGCAGGTTCAGGCGGAGGTTCTGGGCCGCGCTCGTGTTGGGCGCACTGGTCTGGAAGCGCGGGTCCTTCACGAAGTCGCCGTTGTTGATGGTCTCGGCGAGACTCGGGGCCACGCTCGCCTCGTAGACGATTTCGCCCTGCACGGTGTTGTTGACGACGCCCCCGCCGACGACGGTGAACAGACAGTAGCCCGCGTCGTCGGGGTTGCGTTCGTACTGGCAGTTGAGCACGCCCTGGGAGCCCGTGAAGCCGTACTGCCGCATCGCGTCCGAGAACTCCTGTGCGGCGCTCTCGGTGAGGCGGATGGGGACGACGGGCTGACCGGAGGAGTCCTGTCGGACCGGCTGGACGTCCGCGATGCCCTCCTGGGTGAACAGCAGGACGTTGCGGTAGCCCGATCCGTTCTGGTCCGGGAAGTGGGCGACGACGGCGACCTGCCCCCGGTCACCGACGAGGTCGAGCACCTCGGACCGGCTCTTGCCGGGCACCTCGACGAGGACGAACGACTCGCCGGTCGCGCTCGTGACGACGGCGGCGTCACCCCCGGAGAACCCGCCCGCGCCGCGTATCTTCCGGTCCAGGACCTCCACGGCGGTCTGCATGGTCTGGTCGGTGACGCCCGACCGGACGTTCTCGGTCGTCGCCGAGAGGTTCGCGGCCTGCAGGGCGGCGACGAACTCCTCTTCGGTGACGTTCTCGTTGAACACCTCGACGGTGCCGCTGGCCGACGGGGTCGCGCCGGGGCGGGCCTGCACGTCGAGCGAGGAGACGGCCAGTTGATCGGCGACGGTCTCCTCGACGGTCTGCTCGTTGTCGGGCGTGACCGCGACGTCCTCGGCGGTCAGCCCCACGAGCGGCGCCCGCAGGCGCGTCCCGCCGGAGAGTTCCAGACCGTACTGGAGGTTCGTCGGGCCGGTGGAGACGGCCGCCGAGTCGTTCGTCGCGTTGCCGCCAGCGCCCCCGCCCGTCGGGGCGAACAGGGCGACGCCGCTCAGGACGACGAAGACGGCGAGCAGGACGACCCGCCAGTTCCCTCTGAGGTTCACTCGGACCACCCCCGGTGGTGAGCCGAGCGGAGCGAGGCGATTCTCCTCGGGCGTGCCCGACGATGGCGAGCGTGAGCAGTGAGCGAATCGACCCCGTTCATTTCGCGATCCCCTCGTACTTGTAGTAGCGAAGCAGGCTCACGTTCAGCAGGTAGGTGTTCATCAGGTCGGCGGTGAGGCCGAACACGAGGATGATGCCCACCTCCGGGAGGAGGGGAATGCCGAAGACGAACGGCGAGGCGACGAACGTCATCACGGCCATCGCGGCGATTGAGGTGAGCGTCATCGTCACGCCCGTGCGCATGGCGCGGTAGGTGGAGTCGTAGAAGTCACCCGACCGCCGGAGGACGTGGTTGTTCAACAGGAGGTCCGAGTCGACGGAGTACCCGATGAGCATCAACAGCGCCGCCACCGTCCCGAGGCTGAGCTTGATGCCGAAGAGGTTCATCAGCGCGACGGGGATGACGATGTCCGAGAAGGCGCTGGCGACGACGGCGATACTCGGCACGAACGTCCGAAAGAGCAGGAAGACGAGGACGCTCATCCCGGCGAAGGCAACGGCGATACCGATGAGTGCCTGTTGCTGGGACTCCGAGGAGAACGTCGGCGAGCGCGACTGCTGGGCGAGTACCTCGTAGCCGGCGTCGTCCGCGGCGTTCGTTATCTCCCGCACCTCGCTGTTCTGCGTCGCCTGGAAAGTGACGATGTAGGAGTCGCCGGCCCGCTGGACCGACTCCACCTCGTAGGGGACGCGCTGGGTGAACGCCTCGCGAATCTCGGCGTCCGAGTCGTCCGTCGCGATCTGGAGCTCCGTGCCGCCGGTGAAGGCGATGCCCGGGGTCACGGGGGCACCGGTCAGGACGTACCACCCGGCGATGACCGCGAGTGCGACCGCCAGCACGGCCAGGGGGACGGCCACCAGTTGGCGGTTGGAGTACCGGGTGTAGTCGACAGTCGGTACCTCGAATCGAGTCATGTGCGTCGGTCTGGAGGGGCGTTGGATAAGCGTTCCTTTTCGGAGAAACGAGCCCGTCGCGTGCGGGTGAAAGCCGACCCTACTCGGCCGACGCCACGGAGACGTTCCGGTCGCCCTCGACGGTGACCTCGAACGACCCAATCTCGAAGACGACGCAGCCAGGCGCCCGCGGCGTGCCGTCGCCGCAGGGGGCGAACAGCGCTTCGAGTGCGTCGGGGTCGATCGCCTCGTACAGTCGTGGCCGGAGGGCCTCGGGTCGGCAGCCGTGTTCGGCGGCGAGGGCGCGAACGATCTCGATGGTGAGCGACCGCTGGTGTGTGTCGTGTCGTCGTGTGCCCGCGTCGTCGGTGCTCATCTTGATACCTGCCTCTCACCAGTGACTCGACAAGGCAGTTAGTCCTATACTCCGAAATATCTCGGGGTCGGGGTGGCTAGGTGTGTAGCCGTCGGGTCAGCCCTCGAGCAGCATCGAGAATAGTTTGCGCTCGGAGGCCCGGAGGTGCTTGTTGAACGTCGGCTGGGAGATGTCCAGCGAGTCGGCGACCTCCTGGCCGGTGCGGTCGCGGGGCCACTCGAAGAAGCCGCTGGCGTACGCCGTCCTGAGCACCTCGTGCTGGCGGTCGGTCAGCCGTTCGGAGATGCCCGAGCGCACGTCGCGGCGGGTCTGGGCGGACGACGAGCGGTTGCGCCGCGCGATGAGGTCCACCCCCGAATAGGTCGTCTGGACCGCCTCGACGAACTCCCGGACGTCCGCGTCCTGCGGGAGTTCGACGACGACGCGCGTCCCGGTGTCGTCGACGGCGATGGAGCGGGTGACGGCCCCGCAGTCGGTGAGCGTCTGGGTGATGGTGTCGCCCGAGAGGCGCATCTCGAAGCGCACCGCCTCGTCGTCCTCGGCGATGATGCCGACGTGTTCGACGCCGACGAACTCCTCTTCCAGCGCCTGCAGTTTCTCGGGGTCGGCGTCGACGCCGCTACAGAACACGAGCGCCGAGCCGCCGGACTCCTGGATGACGTCGTCGACCTCGAATCGACACTCGGCGGTCTCGGCGAGCGTCCGCAGGAACATGTCGTCGTCGTCGATGTGGAGTTCGATCTCGGCGACCCGGTCGGCGAGCATCGTCCGCCGCGTCTCGACGTTGTTGATGGCGTTGGCGATGGTCTGACCCAGTTCGCCGAGCACCGCGCGCGTCATCTCGTCGAAGGCGTCCTGCTTCGTCGCGTACACGGTGAGGACGCCGTAGAGGACGCTCCCGTGCAGGAGCGGCACCGCGAGCACCGAGAGGTAGTCGTTCGAGAGCGCGGTGCGCCGCCAGGGTTCGGCCTGGAAGCCGCTCGCGACCTCGCTGACGACGACCTGTTCGCGGACGGCGGCCGCCCGCGCGGCGGGCTCGGCGTGTTCCTCGCCCGGCGACAGGTCGACGGTGTCGAGGTAGCCCCGTTCGTCGCCGGCCCACGACCGGGGGGCGAGGCGCTCGCCGCCGTCCTCCAGCACGCCGGTCCACGCGAAGGCGAACTCGTCGGCCGTGACGAGTTTCTCGCAGACCGCCCGCTCGATCTCCTCGCGGGTGTCGGCTTGCACCAGCGCGCTGTCGATGGAGCGGATGATGTCGTTCGTGCGCTTGAGGCCGGTCAGCATCGCGTTCTGCTCGCGCAGTTCGCTGTCGCGCTGGCGAATCTCGTCCTCGCGCTCGACGCGGTCGAGTGCGGCCTCGGCGCTCGCGGCCAGCAGGTCGACGAGTTCGGTCAGCTGTGGGTCGAACTCGGCGATCTCGGTGGACTCGGCGAACAGCACGCCGTGTTCCCCGAGGGGGACGTACAGCCCGGAACGGAACGGCGTCTCCTCGTTGTACACGTCGTCCGTCTCGCGGATGTCGTCGTACGAGAGGAGTTCGCCGGCGACGAACGTCCGCCACGCGAGTGCGGGGTGCTGCGGGCCGACGGCGGGAAGGCCGCCGGTGAGTTCCGCCATCTCGTCGGACCAGGCGGCGGGTTCGAGTTGGCCGGCCTCGCCGTCGAAGAGGTAGACGCCGACGCCCTGCATGTCGAGGACGTCCTGTGCGGTGGCGACGATGAGGTCGCTGACGTCGTGTTTCGACTCGGCGTGCAGGAGGTCCCGCGTGGAGTCGTGGAGCGCGGTCAGGGTCTGCTCGTAGCGCTTCCGGTCCGTGATGTCGCGGACCACGCCGACGAACCCGTGGCTCCCGTCCTGTCGCTCGCGCATCGAGAAGCGCGTCTCGATGGGGAGCGTATCCCCGGTCTTCGTGGCGAGGTTGGTGTCGAGGCTGGCGACGTTGCTGCCCTCCTCGACCATCTGCTGGGACAGTTTCTCGACCATCTCGAAGACGTCGTCCTGTGCGAGCAGCGAGGAGTGCGACCCGATGAGTTCGTCGGCGTCGTAGCCCGTCTGGTTGGTGACGGCGTCGTTGACCCACTCGATGCGGAAGTTCGGGTCGAGCGCGTAGATGCCGTCGTCGATGGTGTCGAGGATGGTCTCGTAGCGTTCGAGTTCCCGGTGGCGCTGTTCGCGCGCGATGACGGGTTCGAGGATGCCGGCGACCCGCTGGAGGAGTTCGCGCTCGCTCGCGCCGAACTCCCGGCCGTCGGTCGTGTAGGCTGCGAGGACGCCCCAGGGGGTGCCCTCGACGTCGAGACCGACCGCGATACCGCCCGTGATGGAGCCGTCGCCGCCGTCGGCACAGACGAGGCCGTCGGCGAGCAGGGCGTTGTGCGCGAGGGAGTCGTCGTCGGTCAGCGCGTCGAGGTCACCCGCCCACCCGGTCTCCGCCCGCAGGACGAGACTGTCCTCGTCGACGCGGTGTTCGAACAGGCCACAGCGGTCGATGCCGAGCGTCGCCTCGATGAGCGCAGTCGACTCCTCGAACAGTCGGGAGAGGCCGACCCCCTCCAGTGCGGACTGGCGGAGATCCGCGATGGCCTCACGCCGGACGAGTCGGTCGTGGTCTCCCGCGTACGCGTCCACGACGGTTTGAAGCCGCCGGTCGAGTACCTCGGGAGACGCCGTCGGACTCACCACGTCGGTGGCACCCGCGGCGAGGGCGTCGGCGGCCGACTCCGGGGCGACCCGCGCGAGGATGGGTAAGTCCACCCCGCGTGCGCGCACCTCGTCGATGAACTCCAGCCCGGAGTCGTCACCGATTCGTTCGTCACACACGATACAGTCCAGTGGGGCCTCGGCCTCGACGTGGTCGAACGCCTCCTGGAAGTCGTCGACGGCCGTGACCGAGGTACTACTCCCCGTCTGGTCGCCTGCATCGCTCGTTACGTGAAGCATACGAACGAGTGATGCTGTCGTTTCTTTCTGTGCCCGACCCGAAATCATCGAGTAACCAGCATACCTGCGTCTAAATAAATTGTTCGACCGGGAATACCGGATATATGTACGATTGCTCTAAACATATCCAGTTTCATGACTGTTTCATTCACCAGTTTCAGAATATCTCTCGAAAAGGATTTAATAATGCAAACATTTACGTCCCCCTATTGCTACGATTTAGCTGGCATGGCACACGATCTGGTCGAGCCCACAACCAATCAGCGGACGCTCTTGGCAGAGCGTGAACCGACGGATCTCATCACCGAGATCACGACAGTCGAACTCCCCTCCGTCGTCGTCGACGTGGCGGGGGAGTACGAGCGTGTAATGGACGACCGCGACCGGTTCCTCTGGCAGTGGATCCACAAACTGTTCGACGCGTTCACCCTCTCGTCGGTCCCCGCCGCGGACCGAGGACACGTCAAGGAGATTAAGACGCTCTTTACAGTGTACATCACCACCCTCGACGACCTCATCGAGTCCCGACGGGACACGTCGACGTTCGACGAGGCGTGCCGTGTGGCGACGGCACCCCAGACCGTCGACCCGGACCGACCGGGTGTCGACGCGGACGTCCTCGAGTTCGTCCAGGACGTCTGGTCGCGCATCGAGGTCCGACTCAAGGGTGCCCCCCGCTACGACGAGTTCCGGAGCATCCTCCAGTACGACATCCGGCAGGGGTTCAACGCGATGGAGTACACCCGCCTCGTCAGCGACAACAAACACCTCGCGAACGGGACGGGAGCGCGCACGTACGGCGCGCACAACATGGTCCTGTTCTCGTACACCGACATCGACCTGATGTTCTCGCCGACGTTCGACCAGTCCGACCTGAGCGGCCTCCGCGACCTCACCTGGGACCTCCAGAAGATGGCGCGCATCGGCAACTGGGTCACGACGTGGGAGCGCGAACTCACCGAGGGCGACTACTCGGCGGGCGTCATCGTTCAGGCGCTTCAGGACGGTATCGTCGCGCCCGACGAACTCGACCCCGCGAACCAGGACCTGGACCGCGTCGCCCAGCGCATCAAGGAACGGGGCGTCGAGGAGGCGTTCCTCGCCGAGTGGGACCAGCGCCACGAGGAGGTCTCGAACCGCGACTACGGCGTCGACAGCGTTGACACCCAGCGGTTCATCGAGGGGATGGAGACGGTCATGGAGTATCACCTCGCCAGCCGCGGGATGAAGTAAGCGCCTTCTGAACTCTGCTCTTCGGACGCTACGGGAGATAGCGGACGCTCACGACGCCGTCGCGCGCGCGCACCTCGACGCGGTTCACCTCGTCCATCCGGGCGGCCCGGACGACGGTTGCCTCGTCGTCGAGGACGTCCGATACGGCGTCTTCCGTCTCCTCCGGCGGGACCGTGAGGACGTGTATCTCGCCTTTCCCCGCCCGCTCCTCCCGCGTCAGGTCGCCCACGTCCTGCCCGGCGGCGATGTCTCGCTCCTGTGTCGTCGGGGGTTCCTCGCTCCGTTCGATTCGGACGGTGCGTCGCGTCTCCACCTCGACGACCTGCCAGGTCACCTCGAGGGGCGGGTCCGGGGCGAGCGTCGCGCTGAGGACGTCCCCCTCCTCGACGCCGGGGTTCGACCCGAGCGTGTGGACCTGCCCGTCGTCGACGTCTTTCAACACGGCGCTGTCGCTCTCGGCGTGCGTGACGACGAACCGACCCTCCTTCTCCGAATCGCTCATGCGGCCCGGTAGGCGAGCGTTCCTCTTGCCCGTGTCGCTCTACCCCAGACGGCGATGCAGGAGGAACATCCCGACGGCGACGAGGACGGGCGGGACGACGCTCGCCAGCGACGGGAGCGCGTAGAGCAGGCCGACGACGGGCGCGAAGAGGCCCGTCGGGGTGCCGCGGTCGACCGTCTCGCCGTCCAGCGTGAACGCCGGAGGGATGGAGATGACCGCCCCCACGTACAGCGAGACGACGAACAGGAAGCCCATCGCGGCCATCGCGGCGTCGTAGCGCGGGTCGGCCCGCCCCGTGCGGTGCTGGCGGGCGACGAACAGCACCGGTCCCACCAGCGGACCGACGGCGAAGAAGCCGACGAGGACGAACAGTGTCCGGGAGAAGGTGAACGTCCCGCCGGTCGCCCCCGAGGTGTTCCCGAAGGCGACGACCAGCGCGAAGGTGAACAGCACCGCGACGAGGAGCGCCAGCAGCCCCCCGACGACGGCGTACAGGCGGAACAGGCGCGACTCGCTCTCGCGGTAGGCGTAGGGGAAGGCGCCGAACAGCCCGGAGTACGCCCGCTGCGTCTCGCTCATCGTCGGCGGTAGGGACTCGCGGCGATTAACGATGCCGGATTAGCTATACGGGAGGAGCCTGAGGCCCGAGTATGCGGGTCGACATTGGAAACGCACTGGACGTGGTGGCACAGCCCGGCGTCTCGCGGGCCTCGCTCGACGCCCTCGACGACCGGGTGGCCGAGGTACACGACCGAATCGAGCAGGGCATCGACGACCGGGAGTTCGGCTACGCCTCTCTCGCCCTCCCCGAGGACACCGACGCGGCCGCCATCCGCGAGGCGGCCGAATCGGCCGCCGACAGCGAGGCCGTCCTCACGGTCGGTATCGGCGGGAGCGCGCTCGGCGCCCGGACGCTCACCGCCGCCCTTGCCCCCGACGCCACGCACGGCGTCCTCGACAACGTCGACCCCGACGGCACCCGCCGTCTCCTCGATTCGCTCCCCCTCGATTCGACGGCCATCCACGTCGTCTCCCGCTCGGGCACCACCGCCGAGACGCTCGCCAATTTCCTCGTCGTCCGCGAGGCGTTCGAGGACGCCGGAGTGGACTGGACCGACCGGACCGTCGTCACCACCGGCGAGGACGGTCCCCTCCGGGCGCTCGCGGACGAACACGGCATGCCTGCGCTCGACGTACCGGAGGGGGTTCCGGGGCGGTTCTCCGCGCTCTCCTCGGTGGGGCTGGTTCCCGCCGCCATCTTCGGCGCGGATATCGAGGGACTGCTCGCCGGCGGCAGGGCTGGACGGAACTCGCTCGCCCCCTCGCTGTTCGACTCCCCCGCCTACGCCTACGGGGCCGTCTCCTACGCGCTCGAACAGCGCGGCGCGACGACCACCGTGATGTGTCCCTACGCCGAACGGCTGGACGCCTTCGGCGAGTGGTTCGCACAGCTCTGGGCCGAGTCGCTCGGCAAGGACGGCATGGGCCAGACGCCGGTGCGGGCGCTCGGCGCGACCGACCAGCACTCCCAACTTCAACTGTACCGCGCCGGCCGCCACGACAAGCAGGTGACGCTCGTGCGCCCCCGCGAACGCCCCGACTGCGCCATCCCCGAGACGGATGTCGAAGGTCTCTCCTATCTCGGCGGGTCGGACCTCGGGACGCTCCTCGACGCGGAGTTCGAGGCGACCGAGGCGAGCCTCGCCGCCGCGAACCAGCCGAACGTCCGCCTCGAACTCGACCGGGTGGACGCGAAGGGCGTCGGCGAACTCCTCTACGCGATGGAGGCCGCCTGCGTCCTCGCGGGCGAACTGATGGGCGTCGAGACGTTCACCCAGCCCGCCGTGGAGTGGGGCAAGCGCGCCGCCCGCGGGTTGCTCGGCGGCGGCGACTTCGAGGAGGCGGACGCAGTCGCCGACAAGGAGCGACTCGAAGTCGAGTGACGGCTCGCAAGACCTATTCGGCGCGCTCGTGTACCTACCCTCGATGAAGACTGCCACGAGGGGAGCGCGAGGATGAGCGAGCGGACCCTCCCGGGGAGCCAGTCTCGCATGCAGGAGCTCCTCGTCGCGGCGACCATCGCCATCGGCGCGTTCGCCGTCGGCAACGTCGTGTTGCTGCTCCTCGTCGGCCTGTTCGAACTGGGCGGCATCCAGATGTACGGCCGGCAGGACCGACTCGTCATCGTCGGGACGCTGGCGCTCCAGGGCATCGGCTTCGGCGGCGTCGCGCTGGCCTACCTCTACGAGTCCGACCGGGGCCGTGACCTCCTGCGGGTGGCCGTCCCCAGCGGCCGAACGCTCCTCGCTATCGCCGGGGGGTACGTCCTGCTCGTCGGGGCGTACCTCGCCATCAACGTCCTGTTCACCGTCCTCGACGTCCCGATGGCGTCGAGCGACATCGTCCAGACGGGCTTTCAGAACCCGGACCTCCTGCTGGTGCTCATCCCGCTGTCGATACTGCTCGTCGGTCCCGGCGAGGAACTGCTCTACCGCGGCGTGATACAGGGGCGACTCCGCGAGGCGGTGAGCCCCCGCTACGCCGTCGTGATGACCAGCGCGCTGTTCGCACCCATCCACGTCTTCGGGCTGAGCGGTCCCACCCTCGGCATCGTCGCCATGCTCGCGACGGTGTTCTTCCTCTCGCTGTTCCTCGGGGCGCTCTACGAGTACACGGGCAACCTCGTCGTCCCCGCCCTCGTCCACGGCCTCTACAACGCCACGCAGTTCGTCTTCGCGTACCTGCAGGCCACCGGGACGCTCGCGTGAGGCCCCGGGTTCGAGCGACCCCGAACCGCGTCGGTCCGACAGTGGTCTGACGGGTGTTTATGCCGTCGGCGAAGAAGTATCACGGTATGCGGCGGTACACCCTCCTCTGCGAGGAGTCGATGGCCCGGCGCGTCGAGGCGCTAGCCGACGAGTACGGCATGACGCAGGAGGCCGTCCTCCGGCAGTTGCTCGACGCGGGCCTCGACAGTCTCGAGTAGACTAGCGCATCCGGCTCAGGTCGCTCCCGCAGACCACACAGCGCCCCTCGTCGGTGTCGTAGACGCGTCCACAGCCCTCGCACTTGAAGCGCCACGAGCGCTCCTCGGAGATGCCCTCGCGGCCGATGGTCTCGACGGCCACGTCGAGGCTCCCGGCGACGTTCTGCATCGCGTAGTCGTCGGTGACGAGCGTCGCCCCCAGTTCGAGGGCGGCGGCGAGGAGGCGCACGTCCGTCTCCGAGAGCGTCCCCCGGTCGCCGGTGTTCGAGGCGACGCGTCGCACGCGGTCGATAGACTGTTCGTCGGGCACGTGGACGAGCATCCCCGACCCTTCGAGGGCGTCGAATCGGTAGCCGCTCTCGTCGTTCAGTTCCTCCCTGACGCGCGGGACCGACGCCGTCTCCTCGTTCGTCTCGTACCCCCGGATGAACGCCGAGGCGTCGAGGACGCGCATCAGCGACGGATGACGATGTGGTCTTTCACCGCCTGGACGCGATTGACGGGGACCATGTAGCGGCCGAACTCGTTCTTCGTGAAACTGGACTCACGGACGCCGTCCTCGGGGTCGACGACCAGGTCGTGGAGCTCCCCGGTCTTCAGGTCCATCGTGATGTTGTACAGTTGACCGAGTTTCGCCCCGTCCGACCCGATGACGTCCTTTCCCGAGAGGTTCTCCGCGAGTATCTCCGGCATACCCCACCTTCCGAGTGCGGTCACATAAAATCCGCGGGAGGGGAGCGCACGGCGCGCGGGGCCGCGTTCCGGGTCGAATTCGGGTCAACGTTGATACGCCGCCCGCACGCGGGAGCAGTATGGACAGACGGACCCTCCTCGCGCGGGCCGCGGCCCTCGGTGCCGTCGCGCTCGCGGGCTGTACCGGCGACGAACCGACGAACGGGACGACAGACGGTGCGTCGGGGACGACAGCAGCCACGGGGACCACGTCGACTGCCGCGACGACCGGGGCTCCGACGACGACGGAACCGACCGACGACCCGACGACCGGGTCCGCGACGCGGACCGACGACGGGGCGGGTGCCACGACGACGGAGGCCGATGCGCCGACCGACACGCCCGCGGAGACGCCGACCGAGACGCCGACGCCGACCCCCGACGACTCCCTGCAGGACGCGGTGACGGTCACGGTGGGTGCGAACGGCAGGGCGCGGTTCTCGCCGGAGTCGTTCACCCTCGCGCGCGGCGGCACCGTCACCTGGGAGTGGGAGGGTGGCGGGCACAACGTCGTCCCGGAGCGCCAGCCGAGCGGGGCGAACTGGGAGGGGACGGCGGGCGGGGAGTCGAGGACGCACTCGTCCGGACACACCTACGAGGCGACGTTCGACACGGCCGGCGAGTACGAGTACTACTGCAGTCCCCACCGGTCCATCGGGATGACCGGGTCGTTCACGGTCGAGTGAGCGTCGTCAGCCCCGTTCTGAAAGACTTAACCGCGGGGACGGATAGGTTGAGCTAAGGGGTTTTTTGTATGTCGGACACGGACACACCCACCGACCCGAACGCCGCGGGCGAACTCAGGACGCCCATCGTCGCGGTGCTCGGCCACGTGGACCACGGGAAGACGAGCCTCCTCGACAAGAT
Organism: Halomarina litorea; assembly: GCF_024227715.1. Lineage (NCBI taxonomy): Archaea > Methanobacteriati > Methanobacteriota > Halobacteria > Halobacteriales > Natronomonadaceae > Halomarina > Halomarina litorea. The sequence continues at coordinate 2,607,340 of NZ_CP100448.1, read as the reverse complement.
TCGCGGTTCCACCGTGACGTCGGGCGAGGCGGGAGCTATCACACAACACATCGGGGCGACGGCCGTCCCCCTCGACGTCATCTCGGACATCGCGGGGAGCCTCGTCGACCCGACGGACTTCGACCTGCCGGGCCTGCTGTTCATCGACACGCCGGGCCACCACTCGTTCTCGACGCTCCGCTCCCGCGGGGGTGCGCTGGCCGACATCGCCGTCCTCGTCGTCGACGTCAACGACGGCTTCCAGCCCCAGACGCTGGAGGCCATCGACATCCTCAAGCGGACCCAGACGCCGTTCGTCGTCGCGGCGAACAAGATCGACACCACGCCCGGGTGGAACGCACAGGAGGGCGAACCCATCCAGCGGACCCTCGAAGCCCAGAGCGAGCGCGCCGAGACGAAACTCAACGAGAGCCTCTATCGCATCATCGGCGAGATGAGCGACAACGGCTTCTCCGCGGACATGTACTGGCGCGTCCAGAACTTCCGGAAGAACATCGGCGTCGTCCCGGTCAGCGCGCTGACCGGCGAGGGCGTCCCGGACCTGCTGACGGTCCTGATGGGCCTCTCCCAGCGCTACATGAAAGAGGAGATGGCCATCGACACCAGCGGTCCCGGCGCGGGGACGGTCCTCGAGGTCAAGGACGAACGCGGCTTCGGGACGACGCTGGACGTCGTGCTGTACGACGGGTCGCTCCAGACCGACGACACCATCGTCGTCGGCGCGAAGAACGACACCATCGTCACGGAGGTGCGTGCGCTGCTCCAGCCCCGGCCGCTGGAGGAGATTCGCACCGAGAAGCGCTTCGAGAAGGTCGACCGGGTGACGGCCGCGTCGGGTATCAAGATCGCCGCGCCGGACCTGGACGACGCGCTGGCGGGCGCGCCGGTCCGGGTCGTCCGCGACCGGCCCGTCGAGGACGTCGTCGAGGAGGTGGAGTCCGAACTCGCCGACCTCACCGTCGAGACGGCGGAGAACGGCGTCGTCGTGAAGGCCGACACGCTCGGCAGTCTGGAGGCCATCGCAAACGCGCTGGCGGAGGCCGAGGTGCCCATCGTCCGCGCCGAGGTGGGCGACGTGGCCCCCCGCGACGTCGCCGTCGCCTCGACGACCGACGACCCGAAGCACAAGGTCATCCTCGCGTTCAACGTCGACGTCCTGCCGGACGCCGAACAGGGGGCCAGCGACCGGGACATCGAACTGTTCGAGGACGACGTCATCTACCAGCTCGTCGAGGACTACGAGGAGTACGTCGAGGGCATCGAGCGCGCCCAGCAGGACGCCATCATGGACAACATCCGGCGGCCCGCGCGCTTTCGCATCCTCGAGGACCACGTCTTCCGCCAGAACAATCCCGCCGTCGTCGGCGTGGAGGTCATGTCGGGGACGCTGAAGCGCAACGTTCCCGTCGTGAAGTTCGAGGGCAACGACCCCAAGCGCGTCGGCACGCTCCAGACCCTCCAGAATCAGGGCGAGGACATCGACGAACTCCGTGCCGGCGAACGTGCCAGCGCCGCCATCGACGGCCCCACCGTGGGCCGCCAGATAGACGAGGGCGATGAACTCTGGGCGGAGATTCCCGAGAAACACGCGAAGATTCTGGAACAGGAGCTCAAAGAGGACATCCCCACCGACGAACGCGAGGCGCTGTCGATGTACCTCGACAAGCGCCGCAAGGTCGACCCGTTCTGGGGCAAGTGACCGGAGTGGTAATAACTATTAATTAGGTGACGCTCGTCACTCCGGGGTGCATGACCCGGAGCGACGCGTCGCTCGGCCTGTACGACCTGTTGCTCGTCGTGATGCCGGTGTCGCTCGCCCTCGGGGGATTCGCGAGTCTCGCGCTCTCGGTTTCCACCGCGACGGGGATGCTCGGGGGGTCCATCCCCGCCGGTGGGGCCGTCTGGTACGGCCTGTTCGTCGACCCGCCGGAGACGGACGCCACCTGACCCGCCCGCACTGTGGGAAGCTACTTGTCGGTTGACACCAGATGGCGTACGCAATGTCAGCAGCTGACGAACCACGGGCGGACGTACAGGCCGTGCTCGCGGCGATGGACGAACAGGGCGTCCCACCACTCAGCGCGCTGTCGGTCGGCGGTGCGCGCCGCCTCCTCGACGACCTGTTCACCTTCGACCCCGAACAGCTCCCTCCCGTCGGGCGGGTCCGCGACCTCTCGATTCCCGGCGGGGACGTCGGGACCGAACTCCCGGTGCGCGTCTACGAACCCGACGCCGACGGGCCGGCGCCGGTCGTGGTCTACTTCCACGGCGGGGGGTGGGTCGTCGGGAACCTCGACACCCACGACGCGACCTGTCGCACCCTCGCCGCCGAGTCGGGGTCCGTCGTCGTCAGCGTGGACTACCGCCTCGCGCCCGAACACCCCTTCCCCGCGCCGGTCGAGGACTGCTACGCCGCGCTGGAGTGGGTCGCGGAGAACGCCGCGGTGGTCGGCGGCGACCCCGGGCGACTCGCCGTCGCCGGCGACAGCGCGGGGGGCAACCTCGCGGCGGCTGTCGCCCTCCTCGCTCGGGACCGTGACGGGCCGTCGCTCGCCCACCAGGTCCTCGTCTACCCCGTCACCGACTTCGACCTCACCACCGACTCCTACGAGGAGAACGCCGAGGGCTACTTCCTCACGCGGGAGGACATGGCGTGGTTCTGGGACCACTACCTCGAGCGACCCGTCGACCGGAGCAACCCCTACGCCGCGCCGCTACAGGCGCGGGACCTCTCGAACCTCCCGCCGGCGACCGTCGTCACCGCCGGGTTCGACCCACTGCGCGACGAGGGGGTCGCCTACGCCGACCGGCTCGACGAGGCCGGCACGTCCGTCTCCCACCACCACTACGAGGGAGTCATCCACGGGTTCTTCGGGATGGTGGTCGAACCGGAACTCGAACCGGCTCACGACGCGGTGCGGGCGGTCTGTGCGGACCTGCACGACTCCTTCGGCTGACTGGGGCCCGGGTTGCGCCGTTCGCAACCCTTGTAACGGCCCCCTCCGTCGGGTGGGTCGTGTCGCTGGTCTCCATCTTCGCGTCCGCCATCGCTCCCATCGTCGCCATCGGGGCGGTCGGGTTCCTCCTCGGGCGGAGCAAGGACCTGGACGTGGACCCGCTGAACACGGTGGTCGTCTACGTCCTCGTCCCGGCGCTCGTCTTCCACAGCCTGCTCACGACCAGCATCGACGCCGACACCGTCGCCAAACTCGCCGTCGGCGTGACGGCGTATATCGTCGTCCTCGCCGCCCTCGCCGAGGTGGCCGTCCGGGCCATCGGCCTCGACGAACCGCTCTCCAGTGCGACGGTCCTCTCCAGTACCTACCCCAACTGCGGGAACTTCGGCATCCCCCTCTCCGCGTTCGCCTTCGGCGCGGTCGGGCGGTCGACCGCGGTGCTCTTTCTCGCAATCCAGAGCGTCCTCATCTACTCTCACGGGGTGTACATCGCGGCCCGGAGCGGCGGAAGCGGCGGCCTGAGCGGCGTCAAGCGGGTGTTCACCATCCCGCTGCTGTACGCCGTCCTCGCCGCCCTCGTCCTCCGGTTCGTGGGCGTCTCGCCCGATACGGGCACGACGGTCATGCAGACGCTGAAACTCGTCGGCGACGCGGCCATCCCGCTCATGCTGTTGATGCTCGGCAGTCAACTGGTGGGGACGGACGTGCGCGCCGCGCTCGGACCGCTTGGACTGGCGAACGTGATGAAACTCCTCGTCGCGCCGCTGGTCGGTATCGGCATCGTCCTCGCCCTCGCTGGCCTCGGCTTCGGCGTCCAGAACAGTACGGTCGCACGCGTGTTCGTCCTCGAGTGCGCCACGCCGGCGGCCATCACCCCGCTCATCCTCATCCTGGAGTTCGGCGGGGAAGGAAGCGGCGTCTCGCCGGCGGAGTTCGTCAGTTCGGCGGTGCTCACCTCCACGCTGGCGAGCATGGTCACGCTGACTGCGCTCATCGCCGTCCTCCGATCCGGCGTCGTCATCTGACGGCGCGTCGCCCGTCAGAATCCCCTACCCGGCGGTCGGCGAGACGTCGTCGATGGCGTGTTTGACCTGGATGGCCGCCCCCGCCGCGAGTTCGTGGACGAGTGCGTCGCGCTCCTCCGTCGTCGCGTCGGCGGCGAGGCCCGTCGACACGAGCTTGCCGACCGGCGGCTGGACCGCGACGGTGGCCCGCGGCCCGTTCGACCCGTTGCGAATCTCCGACCCGACGACGAACTCGTCGGGGAGGAGCGAGCGGGTACGCTCGGCCAGCGCACGCAGGTCGCGTCGCAGGAGTTCGACCTCCTCGGCGGAGAGGTCCTCGCTCTCGGCTCGCTTCCCCGCATAGGGTGTGTTGCCGTGCATTCGCCCGAGGAACGGGGGGAGGGGTTAAAAAGGATGCGAGGTGCGACGCGTCCGGCACTCAGACGATGGGCGAACTCTCGCCGTACACCGCGAGGACGACGGCCGTGGCGTACTCCCCGTCGTCCCCGTTGTCCCCGACGGGGTCGCTCTCCGCGGACTGGAAGCCCTCGTCCTCGAACGCCCAGTCTCGGAGATTCCTCCCGGCGTCGAGACCCTCCTCGACCTCCCGGCGCACCGCCTCGGGGTCGTCGCCCGACGTCTCGTAGAACAGACCGCGACCGTTCGCCTCCGTCGCCCACCCGAGTCCGGCGGCGGCATGGCCCTCCGAGACCGTCGCTCGCGCCTGCACCACGGTCAGGCGTTCGCCCGCGGGACCGAGGTCGGGTGCGCGACCCACGCGTTCGACGCGCGCGCCGGCGGGGACGACCGACGACACGGACACGAGGTTGTAGTTGTGGACGTTCGCCTCGGCGAGTGCGGCGTCGTACGACGCCATCTCCGTCGGCGCGCGCGCTGTCCCCCAGACGACCCGGATGAGTCCCATTGTCCGGGGTAGCGCGAGGACGGGGTAAGGGGTTGCGCTTCCCGTCCGGCACCCGCCGGGTCACCCTCACCCCGAGGGCGCACCCGTTATGCCGTGACGTCGCGTCTCTCCGTCCATGGCCACGCTCATCACCGCGACGATTCCCGCCGAGGAGTTCGCCCTGGCACAGACGCTCGACGGGGTCCCCGAGGCCACGTTCGACTGCGAGAAACTCGTCGAGACGGGCGACGACTCCGTCATGCCCCTGCTGTGGGTCCGCGCCCCGAACTTCGACGCTCTCGACGAGGTGCTGGATGCCGACGACACTACACGCGACGTCACCCTGCTCACCGACCTCGGGGAGGAGCGCCTCTACCGGATGGAGTGGGTCAACCAGATTCCCGTCGTCCTCCGGATGATAACGAACAGCGAGGCGACCATCCTCTCTGCGGCCACCGACGGCGACCAGTGGGTCCTCCGCGTGCTCTACCCCTCCCGCGAGGGTCTCTCCGACACCGTCGAGTTCTGTGAGGAACAGGGCCTCTCGTTCGACGTGCGGAGCGTCCGCGAACTGGAGGGCGAACCCGCTGGCCGCCACGGCCTCACCGAGGGGCAGTACGAGGCGCTGACCGCCGCCGCCGAGCGGGGCTACTTCGCGGTCCCGCGCGAGGTGGAACTCGCGGACCTCGCCGAGGACCTCGACATCTCCCACCAGGCGCTCTCCGAGCGAATCCGCCGGGGTATCGAGAGCCTCGTGGTCGACACGCTCTTGGTGGGTGCGGTTCGCCGCGAGGAACAGGAGAAAGCGAAGGCGCGATAGCGGTGCGGTAGCCGCTACGTGTTGTACCGCGAGCGAGTGAGCGCATCCTGCGCGAACGAGCGCAGCGTAAACGGTCGGACTTATTGGAACGCGACCGGAGTCCCGGTCGTGTCGTCGCCGTCGGAGACCTTCTCGAAGGCCGCCTCGAAGTCACCCATCTCCACGGTGGTGCGGTCGTCGCGGATGGAGAACATCCCGGCCTCGGTGACGAGGCTGGCGAGTTCCGCCCCGGTGAACCCCTCGGTCATCTCCGCGAGCGACTCGTAGGAGACGTCCTCGTGGATGTCCATCCCCTCGGTGTGGATGTCGAGGATGCGCTCGCGGCCCTCGGCGTTCGGTTCGGGCACCTCGATGAGGCGGTCGAAGCGGCCGGGCCGGAGGATGGCGTCGTCGAGCATGTCGAAGCGGTTGGTGGCGGCGATGATGCGAACCTCGCCGCGGTCCTCGAAGCCGTCCATCTCGCTGAGCAACTGCATCATCGTCCGCTGGACCTCGGCGTCGCCCGACGTCTTCGAGTCCGTCCGTTTGGAGGCGATGGCGTCGATCTCGTCGATGAAGACGACGGCCGGTTCGCGTGCGCTCGCCAGTTCGAAGAGGTCGCGGACGAGGCGGGCCCCCTCGCCGATGAACTTCTGGACGAGTTCGGAGCCGGCCATCTTGATGAACGTCGCGTCCGTCTGGTTCGCCACCGCTTTGGCCAGCATCGTCTTCCCGGTGCCGGGCGGCCCGTACAGCAACACCCCTGACGGCGGGTCGATACCGACCGCGTCGAACTGCTCGGCGTCGAGCAGGGGTTCCTCGATGGCCTCGCGGACCTCCAGGATCTGCTCGTCGAGACCCCCGATGTCGGCGTACTCGACGTCCGGCGAGCCGTCGACCTGCATGGCCTGCGCGCGGGCGTCCGTCTCGGCGTCGAGGATGGACTGGATGGAGAAGGAGTCGTTGATGGCGACGCGGTCGCCGGCCTCGATCTCGCCTTCCAGTCGCGGGGCGGCGTCCGTGAGGACCTCCTGGTTGTTGCCGTGTTGCTTGATGATGACGTCGTCGTCGGTCACCTCCTCGACCGTCGCGATGTACCGGACGGACGTCTTGAGCGTCTCGTTCTCGCGCTGGAGCGTGTCGACCTCCTCGCGGAGCGACTCCTGCTGACCGCGGGCGTCGTCGAGTCGCTGTTCTAGCTGGTCGTTCACCTCGAGAAGACGGGCGAAGTGCCGCTGCAGCGCGTCGAGCCGCTCGCCGGGCGACATGTCCGGATCGAGCTCTAACTGCGGGCGATCCGGCAACGAGGGGCTGCGTGACATAGAGTACTGTGCCGATACGAGACTGAGCTAAAAGGGCCTTTGGGTCGCACCAGTCGCTCGCCCCGACCGTCGAATCGACCTCAGACCAGGCTCGCGAACTCGTCGACGTACTCGCGGTACGTCTCGACCGCAGACTCGATGGGCGCGGGCGACGCCATGTCCACGCCGGCGATGCGAAGCAGGTCGAGGGGGTACTCGCGCGAGCCAGACCGGAGGAACCGGCGGTAGTCCGCGGCGGCCGACTCGCCGTCCGCCTCGATCTTCTCGACGAGCGCCACCGCTGCGGAGATGCCCGTCGCGTACTGGTAGACGTAGAACGCGCGGTAGAAGTGCGGGATTCGCATCCACTCGCGGGTGATGTGCTCGTCCACCGTCGCCGTCTCGTAGTAGTCGCGCTTCAGGCCGCCGTACAGGTCGTCCAGCACGTCCGGCGTGAGCGCCTCGCCCTCCTCGGCCATCTGGTGGGCGCGGTGTTCGAACTCCGCGAACATCGTCTGGCGAAACAGCGTCGACCGGAACCGTTCGAGGTACTCGTCGAGGACGTGCCGGCGGAACCGCTCGTCGTCGACCGTCTCCAGCAGGTAGTTCGTCAGGAGCGTCTCGTTGACCGTCGAGGCCACCTCGGCGACGAATATCTCGTAGCCGCTGTAGATGTACGGCTGTTCGTCGCTGGTCAGGTCCGAGTGCAGCGAGTGGCCGAGTTCGTGAGCCAGCGTGAACATACTCGAGATATCGTCCTGATAGTTCATCAGGATGAACGGCTGGCTGTCGTAGGTCCCTCCGGAGTACGCACCCGACTGCTTGCCCGCGTTCTCGTAGACGTCGACCCACCGCGAGTCGAGGCCCTCGGCGAGTCGCTGCTGGTAGTCCTCGCCGAGGGGGGCGACGGCCTCGACGACGTACTCCCGGGCCTGCTCGTAGGGCACTTCTGGGCTCTCGCCGTCCGCGAGGGGGGCGTAGAGGTCCCACATCTGGAGTTCGTCGACGCCGAGGGCCTCGCGCTTCAGGTCGGCGTGGGCGTGGAGGGCGTCGAGGTTCTCCCGGACGGTGTCGACGAGCGTGTCGTACACCTCCCTCGGCACGTTCGAACTGTCGAGGGCGGCCTGCCGCGCCGTCTCGTAGTCCCGCGCCTGCGCGAGTTTGATATCCGTCTTGACGCTGTTCTTGTAGGCCGACCCCACCGCGTTGCGGACCGTCGCCCATTCGCCGTAGAACGTCTCGTGGACCTCCCGGCGGAACTCGCGGTTCGGGTGCTTCTGGAGCTTCGTGTAGTTCGAGAGGGTGAGCTGGGTCTCGCCGTCCTCGGGGTGGTCGACGGTGGGGAACTCCATGTCCGCGTTGGTGAGCATGTTGTACACCTCGCCGGAGGCGCCGGTGACCTCGCCCAGCTCCGCGAGCAGTTCCTCCACCTCGGCCGACCGGGTGTGGGGTTTCATCCGCAACACGTCGTCGAAGTAGTGTTCGTACTTCGCGAGGGCGGGTTCGGCCTCGACGTATGCCTCGATGTCCTCCTGTGAGAGTGCCTGCAGTTCGGGTTCGAGGTAGCTGGAGGCGCTGTTGGCCTGCGAGTACAGCGACTGGGCGCGCGCCTGGAGCGCCTGGTAGGTCTGGTCGCGGGTGTCCTCGTCGCTGCGCATGCTCGCGTAGGAGTAGACGTTCGAGACGGTCCGCAGTACTCGCTCGTACTGGTCGAGGGTCTCGCGGAGCGTCGCCGCGCTCTCCGTCGCCCGCCCCTCGTAGGCCGCGAGTTCCTCGATGAGGCCCTCGCACTCCTCGTAGGCCGCCTCCCACTCGTCGTCGTCGGCGTAGATGTCCTCGAGGTTCCACTTGTACTCCTCGTCGATGTCGCCGCGCTCGGGGACCGAACTCATGGCCGTGAGTTACCCGCACGACTGTTAAACCCGTCGTCGTTCGGCCCTCGCACGGGGATTTCGTCGGTCGGCCGGCGACACCCGGCCGGTGGAGGGGAGAGTTTTCACGGCGTCTGCCGAAGCCACCCCATGGACGATACGGACCGGGCGCTCGGCCGCGCCTGGCACGACGACACCGCCTGGGAGTTCCTGACCAGACTGACCGAAATCGAGGACCGACTCGGCGGCCACCCCGGCGAACGGCGGGCCGCGGACCTCGTGGCCGAGGCGTTCGCCGACGCGGGTGCCGTCCCCGAAATCGAACCTTTCGAGATGAACCGCTGGACCCGCGGGCACGCGAGACTGGCCGTCACCGCCGACCGGGACGGCGAGACGGTCCAACGCACCTTCGAGACCATCGCGCTCCCGTACTCGCCTGCGGGAGACGTACGGGGGGAACTCGTGGACGTGGGCTACGGGACGCCCGGGGAAATCGAGGCCGTCGGCGAGGAACTCGCGGGCAACGTCGCCGTCGCCAGCACGGACACCCCGGCCGAGAAGGGCCGGTTCGTCCACCGCATGGAGAAGTTCGGCCACGCCGTCGCCGCGGGCGCGGAGGCGTTCGTCTTCGTCAACCACGTCGAGGGGCAACTCCCGCCGACGGGTGCCCTGCGGTTCGACGGCGAGGCTGCCGTCCCCGGCGTGGGCGTCTCGAAGGAGACGGGCGCGTGGCTGACCGAGTACGCCGCGATGGGCGCGGAGGCGACTATCGAGGTCGAGGCGCACACCGACCCCGGCGAGAGTCGGAACGTCGTCGGGCGACTCGGCCCCGACACCGAGGAGTGCGTCGTCGTCACGGCCCACTACGACGCCCACGACATCGCCGAGGGCGCACTCGACAACGGCTGTGGCATCGCTACCGTCGTCGCCGCCGCCCGAATCCTCGGAGAGATGGACCTCGACCGGCGGGTGGTGCTGGCGGGCGTGGGCTGTGAGGAGATCGGCCTGATGGGGAGCGAAACCCTCGCCGATTCGCTTCCCACCGACCGCGTGCGTGCGGTCTGCAACGTCGACGGCGCCGGCCGCGCCCGGAACCTCCGGGCGTACACCCACGGGAGCGGTCGGATGAAGGACCTCGCGGAGCGAGTCACCGACGAGTGGGGCCAACCGCTCGCGGTCACCGAGGAACCGCACCCCTACAGCGACCACTGGTGGTTTCTGCGCGCCGGCGTCCCCGCACTCCAGTTGCACAGCCAGTCACCCGCTGGTGCCGAGCGGGGTCGGGGGTGGGGCCACACCCGCGCCGACACGCGCGACAAGGTGGAGGTCCGCGACCTGCGCGAACACGCGATGCTCACCGCCCTTCTCGTGCGGGAACTCGCCGCGACCGACGACCCCGGACGCGTCGACCCGGACACCCTCGCCGACCAGTTGCGCGAGGCCGACGCCGAGGCCGGGATGCGCGCTGCGGGCCTCTGGCCCGACGACTGGGACTGACTACTCTCCGCAGCCGTCCCGTATCGTCCCCGCGACCCGCGCGCCCGTCTGTCGCTCCACGCGCCGCGCCTCGAACACCTCGCGGGCGCTGGACGCGGCACGCTCGTCGACGGTGAAGTCGAGATCGTCGTAGGCCACGTCGGTCAGGACGAGCGGTTCGGGCGGGGCCGCGGGAACCCCCTCGCCGCCCGAGAGGACCTCGTCGGAGAGCGCTCGCTCGACGTAGCCCTCGTCGCGTTCGCCCCGGGCGACGACGTCCAGCAGTCCCACGAGTCGGCGCACGAGTTCCCGCGCGAATCCGCCCGACTCGACCGAGACCACGAGGTACTCCCCGTCTGCCGCGAGCGTCGTCTCCAGGGTTCGCTCCGTCCCCTCCTCGTCGGGCGTGAGGTTGTGCAGGTCGTTGTGCCCCGAGAGGGAAGCGAGGACGGTCCGGGCGCGGGCCGTATCCGCCTCGGGCGCGTGGAGGTGGTAGGTGTAGGTCCGCGAGACGGCGTCGTGGGTCGCGTGGAACCCCTCGGGGACCGGCGCGGACGCCCACGCGCGAACGTCGGCGGGGAGTTCGGAGTTGAGCGACCGGGGGGTCAGCCAGTCCGGTCCCTCCAGCGTGACCGTCTGTGCCAGTGCCGAGACGCCGGCGTCGGTCCGCCCCGCGGCGGCGTACCCGGCGGGGCGGTGGTCCTCGGGGTCGTACACCCCGAGGCGGGCGAGCGCCGAGAACAGCGTCCCCTCGACGGTGGGGACGTCCGGTTGGCGCTGGAAGCCGTAGAAGGCGGTTCCGTCGTACGCCACACGGAACGCCCGCATCGGCCTACTCGAAGTCCTCGTAGGTCGGCCGGCCCGACTCGGGCGGGAAGTCCTCGAGGGGGACGGCGGTCTGCTCGCCGCTCTCCATGTCCTTGATGGTCAGTTCGTCGTTCTCCAGGTCGCGCTCCCCGACGATGACGACCGTCTCGGCGTTGATGGAGTCGGCGTACCCCATCTGCGCGCCGAAGCTCCGGTCGGAGACGTCTGTCTCGACGACGTGACCCAGTTCGCGCAGGTCGCGGGCGACGTCGCTCGCCACGGCCCGGGTGTCGCCGACGCTCAGGACGTAGTAGTCCGTCGAGACGGCCTCCTCGGGCCAGACGCCCGCCCGCTGGAGGAGGAGGGGGAGGGTGGAGTTCATCACACCGAGGGCGACGCCGACGGCGGGGGTGGGCTGGCCGCCCGACTGTTCGATGAGGTCGTCGTAGCGCCCGCCGCCGAACACCGACCGCGAGACCTCGCCCGTGGTGTCGAAGCACTCGAAGACGACGCCCGTGTAGTAGTCGAGACCGCGGGCGGTGCGAAGCGAGACGGTGCAGTACTCGCGCGCGCCGAGGTCCTCGACCGCGTCGAGGACGGCTTCGAGGTTCGCGACGGCGTCCTCGACGCGCTCCGTGCCGGCGAACTCGACCAGTTCCGAGAGGTCGTCGGCGTCCAGCAACTGGTCGAAGCGCTGGGCCTCGTCGAACGTGAGGCCGGCGTCCTCCAGCAGGCCGTAGTACTCCGCCTCCTCGACCTTGTCGCGCTTGTCGACGGCGCGGATGGCCGCTCGCGTGTCCACCTCGCGGTCGAACGCCTCGAGGAGGCCGCCGAGGATGTCGCGGTGGGACACCTCGAACTCGAAGTCCTCGGCGTCCAGACCGAGTTCCACGAGGGCGTCGGCGGCGAACGCCAGCACCTCGGCGTCGGCCTCGGGTTCCGCGCTCCCGAAGACGTCCACGTTCGTCTGGTAGAACTCGCGGAAGCGCCCCTGCTGGACCTGCTCGTAGCGCCAGAACGGGCGCGTCGAGAACCACTTGATGGGCTTCGAGAGCTCCTGCTGCTTGGCGACGACCATCCGCGCCACGGTCGGCGTGAGTTCGGGCGTCAGCGTGACGTGACGGCCGCCCTTGTCCTCGAAGGCGTACAGTTCGTCGACGATGTCGTCGCCGCTCTTGTCCGTCCACAGTTCGGCGCGTTCGAGCGCGGGCGTCCCTATCTCGCGGAAGCCGTACCCGCGCGCGACACGCTCGATGGTGTCGATGACCTCCCGGTGGGGGGCCATCTCGGCGGGGTAGAAGTCACGAAACCCCTTGATGCCCTCGTACATACCGGAGAGTCACGGAGGGCGTACTTCAACCGAACGGTACGGGGACACGGGGACCCACGGCGCGGGCGCTCGCGAGGCGGGAAAACCGGAGGACGTGACCGGGTTACCGGTGCTTGATGTTGAAGCTCTTCGAGTCCGGGGTCAGCTCCTGGAGGAGGCTCTTCATCTGCTCCTCGTCGATCTGGCCCTGGACGCGCCCGGACTGGGCGAGCGCGACGATCTGCTGTTCGATCTGGTCGGCGTGGTCCGGCTTCGACATCTTCACCGAGTTGAGGCGCTTTCGCGCGCCGTCGGTGAGGTACTGACGGAGGACGGCCTTCCGCTGGGCCTCGGCCTGTTCTTGCTGGGCCTTCATCGCCTCCTCGTCGACCTCGCCGCCGCCCTGCTGTTGCTCCTTGAGCTGTTCCATCTTCTTGCGTCGGAGTTCGTCCAGTTCGTCCTCGCTTGGCATAGCTGGTGATTGGGGAGTGGGGAGTAAAACCGTGACGCTGTTTGGCGGGGTTACGCGTAGCGTTCGAGGTCCGGACGGTCGAGGTCCTCGAGGACCTCGCTCGCCGTCTCGTCGAGGAGCGCGCGGCCGTCACCGCTGATGCGGCGGCCCTCGCCCTCGGCCGTCTCGATGTAGCCGGCCTCCTCCAGTTGCTGGAGGATGGTGCGGATGACCTTGCCGCTGGCCTTCGTCTTGCGGTCCGGACGGACGCGGTAGCGCGTCGACCCCTGCTTGGAGCCGCCGTATCGGCTCGACAGTCGCTCGACGCCGATGGGCTGGTCCTTCGCGACGGTGCGGAGGATGCTCGCGGCGCGAATCTGCCAGAAGTCGTCCTGTTCGGGCGTTCGCTCGCGGGCGACCCCCGACTTCGTGAACTCGGCCCAGTCCGGTTCCTCGATGTCCAGCTTCTCGGCGACGGCCTCGATGAGGTCGTTTGCCGGGACGTCGTAGAACGTCGTCATTACCCGTACGGTCCGTCGCGGGCCGTTTAAACACATCGATGACTCCCCGGGGCGAGTGGGTGTGGCACGGCGACGGCGGCCCGGCGCAGTCCCCCGGTTTCTCCCCGCCGCGGGTCACCCGAGGCGCCCCTCCGCCAGCAGTCCCACCCCGAGGCCGACGAGGACCACGCCGGAGGCGGCCTGCACGGTGCCCTCGCGGCCGTCGAGACGGCGACCGAGGGCGTCCGAGAACACGGCCACCCCGCCGAGGTACGCGAACGTCAGCAGGGCGTACGTCGCCCCGAGCAGGCCCATCTCGAGGGGGGCGTCCGCCCCGGAGGCGAACTGCGGGAGGAAGGCGAGGAAGAACAGCGCCACCTTCGGGTTGAGCACGTTGACGAGGACGCCGCGCGCGAACCCGCCCGCGCGGTCGTCTCCCGTCCGGTCGCCCGCCCCACCGGCCGCCTCGACCTCCTCGCCGAGCGAGGTGGCGTCGCGCCCGCGAATCGCGACGACCCCGAGGTAGACGAGGTAGGCCGCGCCGACGTACTTCACGACAGCGTAGGCGAGTTGGGAGGTCCGAAAGAGCACCGAGAGGCCGAGTGCGGCCGCCGCAGTGTGGACGAGGACGCCCGTGCTCACGCCGAGGGCGGCGCGGACGCCCACCGAGCGCCCCGCTCCGACGCCCCGCGAGAGGACGTACAGCGAGTCCGGTCCGGGGGTGACGATGAGTGCGACCGCCGCGGGCACGAACAGGGCGAGCGTCCCGAGGTCCATTCGCTCGCCTCTGGGCGAGGACGCCCCCTAAACCTCCCGAATCACAGTGCGTCGAAGCCGTACATCGCCGCCACACCGCCCCCGAACAGCGTCGGGAGCCAGTAGGTCACGGTGCGGTGGATGAGGACGGCGGCGCTCGCCGCGGCGAGGTCGACGCCCGTCGTCGGGACCAGCAGGGCGATGAGGACGCCCTCGATACCCCCCAGTCCGCCCGGGAACGGGGTGATGGAGGCGAGGGAGCCGATGGGGATGACGAGCAGGGCGGCGGCGAAGGGGACCCGGAACCCGAGCGAGTACAGCGAGAGCCACAGCGACGTCGAGAGCGCGAGCCACCCGATGGTGGCGAACCCGAGCGCGAGGACGAGACGGCGGCGGTCCTCGGCGACGCGGCCGACCGCGTTGAAGAAACCCTCGATGCGGACCCGGACGGCCGCTTCGTCGGGCGCCGAGCGGCCCGGAATCGGGCGGGCGAGGCCGCGGGCGATGGGGGTGAGGACACGGGCCAGCCCCCCCTCGACGTGGAGGCGGAATCGCCAGAGGGCGTAGCCAGCGAGCGGGACGACCAGCGCGAGGACGGCGATGGCTACCCCCGCGACCCGCAACTGTCTGCCGAGGGTCGCCGTCGCACCGAAGTACGCGAGGGCGACGCCCGCGAGCGAGAGCGAGGGGAAGAAGTTCAGCGCGTCCACGCTGGCGATGGCCGCTAGCCCCGACTCGTACTGGTTGTCGGTCGCGTCGGCGATGAGGTAGGCGGTGATGGGTTCGCCGCCGGCCTGCCCGAACGGGGTGACGTTGTTGGCGAACGTCGCCGCCGAGTAGATGAGCACGGACTTGGTGACGCTGATGGGAGTGCCGATGACCCCGAGGACCACTCGGAGCGAGAGGCCCCACGAGACGAGCCACGCGGCACCGACGAACGGCAGGAGGGCGAGAATCGCGGGGTCGGCCATCCCCATCGTCCGGACGATGGTGTCGATGCCGATGACCCACAGCAACACGGCGAGCGCGGCCAGTGCGGCGAGAAAGCCGATGGCGGTCGCCCGCACGTTCAGGTCCATACCCCACGGCGCGGCCGTGAGCGGCTTGAAGCCACCGGACCTTATCTGTCGGGCCGCGATGGGGGTGTATGGACGAACGTGCCGCCCTCGCGCTCATCGGGGCCGACCTCCCCGCGGCGGGCGACGACGCCGCCGTCGTCGACGACCTCGTCGTCACGACCGACATGCTCCACGAAACGACGGACTTCCCCGGCGGGACGACGCGCTACACCGCCGGGTGGCGGGCCGTCGGGGCGTCGCTCTCGGACGTGGCCGCGATGGGGGCCGCCGCCCGCGCCGCAGTCGCTGTCTACGCCGCCCCCACCTTCGAGGAGGGCGACCTCCGGGCGTTCCTCGACGGTGCCGGTAACGTGTGCGAAGCCGTCGACGCCGAGTACGTCGGCGGTGACCTCGACGGCCACGAGGAGTTCACCGTCGCCTCGACGGCCATCGGCCGGACCGACCACCCGGTCTTCCGGTCGGGGGCGTCCCCCGGCGAGACGGTCTGTGTGACGGGCACACTCGGGAGGAGCGGGGCCGCCCTCCGCCTGTTCCCCGAATCACCCGAGCGCGCCAACGACCTCTTTCGCTTCGAACCGCGGGTCGCCGCGGGGCGGGCGCTCGCCCCCCTCGCCGGGGCGATGATGGACTCCAGCGACGGCCTCGCCCGGTCGCTCCACCAGCTAGCCGAGGCGAGCGACTGCGGGTTCGCCGTCGAATCCGACGCCCTCCCCGTCGACGGGGCGGTCCGCGAGGTGGCCGACGACGCGGCCGACGAACGCGAACTCGCGGTCCACTTCGGCGAGGACTTCGAACTGGTGTTCACGACCGACGACCCCGAGGCCGCGCGGGACGCCTCACCCACGCCGGTCACCGCAGTCGGGTCGGTCGTCGAGGGAGGGGACGTGGAGATGGACGGCGAGGCGCTCCCCGACCGGGGGTACACCCACTGAGTCGACCGACACCCTTCAGGCAAACTGGAAGGGGACCGGGGTGAAACAGAGCAGCCCGAGGACGAACGTGAGGACGCCGAGCGCGACGCGTTTCGAGTCGAGCGCCTCGTCGTGGACGGGGGTGGCCGGCCCCGCGTACGCGAGGCCGATGGCGAAGACGCCCCAGAAGAACCAGAGGACGACCCCTTGCAGGGCCTCGCCGGCGACGAACAGGAGGTACCCCCCGAGGCCGAACAGCGCGGCGGGGACGAGCGCGCCGACCGTCTCCTGGCGCTCGCCGAGCATCGCCCGGACGATGTGCCCGCCGTCCAACTGGCCGACCGGGAGCAAGTTGAGGAACGTGATGAACATCCCCACCCACCCGCCGACGACGACGGGGTTGACCCGGCCGACCGCGGGGTAGAGGTCGGCCCCCGTCGCGAGGGCGATAAACTGGATGATGGGCGGGTAGTTCAGGCGCTCGATGCCGATGACCGGCCCCGCCGTGACGGGGTCGAGCTGGAGGCCGACGGCGGTGACGCCGACGGCGGCGACCAGCCCCGCGAGCGGCCCAGCGACGGCGATGTCGAACAGGGCCCGTCGGCTCGGGATGCGCTCGCGCATCCGGATGAGCGCGCCCATCGTCCCGAACACCGTCGGGACGGGGATGAAGTACGGGAGGCTGGCGTTCACGTCGTAGTACCGGCTCATGGCGTAGTGGCCGAGTTCGTGGACGCCGAAGACGCCGAGGACGGCGACGGCGAACGGCCACGTCCGGAGGAGCGACCTCGGGTTACCGAGGTCGGCCTCCAGCCCGTACCACTCGAACCCGGCGAAGAGCGTCGTGACGACCGTCAGGAGCGCGAAGACCACGTTGAGCCACGGGACGCCGTCGGTGCCCGTCGACCGTGGCTCGGCGACGAGGACGTGTTCGCCCGTCCGCACGCGTAGGGACACCTCGTAGCCCGCCTCGCGGAACAGCGGCCAGAGGCGACGCTCGAGGACGTCGGGGGCGACGGTCGGTCGACCGAAGTAGAGCAGCGTCTCGCCCTCGCGACGTGCCTCGTAGACCTGGAAGACCGAGCGAAACGCGTCGACCGGTGGGCCGCGGTTCGGCCCATCGATGTCGTCCATCGGTACGGACAACGAGACGTGTCGGCATAAACCCCGTGACGGCGGGGAGGAGGGGACCAGTTAGCGGGCGATTCAGGCCGGGGCGACGCGCCACGTGGTCGCGCTCGTGTACGACCACTTCTCGATCTCGAGGTCCGTCGCGGAGTCGCTGAGCCGGACCATCAGCGCGCCGATCTCCTTGGGCGAGAGGCCGACGTCGTCCGAGATGAACTTGCTCTTGAAGTACATCTCGCCGTCCGCGGCGCTGCGCCGCAGGTATGCGAGGAGGCGGTCTTCCTTGCTCTCGGACTCGACGGAGGGTGCTGTGACGCTCATCTGTGTGACCTCACCCACCGCTTTCCCACTGGAGAGCATATATCGGCAGGAACGTTAGCGTTGCTTCACCCCGTTCCCGGCACGAATACAAGTAAAACGTTCCTTTCACGAGGCGACGAGAGACGCCGAGAAATTTTAGAACCGGCGCTAAGTTTTTGTTTCCTAACTGAGGTACTTCGAATAAAGGATCGGTAAGGGAGTGATTTCTCGGCGTTAATTACCACCTGTCTCCGTTATGGTGGTGTTATCGTCACGGAAATCGGGACCGATTTCGCTCACGCGCGCTCGTGGACCCAGAACTCCTCCTCGACCGTGACCTCCTTCTTGAAGATGGGCACCTCGTCTTTGAGGCGGTTGATGCCGTCCTCCACGGTTCGGAACGCCTCGCCGCGGTGGCCCGCCAGGACGACGACGAAGACGATGTCCTCGCCGTCAGCGATGACGCCCGTCCGGTGGTGCATCCGCACCTCGAAGACGCCCTCTCGCTCCTCCAGTTCCCGGGAGAGCGCCGCCATCCGCTCTTCGGCGACCCCCTCGTACTTCTCGAACTCCAGTAGTTCGGTGCGCGCGTCGTCCTCGCTGTCTTTCGCCCGTACGCGCCCCGTGAACGTGGCGATGGCACCCGAGCGTTCCGCGCGCGGCGAGCGTTTGACCGCCTCGACCAGCGACGCCAGCGTCTCGTGGGGTTCGGTCTCTTCGATGGCCTCCACGAGGGGCGCGAGGTCCGTATCCGCCCCCTCGCCGCGCGCGAGGACGTCCACCCCTTCGTGGACCGTCCTGTCACCGACGACGACGGTGGGGTAGCGACTGGCGTCGAACCCCTCCGCAACGAGGTACTCGCACGTGCGTGCGGCGTCGTCGACGACGTCGTCGAGCGTGCGCTCCGGTCCCGAGGCGGTCCACCCGCCGCCGCCGACGGCGTGGCTGACGGTGGCCGACTCATCCTCGAACCCGGATTCCCGGTCGTCCGGGTTTCGGGTGACCGACGCGACTGGGCCTTCCTCGGCGAGTCGGGAGACGAGACGCCCGGCGAGCGTCGCCGAGTCCTCCCCGACGACGGTGACGACGTGCATACCGTGAACACACCGGCCGAGGGGCTTTAGCCTTGCTTCGCTCCGTCGCCAGCGGGCGGGCGTCCGTGGTTGGCAATTCTTAAGCGGCGGAGTCGGTAACCCTCCGGCAATGAGAGCAGTCGTCTCCGTCGGCGGAAGCGTCCTCGTGCCGGACCTCGACAGCGGGCGGGTCACGGCGTACGCGGACGTCTTCGAATCGCTCCTCGACGAGGGGTACGAACTGGGGCTGGTCGTCGGCGGGGGCCGCGTCGCCCGCCAGTACATCGGTGCCGCCCGCAACATCGGTGCCAACGAGATGGCCCTCGACCAGATCGGTATCGGCGTCACCCGTCTGAACGCCCGCCTGCTCATCGCCGCACTCGGCGAGCGAGCCGCGCCCAGACCTCCCGAGTCCTACGAGACGGCGGCGACGGCGCTCCACCGCGGTGACGTGCCCGTCATGGGCGGGCTCGTCCCCGCCCAGACGACCGACGCGGTGGCCGCCGGCCTCGCCGAGACGGTCGACGCCGACCTCCTCGTCTACGCGACGAGCGTCGCCGGCGTCTACAGCGCCGACCCCGACGAGGACCCCGACGCGACCCGCTACGACGAGATCTCCACGAACGAACTCGTCGACGTCATCGGCGGCATCGAGATGAGCGCCGGGAGCAACGCGCCCGTCGATCTCCTCGCCGCGAAGATCATCCAGCGCTCGGACACCCGCACGCTCGTCCTCGACGGGAGCGACCCCGACCGCATCCGCCGGGCCATCATCGACGGCGACCACGACGGCACGGAGGTCGTCCCGTGAGCGCCGACGACCCCGAGGTGTCCGACTCGACGGCCCCCGGTGCCTTCGACAGCGACCCGCTCTCCGCCGACGAGTCGGGCGACGGGGACGGCGACGGCGAGCGACACCGCGCCTTCTGGGCGGACACCGTCGCCGACGAGATTGAGGCCCGCGACCCCGAGGACCCCATCATCGTCAAGGGCGGCGTCTCGCCGTCAGGCGTGCCCCACATCGGCCACCTCAACGAGATCATGCGCGGGTACTTCGTCGCCGAGGCGCTGCGCGACCGGGGACACGAGGTCCGGCAGGTGTTCACGGCCGACGACCGCGACCCCCTCCGTGGCGTCCCGCGGACGCTCTCGACGCTCGACTGGGAGGTCGTCTCGCTCGGCGACACCGAGAACCCGGGCGCCCTCGGGCGAAACCTCGGCAAGCCGCTGACGAGCGTCCCCGACCCCTTCGGCTGCTGTGACTCCTTCGGCGACCACCAGACGCACCTACTGGAGAAGATGGCGGAGTCGATGGGCGTCCCCATCGACGTGGTGTCGAACACGGACCTCTACGAGGAAGGGGCGTTCGAGGCCGTGACGCGCGAACTCGTCGAGAAGCGTGACCTCGCGCGCGACGTCCTCTCGGAGTATCAGGCGAAGATAGACGACGACGAGGCGTACGTCCCGTTCAACCCCATCTGTGAGAACTGCGGAAAGATCACCGAGGACGTGCGCGGGGTCGACGTCGAGGCGGGCACCGTCGACTACGTCTGTTCGGACATCGAGGCGGGCAATCAGGTCATCGAGGGCTGCGGCCACGAGGGGACGGCGACGTTTCGCGAGGGGAAGCTCCCGTGGCGCTTCGAGTGGCCCGCACAGTGGGCCGTCCTCGACGTGGACTTCGAACCGTTCGGCAAGGACCACGCCGAGGGGTCCTGGCCCAGCGGCGAGCACATCGCCCGCGAGGTGCTGGAGCGCGAACCGCCCGTCCCGATGGTGTACGAGTGGTTCACGTACAACGGCGAGGCGCTCTCCTCCTCGTCGGGCCACGTCATCACCGTCGACGACGTGCTGTCGATGCTCGAAGTGGAGGTGTTCCGGTACTTCTTCACGAAGGCACCCAAGCGCGCCCGCGACTTCGACGTCCACCGACTGGACCAGTTGGTCGACGAGTTCGACCGCTTCGAGCGGGTCTACTTCGGCGAGGAGTCCGGCTCCGAGCAGGAACGGGCGCTCGCCGAACGCGCCTACCCGATGTGCGTCGACGAGGTCCGCGAGGGGCAGGTCCGCGTCCCCTACACCTTCGCCGCCGTCCTCGGGATGACCGACGACGCCGACTTGCGGACGACGATGGCGACCCGGAGCGGCCACCTCCCCGAAGACGCACCGGACTGGGCCGTCGCGGACGCCCTCGCGCGCGTGGAGAAAGCCCGAACGTGGGCGGTCCGGACCGACAACGAGTACAACTACCGCCTCGCGGAGGACCTGCCCGAGGTGGACGTGACCGACGAGGAGACCGCCGCGCTGGACGCCCTCGCAGACTTCGTCGAGTCCGAGTCGCCCGACGCCGACGCCCTCCAGGAGGAGATATACGAGGTGGCCCGCGCCAACGGCGTCGAGGTGGGCGACTTCTTCACCCTCGGCTACCGCCTGTTCCTCGACGAGGAGCAGGGCCCGCGCCTCGGCCCGTTTCTCGCCGCGCTGGACCGCACCTTCGTCCTCCGGCGACTCAGGCGCGAGGGATAACTCTCATACCGGTCACCCCCCTTTTCTCGGGTAATGGTCGACACGCTCTGGCTGGTCCTCTCGGGGGTCGTCCTCTACACGGTGATGATGATGGCCCTCCGCGCGCGGGGACTCCTGCCGGACTCCGTCCGCGTCTCCGGCCCCATCACCACCATACACACCCAGCGCGGGAAGGTGTTCCTCGACTGGCTGGCCCGCCCGAAGCGTCTGTGGCGGGCGTGGGGCAACTTCGGCATCGGCATCGGCATCGTGGTGATGTTCGGCGTCTTCTTCGCCGTCCTCTTCGCCGGGTTCAGCGCGCTCACCAACCCGCAACCGAGCGCCGTCACCGAACCGCAGAACGTCCTCGTCATCCCCGGCGTCAACGAGTTCCTCCCGCTGTCGGTCGCTCCCGAGATCATCGCGGGGCTGCTCATCGGTCTCGTCGTCCACGAGGGGGGCCACGGGCTGTTCTGCCGCGTCGGCGACATCAAGATCAGTTCGATGGGGCTCGCGCTCCTCGCGTTCATCCCCATCGGTGCGTTCGTCGAACCCGACGAGGAGAGCCGCGAACGGGCGAACCGGGGTGACCAGACCCGGATGTTCGCCGCGGGCGTCACCAACAACTTCGCGGTGACGATCATCGCCTTCGCCCTCCTGTTCGGCCCCGTCATCGGGAGCATCGGTATCGCCCCCGGCGCGGGCGTCGGCGACGTGGTCGGCGGGTCCCCGGCAGCCGAGGCGGGCATCGACCGCGGCGACCGCATCGTCGCCGCCGCCGGGCAGAACGTCTCCGACAGCGCCGACCTGGAGCGCGTCCTCCGCGAGACGGAGCAGTCCGCGGTCGAACTGACCGTCGCCGGAGGCGACGGCGAGCGGACCGTCACCGTCGAGCGTTCGCTCATCATGACCCGGTCGACGCCGAGCGTCGTCGGCGACCTGAACGTCAGCGACCCGCCGCGCATCCAGTCGGTCGCCGGCCGGGACGTCTCGACGACCGCCGGGTTCTACGACGCACTCGCCGCGACCCCCGTCGCCACCGTCGAGACCGACAGGGGGGAGTTCCAACTCGTCGGCGGGGCGTACTACGAGCGCCTGACGCCCGGCGGTGGCCTCGAGGCGGCGCTCTCCGACGCGGGCTACTCGACCGAGGGCCCCGTCGTCGTCACCCGGTTCGACGGCGAGCGGACGGTGACCGTCGAGGAGTTCCAGGCCGTCAGGGAGGAGACGCGGCCCGGTCAGACCGTCCCCGTCGAGGTGTACGTCGGCGGCGAACTCCGGCAGGTGTCGGTGACGCTCGGCGAGTCGCCGACCGACGAGGCCGGCCTCGTCGGCATCTCGGGGCCGCACGTCGGCACGGGCGGCATTGACGTCGACGACGTGGGCGTCAACACCTACCCGGCGTCCTACTACCGGAACGTCCTCGGCGGGTCGGGCGGGACCATCGAAACGTTCTTCCAGCGCGTCGGCGCGGTGCTGTTCCTTCCCCTCGCGGGGACCGTCGGGCAGATTCCCTACAACTTCGCGGGGTTCGTCGACCCGGTGACGAACTTCTACACCGTGGAGGGTCCGCTGTCGTTCCTCGGCGGCGGCCTGTTCCTGCTGGCGAACCTCCTGTTCTGGACCGGATGGATCAACATCAATCTCGCGTTCTTCAACTGCATCCCCGCGTTCCCCCTCGACGGCGGGCACATCCTGCGCACGTCGACCGAGGCCGTCGTCTCCCGGCTCCCGGTCCCGGGCGGCCGACGCCTGACGAGCGCCATCACGACGGTCACCAGCGTCGTCATGCTCGTGAGCGTCTTCCTGATGGTGTTCGCCCCGCAACTGCTGCGCTGACGGTCGCCGGGGTGTGGGCCCCGAGACCGGAGACCGGCGTCGACGACGGGCTATCGATACCCGCGACCCGTTCCGGAGCCGGAAGAAGTATTCTCCGGACGCGAGTACGGACGCCACGTCCTGACGGGCGCCTCCATGACCGACCCCGACTACGACACCCAGCGCGACTACACGGCCATCCTCGAAAATCAGGTCGAGGAGGGACTGATCGCCATCCGCCGACCCGCGAGCGGACAGTTCCTCTCGGCGCTCTCCTGTGGCCTCGACCTCGGTATCGGGATGTTCCTGCTCTTCGCCGTCCACACGGCCGTCGCCGGCGTCTACGCGAGCCCGACGATGGAGTTCATCACGGCGGGCGCCTACAGCGTCGGGTTCATCCTCGTCATCCTCGGGCGACTCGAACTGTTCACCGAACACACCACGCTCGCCGTCCTCCCGGTACTCACGGGGCGGGCGTCGACTGCCGACCTCGCCCGCCTCTGGGTGGTCGTCCTCGGCGCGAACATCCTCGGGGGAATCCTGTTCGCGCCCGTCGCCGTCTACGCCGGGCCGGAACTCGGCGTCGTCGACGCCGCGTCGTTCATCAGCATCGCGTCGACGTTCGTCGAGATGTCGCCCGGCGGCCTGTTCGTCGGCGCGGTGTTCGCCGGGTGGCTGATGGGCCTGCTGTCGTGGATTCTCACCTCCGCGCGCGACACCATCAGCCGCCTCGTCGTCATCCTCCTCGTCACGTTCACCATCGGCTTCCTCCACCTGCCCCACTCCATCGCGGGCAACATCGAGGTGCTCTCGGGCGCGCTCGTGAGTTCGTCCATCACGTACGCCGACTGGGCGCTGTTCGAGGTGGTCACCGTCGCCGGCAACGCCGTCGGGGGCGTCGTCTTCGTCGCCCTGTTCAAGTACGGCCACGCGGTCCGCTCGGCGGAGGAACCGGACGTGGACATCTCGCGGGGCGACTGAGCCGACTCCGCGACGGCGTCGTCGAGGGCGTTCGCCACGCGGGTCTCGAGGAGCAAGAGCAGGTTGTACGTCGAACACGCCTGAGAGCCGACGACCACCGCTGCGAGCCACGAATCGACGCCGAGTGCGACGAGTACGGCGACGAGGAGGCGCGCCAGCAGGAGGTTACCGAGCGTCGAGGAGACATGACGGAGACGGCGCCGAGTTGCTTGTCGACGTCGTCCACGCCCGAGTCGTCGGAGAGCGGACTGCCGAACGCGAGGAACGTGAGTGTGGTATACGAGAGGAGCGCTTCGGCGACGAACAGGAAGACGGTCACCGTCTGCGGCGTGCCGAACGACTCGATGAACAGCGCGCCGCTTCCCCAGATAGAGAGCGTGAACCCGTAGGCTTCCGACTCCGAGCGGAGGTTCGTCGCGAGCCCTCGGTTGGGCTTTCCAGCGAGCGCAACCCGCAGCGCGAACTCAAAAGGACCTTCAACGACCCACGCCAACCCGCAATATGCCCGAACCACCGCGGACCGACGAGGGCTGGTACGTCCTCCACGACTTCCGGACCGTCAACTGGGCGGCGTGGCGGGCCGCCCCCGACGAGCGAACCGAGCGGGCGCTCGAAGAAGGGGTGGAGTACCTCACGGCCCACGAGGACCCCGAGGAGGGGTGGTCGGCCGTCTTCTCCATCCTCGGCCACAAGGCCGACTTCATGGTGTTGCACCTCCGCCCGACGACGCGCGAACTCGACGTGGCGGAGCGCCAGTTCGAGCAGACGACGCTCGCCGACTACACGACGCAGGTCTCCTCGTACGTCTCCGTGACGGAGGCGTCCGGCTACTCCGAGTCCGCCCGCGAATACTTCGAAGAGGGCGAGACGGAGAACACGGGCCTCCAGAACTACATCGAGTCGCGCATCTACCCCGACCTCCCCGACGCGGAGCACGTCTGTTTCTACCCGATGGACAAGCGCCGCGGCGAGGAGGTCAACTGGTACGACCTCCCGTTCGACGACCGCGCCGACTTCATGAGCGACCACGGCGACATCGGGCGGGACTACGCCGGGAAGGTCAAGCAGATCATCTCCGGGAGCGTCGGCCTCGACGACTACGAGTGGGGGGTGACGCTGTTTGCCGACGACCCGACCGACGTCAAGGACCTCCTCTACGAGATGCGCTTCGACCCCTCGACGTCCCGCTTCGCCGAGTTCGGCCAGTTCTACTTCGGGCGGCGCTTCCCGCCGGCCGACCTGCCCGCACTGCTCGCGGGCGACCCCGTCCCGACCGAGGACTCCCGGGACGAGGCGACCACGGGGGACGCCGGGGTCGCCGCTGACCTCACCGGTCTCGGCGTCTCCATCGACGCGCCGGAGGGCGCACACGCTGTGCTCGTGCACTCGGACGCCGACGAGAGCGAGGTCCGGGAGGCCGTCGACGGTCTCCGGGGGAACTTCGAGCACTACGACAGCCACGTCGAGACGAGCGTCGAGTCCACCGACGAGGGGGTCGTCGTCGTCTCCGTGTGGACGACCGGGAGCGCCGCCGACACCGCGAGCGGGTTCCTCGCGGACCTCCCCGGCGCGTCCGAGACGACGGTCGGTGCGCTCGACGGCGGGACCGCGACGAGCGACGCCACCGAGGAAGGCGACTTCGACGACGAGGTCCGCGCCGAACTGACCGACCTCGACATCTACGCGGGCAAGCCACACGGCGAGGACGTGTACGCGATGGTCCTCTACTCGGAGGCGGACGTAGACGAGTTGCGCCCGAGGGTCGAGGACCTCCGCGACGGCTTCGACCGCTACGACACGCACGTCGGGACGGCGGTGTATGAGGGGCGGGCGACCGCCCGCGCCGCCGTCGTGAGCATCTGGGAGACCCAGAGCGCCGCCGACACCGCGGGCGGGTTCCTCGGCGACCTGCCGGGCATCGTCGCGCGCGCGGGCGAGGAGAGCGGGTTCGGCACGATGGGGATGTTCTACACCGTCAAACCCGAGCACAGAGAGGAGTTCGTCGAGAAGTTCGACACCGTCGGGACGCTCCTCGAGGACATGGTGGGGCACGGGGAGACCGACCTGATGGTGAACGTCGACGACGAGAACGACATGTTCATCGCCAGCCAGTGGCGCTCGAAGGAGGACGCGATGGGCTTCTTCCGCTCTGAGGTCTTCCGCGACACCGTCCAGTGGGGTCGCGACATCCTCGCCGACCGGCCACGGCACGTCTTCCTCGCCTGATTCCGGACCCACCGGGTGGCTCTCACCTCCCTCACCGCCGTCGGCGCGGCGCTGGTCGTCGCCGTTGACGCTCGCCGTCGCCCCGATGGAGCCCTGAGTGGCAGTATCGACTCCCGAAACGAGGCGAGAGTATAAGCCGCGCCACCCACGAGTCACGTCCGTGATGCACCGCGTCCCCTTCGGCGTCCGGCGACTCGACAGCACGCTCGGCGGTGGCGCGCCGCCGGGCAGCGTCGTGTTGCTCTCGGGGGAGCCCGGTGCGGGCGCGCGGGAGTTCGTCTACACCAGCGCGCTGATGAACGGCCTCGCCCACGCCGACGAGGAGCTGTTCGACCTCTACTACGGGACGCTCGCCGAGGCGTCGGAGCTTCCGGGCGGCGTCCACTACGTCTCGTTCACCGACCACCCCGAACAGGTCCGCGGCGAGATGCGCCTCGGGATGGACGACGACCTCGTGGAGGCGGGACTGGACGCCGTCACCTTCCACGACCTCTCGGCGGAGTACTTCCGGCTGAGCCCGGTCCCCCGCGACTGGTACACCGAGCGGACCACCGCCATCACCGACCTCGGGACGCAGGACCGGACGAGCGTCGCGGAGGCGCTCGGCGACCGACTCAACGAACACGCCCCCGGCAACCTCGTCGTCATCGACTCGCTGACCGACCTCGCCGGCGCGCTCGGCGACGAGTACGGCTGGGCGGACATCTCCATGCTCGTCCGCGGCCTCGCTCGCGCCGCCTACGACTGGGGCGGCCTCGTCCTCGTCCACCTCAACCGGGAGGCGCTGACCGCCCAGCAACACGGGCAACTGGTGGACGCCACCGACGGCATCCTCCTGTTCCAGTGGGAGCGCGGGGGAAGCACGCTCGCCCGGACGATGGTCGTCCAGCAGTTCCGCGGCGTGCTCTCGGCCATCGAGGAGGAGAGCATCGTCCAGTTCGAGACGCAGATTACCGACTCCGGTTTCGACATCAGCGAGGTGAGGAAGATACGATGAGCGACGACACCGACACGGGCGCGACCGAACCGACAGCACACGACCCGCTCGACGGTGACCTCCTCGTCGGGGGCGATGCCCCCCTCGACGTCTCCTCGACCGAGGCGACCGACGCGGGCGCGGCCTTCGAGTCGGTCGACGAGGAGACCCCTCAGGAGACACCGGATCCCGGCGTCGTCCCCAAGGCGGCGTACTGCGAGGGCTGTGAGCACTTCGCGGACCCGCCCGAGGTGGCCTGCACCCACGAGGGGACCCGAATCGCGGAACTCGTCGACCGCGAGCACTTCCGCGTGGTGGACTGTCCCGTCGTCGCCGAACGCGAGGCGCTGGGCGACCACTGAGATCCCAGCAGTCAAGCGTCCGGCGACGCCAGTACGGCCATGCAGTTCTGCGACGAGTGCGGTTCGCTGATGCACGCACGGGACGACGAGATGGTCTGTTCGTCCTGCGGGGCGCGCGTCGCCAAGGACGAGGAGGAGGCCGCGAAGTACGTCTCGACGGAGTCACAGACCTTCGACGACGTCATCGAGACGAGCGAGGACGCCGCCGACGAGGGGAAGCCCACCGCGAAGGAGGAGTGCGAGAAGTGCGGCAACGGCCTCGCGTGGTACACCATCAAACAGACCGGGAGCGCCGACGAACCGCCCACGCGCTTCTTCAAGTGCACGGAGTGTGGCCACCGCTGGCGCGGCTACAGCTAACTCGACGGTTCAGCGAACGGCCCTGAACGCGTGGTCGTAGGTGCCGAGTACCGACCCGAACCGGACCCAGAGGGGGACCAGCGTTTCGAGGTACCGGGCGGACTCGATGTCGCCGACGTCCTCGGCGGCGGTGCCGCGGACCGCGAGGACCGCCACGTCGCCGTGGCCCGCCGCCGCCGCGAACGACCCGACGGCGACGGTTCCGTTCACCCCCGTCGCCCACTCCGCGAGGTCCTCGGGCGACCGGGTCCCCACCAGCACGTCCCACCCGTGTCGGGCGACCCCGGCCGCGAGCGCTCGCCCCACGTCGCCACTCCCGAGGACGCCGATACGTCGCTCCGTCGTGCCGACACGATAGGCGACGCGCGGCGATGAGGTCGCACGTCGGCGAGGCACGCAGGAGGACACGACACTGCCGAAAGCGGTATGCCACCGTACCGCACAGTGGTGCGTATGAGCGAGGCCCTTCACCGACGCGTCGAGGTCCACCCCGGCTGCGAGGCCGTCGTGGAGTTCGACCCCGACCTCACCTTCGAGTGCGTCCCCCAGTGTACGTGGTGCTGTCACCGCGGCGTTCCCCTCTTCGACGGCGAGCGTGCGGACCTCGCCCGGTACGTCGACCCCGAAGCGGTCACCGCGCGGGTCGGCGACCGGGACGTAATCGGGCGCGAGGACAAGGGGCGCGAGGAGTACGTGGACGTGGACGGCCGGGCGTGTCACTTCCTCGGCGACGATGGGCAGTGCGGGCTACAGGTCGACCACGGGTGGAAGCCGGCGCGCTGTTCCGTCTTCCCCCTCTCCGTGCACGTCGAGGGCGATGACCTTCACGTCTCCCTCCACGAGTCGGCGGGCCAGTACTGCGAGGGGCTGAACGTCTCGGACTGGCGGGTCGTCGACCACCTCGACGCCTTCCTCCCGCGCGCGCTCTGGGACCTCCCGGACCCGACGACGGAGTGAGACTCAGAACCCGAGGACGGCCCACGCGGCGAAGACGACGGCCCCGCCGAGGAACGTGCTCGCGACGGCGTGGAGGCGGAGGCGGTCGAGGAGGCCGTGGTCGGCGGCCTCGATGCCCGCCACCTCCGTCACCTCGCTCCCGATCTCACAGCGCGGGAGGAAGTCCATCGCGACGTGGAGGAAGATGCCGGCGGCGAAGCCGAAGACGGCGGCGTTTATCGTCGGGATACTCGGCAGGCCGACGTACGCGCCGGGGATGGCCGTGAGACCGACGCCCGCGGCGGGGAGGAGGAGGACGGTGGCGTCCCGTCCGTTGCGGGCGAGACGGCGGGCGGCGGCGTAGCCCGCAGGTCCCTTGTGCGAGACGATGGCGAGACCGAGGAGCAGTCCCACCTCGGACATCGTCCCGTAGACGAGACCGATGATGAGGCCCGCCGAGAGGGCGTGCGCGGAGAGGTGGGCGGCGGTGCGGTCGAACGGCAGGTCGAGGTGCGCGAGGCGGTGGCCGACGACGTGCGAGGCGAAGCCGATGAGGATACCGGCGGCGACGCCGAACCCGCCGAGTTTCGGGTGGAGGCCGATGGCCTGCGGGAGGAGGAAGGCGGCGGCACTGGCTATCATCGCGCCGCTGGCGAGGCCGTACCCCCAGACGAGGCGGCGCGCGCCGAACTCGTGGTCCGTCCCGGTCGCGTCGGCGGTCCGGGTGGCGGCTCTGACGCCGAGGGGGATGCCGCCGCCCATCGCGGTGAACGCCACCCACGCGATGGTCGTCACCTTCCAGAGCCCCGCCGAGAGCGCGGCCACCGAGAGGGCGAGCAAGGCGACGACGGCGACGCCCCCCACCGCCAGCGAACCGGACCGACCGTTGAACCCGACGGCGTCTGTGATACCCATCTGGTTAACAACTCGTAGATCCTAGTTAATAAGATCGTCGGTCGCGGGAGGCGCCCTTCAGCGCGTTACTCCCTTCCAGTCTTTCAGCGTGACGATGGCGCCGCTCAGGTCCTCCGCGGAGACGTCGCTCGCGGCCCAGCGGAACATAGGCGCGACGTCCTCGAGGGCACGCCCGGGGCCGTTCCCGGTGATGTCCGTCGAGACCTGGCCGGGGTCGACGACGCAGACGGGGACGTCGAGTTCGACGGCGAACTGGCCGACGACGGCCTCCGCCAGCGCCTTCGAGACGGCGTAGGAGCCGAACCCGGCTTTCGGGTCGCGGGCGACGGACCCCGAGGGGACGAGGATTCGCGCCCCGTCGGCGAGGTGCGGGAGCGCCTCCCTGACTGTCGTGAAGACGCCCCGGCCGTTGGTCCGGACGTGGTCGTCGAAGGCGCTGTAGGCGTCCTCGGCGAGTGGGGAGTGGCCGGGGTCGCCGTGGTAGACGCCTGCGTTGGCGACGACGACGTCGATTCCCTTCCCCAGCCCCTCGCGGGCGGCCGTCTCCATCAGGCGCTCCACGTCGAACTCGTCGCGCACGTCCGACCGGAGGGCGGTGGCGCTCCCCCCGTCTTCGCGGATTCCCTCGGCCACCCCGTCGACGGCCGCCGCGTCGCGGGCGCAGACGACGACGTGGGCACCCTCGGATGCGAACAGGCGGGCGACGCTCGCGCCGAGGCCGCGACTCGCGCCGGTGACGACTGCAGTCGTTCCCTCCATATTCGACAGACGCCCAGACGGCTATTCGTCGTTTCGACCGCGCAGTCGGCGACGGCGGCGCGGTCGTGTGGTTCCGTGACGGTCGAAACGTCCCCTTTTAGGCGGTGCCGGGCGACGTAGGGGTATGCAGCGACAGGACTCACCGCTGGCCGGACGGTCGGTGGTGGTCGTCGGTGGCGGGTTCGGCGGTCTCTCGACGGCCTGTTACCTCGCGGACGCCGGGGCGGACGTCGAGGTACTCGAGAAGAACGAACAGGTGGGCGGCCGGGCCTCCCGCCTCGAGGCCGACGGCTTCCGCTTCGACATGGGCCCGTCGTGGTACCTCATGCCCGACGTGTTCGAGCGGTTCTTCTCACACTTCGACCGCTCGGTCGAGGACTACTACACCCTCCAGCGACTGGACCCGCACTACCGGATCTTCTACAAGGACGGCGACCGAGCGGACGTCGTCGCGGACCGCGAGACGATGCTCGACACCTTCGAGTCCTACGAGGACGGCGCGAGCGACGCCCTGCAGGAGTACCTCGCGACGAGCGAGACGCACTACGACGTGGCGATGGAGCACTTCGTCTACGAGGACCGCCCCCGACTGCGCGACTGGGTCGACCTCGACGTGATGAAGGCCGCGCCCATCGGCCTGAAACTGGTCGGGACGATGGACGACTACGTCTCCCAGTACTTCGAGCACCCCAAACTCCAGCAGATCATGCAGTACACGCTGGTCTTCCTCGGGGGTGCTCCCGGGAACACCCCGGCGCTCTACAACATCATGTCGCACGTCGACTTCAACATGGGCGTGTTCTACCCCGACGGGGGTATCGGCGCGGTGGTCGACGGTCTCGTCGAACTCGGCGGGGAGCTCGGGGTGACCTACACCACCGGAAGCGAGGTGGTCGAGATCACGAAACGGAAGGCGGGCTTCCACGTCGAGACCGCGGACGGGGAGGTGCGACGCCCGGACCGCGTCGTCGCCAACGCCGACTATGCCCACGTCGAACAGCACCTCCTGCCCGACCACGAACGCCAGTACGACGACGACTACTGGGCGGGCAAGACCTACTCGCCCTCGGCGTACCTCCTCTACCTCGGCGTCGAGGGCGACATCGACCCCCTCGAACACCACTCACTCGTCCTGCCGACGGAGTGGGACGGCCACTTCGAGCGCATCTTCTCGGACCCGGGGTGGCCCGAGGAACCCGCCTACTACGTCTGTGCCCCGAGCGTCACCGACGACTCGGTCGCACCGGAGGGCCACTCGAACCTGTTCGTCCTCGTCCCCGTCGCGCCCGGACTGGAAGACACCGAGGCGCTCCGCGAGGAGTACCGCGAGTTCGTCCTCGCGGACCTCGCGGAGAACACGGGCGTCGACGTGCGCGACCGCATCGTCTTCGAGGAACAGTTCTGCGTCGCCGACTTCGCCGACCGCTACAACGCCTATCGCGGGAACGCGCTCGGCGGCCTCGCGCACACGCTCCGACAGACGGCCCTCCTGCGGCCCGGCCACCGCTCGTCGGCCGTCGACGGCCTCTACTTCACGGGCGGGTACACCACCCCCGGCATCGGCGTCCCCATGTGCCTCATCAGCGGAGAGCATACGGCGAACACGCTCGTAGAGGACGAGTGAGTCGGATGGCGTTCGCGACCAGCCTCGACGACCTCCTGCCGCCCGCCTCGACGCGGTCGGGGTACCTCCTGCGCCTCTCGCGCCCGCGCTTCTGGTTCTACCTCGCGGGACCGGTCGTGGTGGGCGTGACCTACGCCGCCGAGACGCCGGGCGAACTGTTCGCGCCCCTCGCCCTCGCGCTGTTCGCGTACTTCCTCCTCCCGGCGAACGTCTACCTCTACGGCGTCAACGACGTCTTCGACGCCGACGTGGACGAGCACAACGAGAAGAAAGACGACCGCGAGGTGCGCTACCGGGGCGGGCGACTCGTCGTCGGGGTCGTCCTCGCGAGCGCACTCCTCGCCGTCCCGTTCGCGTTCGTCCTCCCGTGGGAGGCGCTGGTCGCCTTCCTCGCGTTCGGCCTGCTGGCGACGGAGTACAGCGCACCCCCGCTCAGGTTCAAGACCACGCCGTTCCTCGACTCGCTGTCGAACGGCCTGTACGTCCTACCGGGCGTCGTCGGCTACGCCGCACTGGCGGGCGAGTGGCCCCCGTGGGCGGCCGTCGCGGGCGCGTGGCTCTGGACGATGGGGATGCACACGTTCTCCGCGATTCCGGACATCGAACCGGACCGGGCGGCGGGCATCCGGACCACGGCCACGTTCCTCGGGAAGTCGCGCACGTACCTGTACTGTGCGGTCTGCTGGGTGGCGGCGGCGGCCGTCTTCGGCCTCGTCCACCCCTTCTTCGCCACCGTTCTCGGGGCGTACCCGGTCATCGTCCTCGGCATCGTCCGCTCGGAGGTGGACGTGAGCGAGGCCTACTGGTGGTACCCGGCCATCAACACCCTCGTCGGGATGCTCATCACGATGGCGGGCCTGTGGGTGCTCCTGTATGGGTGAGGTCGCCGGGTTCGACCGCGAACGCGCCCAGCGCCGCCTCGACGGCCTCGTCCGCGAGAACCGCTTCACCATCGCCGTCGTCTTCCCCGTCGTCGGTGCGGTACTGCTCGTCGCCAGCGCCGAGTCGCTCCTCCCCGGTCCGCTGAACTTCAACCCCTACCTCATCCTCGTCGGCGTGCTGGTGATGCGCCTGCCCCTCGTCGCGGGGGTGGCCCCCCTCGTCGACCGGAAGGCGGGGGTCGCGCTCCTCGCGCTCACCGCCTACGCCTACGGTATCGAACTGCTCGGCGTGACGACCGGGTGGCCCTACGGTGAGTTCAGCTACGAGGTGGCCCTCGGGCCGATGCTGTTCGGCGAGATTCCCCTCGCGCTCCCCGTCTTCTTCTTCCCCCTCGTGTTGAACAGCTACCTGCTCTGTCTCCTCCTGCTCGGGCGACGGGCGGAGTCGGCGCTCGTCCGACTCCCAGTCGTGGTGGCCGCCGTCGTCGCGATGGACCTCGTCCTCGACCCCGCCGCGGTGTCGCTCGGCTTCTGGGAGTACGTCGGCGAGTGGCCCTACTACGACGTGCCCGCCTCGAACTATCTCGGATGGGTCGTCTCCGCGACGGTGGCCGTCGTCGCCTTCGACAGGGGGTTCGACCGGACAGGCCTCCTCCGACGCGTCGAAGCGTGCGCGTTCATGCTCGACGACCTCGTGAGCTTCGTCCTCCTGTGGGGTGTCGTCAACGCCTACTTCGGCAACCTCGTCCCCGTCGCCGTCGCCGCCGTCTTCGGCGTCGGTCTCCTGTACACCGACCGCTTCGACTTCGACGTGCGGCGGTCCGTCCCGTGGCCCGGGCGGTAGGGATGTCGTCGGTACGTCGAATTACCCCGGCGCAACCGCTACCCCCGCTCGCGACCTACAGACACCATGCTCACAGCCCGTACGGTCATGACGGCGCCCGTCGAGACCGTCTCGCCGGACGACGAGGTGGGGGAGGTACTGGGTCGCCTCGCCCGGTGCGACTTCGACGGCTTCCCCGTCGTCGAGGGCGACCGACTCGTCGGTATCGTCACGCAGGGCGACCTCGTCCGCCTGTTCCGGACGAGAGAGCGCGTCCTCTGGCTTCCCGTCGGCCTGCCGCCGTTCTCCGAGACGCTCACCTACGCCCTGGACGTCTCGTGGGACGACCTCGACCTCGGCATCGACCTCGCGCGCAACGCCCGCAAGCCCGTCCGCGAGGTGATGACGACGGCGCTGGTCACGGTACCGCCGGACGCCGACCTCGACCGACTGCTCGACGTCCTCGCGGGCGACGTCAACCGCGTCCCCGTCGTCGAAGCGGGGCGACTCGTCGGTATCGTCACGCGCGAGGACCTCATCCGCGGGCTGCGTGCCGAGCGGCGGGGTCGGGAGCCGTCGACCGCCGGGGTGTGACGCCGCGAGGAGGGGCAGAAAGCGGGCGGGCTGCGGGGCCGACTACTGTGCGGGACGGGCCTCGCCCGCCTCGTGGTCGGGGCGGCCGTGGCGGTGGTCGCTCCCCATCGGGATGGCGCTGACGCGCGCGAAGACGCGCTCGGGGTCCTTCGAGAGCGACCAGAGCGCGCCCGTCTTGGCGACGAGCGTCAGTTTCCGCAGGGTGCTCAACTGCGGCGTGGCCGAGAGCACGTCGTAGTTCCGCTCGCGGATGAGTCGGTGGTGGTCGGCGTACAGCACTGACGCGAGCAACACCGGGAACTGGCAGTCCTCGGGGAGCGTCTCGATGCCCGCCACCCCCTCGCGGTAGAGTCCCTCCGCGCGGCGCAGTTCGTGACGCATCACGTCGCGGAACGCCTCGTCCACCTCGAAGCGTTCGAGTTGCTCGTCGGTCACCCCGTACTCGGCGAGCGTCGTCTGCGGGAGGTAGATGCGCCCGCGCTCGACGATGTCCTCGCGGACGTCCCGCAGGAAGTTCGTCAACTGGAACGCCTCGCCGAGTTTCTGCGCGTGCGGCCGCGCCGTCGCCGGGTCCTCCGGCCCCATCACGGAGGTCATCATCTCGCCGACGGCCGACGCCGACCCGCGCATGTACGCCTCGAGTTCGTCGTACGTCTCGTAGCGCGTCTTCTCGATGTCGGTGAGCATCGCGTCGATGAACACCTCGACTTCCTCGTCCTCGATGCCCACCTCGCGCCTGAGTTCGTCGAACGCCGCGAGGACCGGTTCGTCGGTCGGTTCGCGGCCGAGCGCCTGGTCGCGGATAGAGAGGAGCCGCTCTCGCTGTTGCTTCGGCGTGAAGTCGGTGTCGTCGCCGGACTGCGTCCGGCCACCGGCGGGACTCTGTCCCGCGCTGTCGACTACCTCGTCGGAGATACGAAAGAACGCGTAGAGGACGTACGTCGCGCGGCGGACCCGCTGGGGCAGCAGGCGGGTGGCGTAGTAGAACGTCTTGCCGGTCCGCCTGTGGATGGACTTGCTCTCGGCAAGCTGGGAGTTGTCTACCATGGGGCGTAGAGTGTCGATAAGTTGGCACCGAACGGGCTTATGCCTTTGTGAGCCGGAACCTCTGGATCCGGCGTCTGCGACGCGTTTGACGCTGATTTCGTCCCGGAGCGATAGCCGCCTGCCACGCTATCGCTCCGACGAGGCGTCGGGCCCACGCAAGGTCGGCTCAGGGCCCGAGGTAGCCCCACGCCTGCAGGCGGTCGCCCTCCCCCTCGACCCAGCGCTCGCCGATGTCGTCGCGGTAGTACATGTTCGGGACGATGACGTCCTCGATACGGTCGTACGCCCGTTCGCGGGCCGCCGTCATCGTCTCGCCCATCCCCGTGACGACGAGGGCGACGCCGGACTCGCCGGCGACGCGCCACTGCCCGTCGACGTTCTTCGTGTCCTCGATGTGGACGCCCTCGCAGTCGCCCTCGAAGACGATAGCCGCGTTCCGCGAGTTCTCGTCGAACGTCTGCGGGTCGCTGAAGGGGAACGGCGGGAGGCAGACTCGGACGCCGACCTGATAGCCGCCGTGGACCCGCAGGTCGGTCTCCTCGCCGTGGGCCAGTCGGTAGAGGAACTCGCCGGTCGGCGACTCGAAGGACTCCTCCTGTAGGGTGATGGTCGGGTAGCCGAAGCGCGGGGTGAACTCCAGCGGGTAGACCCCGCGGGCGTTCACGATGCAGTTCAGGTCGATGCTCCCGACGTAGCCCTGGTCGGCGAGCCACCCCTCCAGTCGCCCGAGGGTCCGTTCGAACAGGCGGTTGCGCCCCGCCCAGAACATCGCCGTCCCCATCTCGCCCGTCGAGGGGCCGATGTTGCCCGGGAAGAGCTTCTTGTGCTCGAAGTTGAAGTTGATGGGGTCGACGAACCCCTCGCCGTCGAAGAACCCGCAGACGGCCACCTCGACGCCCTCGACGCGCCGCTGGAGCTGGAAGCCTTTCATCCGGTGGCCCCACGCCTTCTTGTACGCGCGGAGCACGTCGACTACGTCGCTGCCGTCGTCCTCGCGGCCGACGTAGACGAGGCGCTTGACGTTCTGGACCTCGCCGAGCGGTTTGACGACGTACGGCGCGGGGTGCTCCTGAACGTGGGCGATACCCGCGTCGAAGTCCGTGAACTCCC
The DNA here is from genome assembly GCF_024227715.1 of Halomarina litorea. Lineage (NCBI taxonomy): Archaea > Methanobacteriati > Methanobacteriota > Halobacteria > Halobacteriales > Natronomonadaceae > Halomarina > Halomarina litorea. The sequence goes on along the minus strand of NZ_CP100448.1, from coordinate 2,570,797 downwards.
GGTGGGGAAGCGTCTTGACACCGTGTTCGTCGAGCACCTCCATCGCGTACCCGCGGTCGTCCTCCAGTCGGTCGGTGTCCGGGGTGCCCCCGATGACGGCGTGACCTTCCTCGCGGAGGTCCTGTGCCAGTTCTCCCGTCCCGACGTCCGTGCCGACCCAGATGTCGTCGAAGACGACCACGTCGGCCCACTCCACCTCGGCGCGCCAGTCGTCGGTCTTCGGGACGAACCCGTCCGCTATCTCCCGATCGGACTCGGCCTCGACGTAGTACTTCACGTCGTGGCCCTCCCGGTGGACCTGCCACGCGATGTCGCCGATGAGGGCGGCGTCCAGCGACGCGAAGAGGAACTTCTTGGTATCCATACACGCAGTGGCGCGGAGGGGAAGTTAGCTGTCGGGGGTCGGAGCCCCGAATTCGGCGACTCGGGGTCGACCCCGGACCCGTCTGTGCGTCCCGTACGCAGGGACGTTTATCACGGATGAGGGTGTGGTACCACGCATGGTCACCTTCGTCGTAGGCACTAAGAACGCGGACACCAGCGAGCGAATCCTCGACTACCTGCAGGGGCGTATCACCGACGGCGACTCGGTGTACGTCGTCAACTCACAGGAGGGCGGCGACGAGACGAGCAGCGACGAGATTCGCGGCGGGAGTAAGGCCATCGAGGTGCTGGCGGAAGGCCTGCCGGTCCCCGTTGAGGCCCACCAGTTCGTCCGCGGCAACGACCCCGCCGAGGACATCCTCGCGGCCGCCGAGGAGTACGACGCCGACGAGATCGTCATCGGGATCCGGCGGCGCAACCCCACGGGGAAGATCATCTTCGGGAGCAACGCACAGGACATCCTCCTGAGCAGCGAGCGTCCCGTGGTTGCCGTCCCCCTAACCGACGGGCAGGCCCAGTAGGGGCCGCGTACCTAACTGCAAGCGGGTCGCCACGTTGGGTATGGTGCCGTCTCCCGACCGGTCTGCCGACTCGTCCGACCCCGCTCGCCACCTCCTCAGGGCCAGCGACCGCCTCGCCACGGCCGACGCCTCGGTCGCCGACCCCGGCTTGCGCTCCACGCTCGGGTTCGTCACCAGCGAACTCGAGGACATGACGCACACACCCTCGCGCGAGCGCGCGGCCCGCCTCCACGAGCGACTGGCGACCGTCGAATCGGCGGTCACGGGGACCGCCAACGTCGCCGTCCGGCGCGCCAGACAGGACCTCGTCTGCTACCGCGAGGCCGTCGAGTCCGACTCCACCCCGGCCGTCGACTCGGGGTCGGTCGAGTCAGTCGAGTCCGCCGACTCGAGGACGTAGTCGGCGAGCATCGGGACGAACGTCCCCACGTCGGTCACCATCCCGACCGCCTGCGCGCTCCCCCGGTCGAGGAGTTGCGTGACCGTCGCGGGGTTGATGTCGACGCAGACGACCCGCGTCGTCGAGGGGAGGCAGTTGCCGACCGCCACGGAGTGCAACAGCGTCGAGAGCATGAGCACCATGTCCGCCTCGTGGGCCTGCTCGCGGATGGCGTTCTGCGCCTCGACGGCGTCAGTGATGGTGTCCGGAAGCGGGCCGTCGTCGCGGATGGACCCCGCGAGGACGTAGGGGACGTCGTTGGTGACACACTCGTACATCACGCCCGAGTCGACGAGTCCCGACTCGACGGCGTCGGGGATGGACCCCGCCTTGATGATCTCGCTGATGGTGTAGATGTGGTGTTTGTGGCCTTTCCGGGCGTGGTCGAGCGTCTCCGTGTTCACGCCGAGGGAGGTGCCGAACAGGTCGCGCTCGAGGTCGTGGACCGCGAAGCCGTTGCCCGCCGAGATGGCGTGGACGAACCCCTCGCGGACCAGTCGGGCGAGGTCCTCGCGCGCCCCCGAGTGGATGAGCGCCGGGCCGGCGACGACGAGGACGGTCCCCCCGGCATCGTTGACCGCCCGCATCGCCTCCGCGATCTGCTTGATCGTCGTCTCGGAGGGGCGCTCGGAGGAGACGCCACCCTGCATGAACCCGAAGGTGCCCTCCGTCCCCCGGGGGCGCTCGGGTGGCTGGACGCGGATGCCCGCCTCGCCCGTCACGACGCGGTCGCCCTCCTCGATGGCGTTGAGCACCTTCGTGTAGGCGCGCGGACCGCCCTCGGCGTTCGGGTCGACGACCACCGCGCAGTCCATCTCCATGTGTTCGACCTCGACCCACTCGCCCTCGAAGCGGACCTGCGTGGGGTGGTTCGTCGTGGAGTAGAACCCCTCGGGGACGACCCGGTCTGCGGGGGCGGCGGTGAGCGTCGCGTCGAGGGGGTCGACGGGGTTCGCGCCGCTCTGGTGGAGTTCGTGGACGATGGCCTGGAGTTCGGCCTCGGTGTCCGCCGTCACGGTCATCCGGGCGTAGGACTCCTCGGTGTTCGAGCGGCCCACGTCGAACTCCTCGACTTCGAACAGGCCGTCCATGTCCATGACGATGCCCATACACCGGCCGAGCATCCCGGAGTCGATGATGTGGCCCTCCAGTTCGACCACGCGTGAGTGTGTCATACCGACCGATTGCGGCCCCGGTGCTAATCGGTTCCGACCGACCCATCACTCGCCGGTGCGACAGTCGACTGCCCACTGGTCGTCGCTCGCGGCCACGAGGCGGTCGTACAGCGCTCGCAACCCCGCCGACTCCGTCTCCGGCAGGACGTGCAGTTCGACGGTGCCGTCGCGGACCGCCACCCGGAACGTATCGCCCGTGTCGTCGTCGTGGACGAGGTACAGCGGCATCGGGAGGTCGAACCAGTCGCCGTAGCGGTACGGGCCCTCCTCCAGCACCCGCCCGAGGAGGCGGTCGACCTCCCCGTCCGCGGGGGCGTCCTTCCGGCCCCGAGGGACGAGCGAGAACACCACCGACCCATCGTACTCGACGGTCGTCCGCGAGTACCGGCGCTCCGGGCGGGTCGGGATGTCGAACGATGGCTCCCGCGTCACGGGTTCACGTTGCGCGCCATCCGATTTAAAGTCGCGGGCGCTCCCGGGCGTTCAGGGGGCCGCTCAGGGCCGCTCGAATCGGTAGGTGGTGTGTTCACCGCGGACGTGGAAGACGCCCGCGTTGTGGTCGAACTCGACGGCGACGGCGTCGGCGGTGGCGAAGTCGTGGAGGGGCATCCCCGTCTCGACGCGCCCGTCGCGCCCGAGGGAGACGTGCGCCGACCCGAAGTCGACGCGGATACCGTCATCGGACTCCTCGATGCGCCCCTCCTCCCCCGCGAACGTCCGGAGTTCCGTCGTCATCCGGTCCCACTCGTCGACGGGGACTGTCGTGCTCATACGCCCGCTTCGCCCCCCGGGCCCGTCAGTGTGTGGCCCCGCAGTCGTCGGGTTCGACCTCGCCTCAGTACCAGGTCGCCCCCGAGTCGACGTTGACGTCCTGTGCGGTGACGTGGCGCGCGTTCGGCCCCGCGAGGTAGGCGACCTGTTCGACCACCTCCTCGACGGGCACGATCTCGTCGAGGGGCAGGTCGTCGAGGACGAGGTCGCGTTTCGCCTGTTCGTAACTCACGCCGGTCGCCTCCGCGCGCGCCTCGAAGACGCGTTCGATGCGGTCACCGGTCACGGGACCGGGACAGACGGTGTTGACGGTCACCTCGTCCTCGCCGAGTTCGAACGCCAGCGCCCGCGACAGACCGATGAGCGCCATCTTCGAGGCGGCGTAGGGCGTCCGCAGGGGGTAGGGCTTCTTCCCGCCGATGGACGAGACGTTCACGATGCTCCCCCGGACGCTCTCGCGCAGGTGCGGCGAGGCGTGCTTCGCACAGAGGAACGACCCGAGGACGTTCACGTTCTGGACGGTCTGCCACTCCTCGGCGGACACCTCCTCGTGGGGTGCGGTGGGTCCCGCGATGCCCGCGTTGTTGACGAGGCAGTCCAGTCCGCCGAACGCGTCCACACAGGCCTCGACCGCCGCCTTGACGCGCGCCTCGTCGGTCACGTCCGTCGGGACGACCAGCGTTCGCTCCTCGGGCATCGGCTCGGCCGTCTCGCGCAGGTTCGCCTCGCTTCGCGCCGCCAGTACGACGTTCGCGCCCCGGTCGGCGAACGTCCGGGCTATCTCGCGGCCGATTCCCTGACTCGCACCCGTCACCAGCGCCGTGATGTCGTCGAGCATACACCGCGTTCGGACATTCGTGTGTTAATCGTTGTGTCTCGACGGGGTGATGGTATCGGCTGAAGACTATCTCGATAGACGACGGGTTTTTACCCGTACCCTCGCGTCTCACGTACTATGGTGGAGTTCAGTCGGGTCGCGCCGGACCTGGCGGCGAGCGACGTCGTCGGCCAGCGCACCCTCGCAGTCGGCATCGACGCCGTCGTCGTCGGCCTCTGTAGCGTCGCGCTCGCGACGCTCGCGGGCCCGTTCGACGCGGTGGAACTCGCGGACGTCGGCCTCCCGCCGGCACTCCTGTTCGCGCCCGTCGTCTGGATGTCGTACGCCGTCGCGCTCGTCGGGACGTGGGGACAGACGCTCGGGAAGTACCTCGCGGGTGTCGTCGTCGTGGACTCCCGCGGGGACGCACCGACCTACCGGGCGGCGGCCGTCCGCGAACTGCTCCGTCTCGCCGACGTCCTCGGCGTCGGCCTCCTCTCGCTGCCACGGACCACCCAGCGCCAGCGACTGGGCGACCGGGTGGCGGACACCATCGTCGTCCGCGCCGAACGCGAGGAGCGCCCCCTGTAGTCCGGTGCCGGGCGACGGTTCTTACCCCTGCGGGGTGTAGCTCGGGTATGTGTGGCCGCTACAGTCTCTTCGTCCCGCCCGACGAGCTAGAGGAACGGTTCGACGCCGACCTGACCGTCGAGTACCGCCCGCGCTACAACGCCGCGCCGCGCCAGTCGCTCCCCGTCGTCCGTGACGTCTCCCGCGAGTCCATCACCGAGTCCCGGTGGGGCCTGCTCCCCTCGTGGGCCGACGAACTGGGCGACGGGTTCATCAACGCCCGGGCGGAGACGCTGGCCGAGAAGCCCGCGTTCCGCGAAGCATACCGGGAGCGGCGCTGTCTGGTGCCCGCGGACGGCATCTACGAGTGGAAACAGGGTGACGCGGGGAAACAGCCCTACCGCATCACCCGGCGAGACGAGGAACCGTTCGCGCTGGCCGGTCTCTACCAGAACTGGAAGCCGAAACAGAAGCAGACCGGACTGGGGGAGTTCGGCGGCGAGGGGGGTCCGGACCGGGAGACGGAGGCTATCGAGACGTTCACCATCGTCACCCGGGAGCCGACGCCGTTCATGGCGCAGTACCACCACCGGCAGGCGCTAGTGCTCGCCCCCGAGGACGAGGCGGCGTGGCTGGACGGCGCGGACGTCGAGGCGGTGGGGATGCCCACCGACGAGGAGTTCCGCGCGTATCCGGTCTCGAAGGCGGTGAACAACCCGGCGAACGACTCGCCGGACGTGATCGAGGAACTGTCGTAGTCGGGGGGGTCGACTAGTCGAACAGCGCCTCGTGGCGCGCCGCGAGGTTGGTGTACTCCCCGGAGGAGTACGACTCGAAGACGCCCTCGGTGTTGACCGTCGACTCCGAGAGCGGGACGTACTGGGCGGGGGTCCCGAACACGAACGACTTCGGTGGGATGTCCATGCCGGGGAGGACGTTCGTCCCCATGGCGACGATGCTCCCCCGGCCGACGGTGGCCTCGCTGATGGCGGCGTTGAACCCGATCAGCGCACCGTCCTCGACGGTGGCTTCGTTCAGCACCGCGCCGTGGCCGACCATCACCCGTTCGCCGAGGTGGGAGGCGTGGATGGTCGCGTTGTCCCCGATGTGGCTCTCGCGGCCGACGACGACCGGTCCCACGTCGCCCCGGAGGACGACGCCCGGCCAGACGCTCGCGTTCGCCTCCACCGTCACGTCGCCGACGAGCGTGGACTCGCGGCTGACGTGGGCGTTGCCGTGGACCTGCGGTTCCGTGCCCTCGAAGGGGTAGTGGCGCTTGTCCGACTCCATGTGGGTGGTATTCGTTGGCACGGAGATATGTCTTCTCACCGTCCCGACTCGCAAGGCATACGGCCCGCCGGCGGGAGGTAGGGGCATGAAACTCGCGCGCATCGAGACGGACGACGGCGTGCAGACCGGCGAGTACGTCGACGGCGGCGTCACCACCGACGACGGGGAGCGATACGAGCAGGGGGAGTACGACCTGCTCGCGCCCTGTGAGCCCTCGGCGCTGTTCTGCGTGGGTCGCAACTTCGGCGCGAAGGTCGAACAGATGGGCTACGACGTGCCCGACGAACCGGACTTCTTCATCAAGCCGCCGGTGTCGGTCATCTCCCACGGCGCGCCCATCGAGTACCCCGAGTGGACCGACGAACTCACCTACGCGGGCGAACTCGCCGTCGTCGTCGGCGAGGAGTGCCACGAACTCGACGAGAGCGAGGTCGACGACGCCCTCCTCGGCTACACCATCATGAACGACCTCGACGCCCTCGACCAGGAGGGCCGCACCGCCCGCAAGGCGTTCGACGGGTCCGGCCCCCTCGGCCCCTACGTCGAGACGGACGCCGACGTCTCGGATATGGACATGTGGACGGACATCAACGGCGAACGCCGTCAGGAGGCGACGACGGCCCAGATGTTCTTCACCCCCCGCGAGATCGTCGCCTTCCTCTCCCAGCGGTTCACCTTCCGGCCCGGCGACGTCATCTCCTTCGGCAGTCCCGCCAACCCGGGACTCGTCGAGTCGGGCGACGAAATCGAGATAACCTACGAGGGCGTCGGCACCCTCCGGAACACGGTCGAGTAGGCCGCCGCGAACGCTTCTCTTCTTCCGCCGAGCGACACGGCCGCGTCCACTCGACGCCCCGAACGCGAGTGCGACGAGGCCACAACCGGGGGAACCGTCGTCCGGTAGACTCATCGGCGTCTCGCAGCGAGGTCCACCCATGCGTTACGAGGCAGTCGTCTTCGACAACGACGGGGTCCTCACCGAGATAACCGACTGGGACGTGCTCCGGGCCGCGGCCCACGGCGCGTTCGACGCCTTCGGCGTGGACCCGAGCGACGACGACCTGCGGGCGATTCTCTCGCACGTCACCGTCGACGGTCTGGAGGCGGTCTGTGCCCGGCACGGTCTCGACCCCGAGGAGTTCTGGCACCGCCGCGATACGAACTACACCGAGGCCCAGCAGGCGGAGGTGCTCGACGGACGGAAACCGCTGTACGACGACGTGGACGCCGCCCTCGCGCTCGACGTGCCGAAGGGCATCGTCAGTTCGAACCAGCACGCGACCATCGAGTGCATCCTCGACCACTACGACCTCCGCGAGCACTTCGAGACGTACTACGGCCGCCAGCCGACGGTCGAGGACGTCCGCCGCAAGAAGCCCGAACCGTACTTCATCGAGCGGGCACTCTCCGATCTCGGCGTCGAGGTCGAGGACGCCCTCTACGTGGGCGACAGCGAGGGCGACGTGGTGGCCGCCCACGCCGCCGGCACCGACTCGGCGTTCCTGTGGCGCGAACACCGCGCCGACTACGACCTCTCCGTCGAACCCACACACGAACTGTCGGGGCTGGCCGACCTCCCCGACGTGGTGGAGAGATGAGCGGGGAAGCGACCGACGGGGACGGAGGCGGCCCGCTCACCCTGCGCGCCCTCGTCCTCCCCGCGTTCCACGAGGTCCTCGGGTTCAGCGAACTCCAGCCGTGGCTGGACGGCGTGTCCTTCGCCGGCGAACTCGACCTGCCGGGACTCGTCGCCCCCCTGCGGTACACGGACGAGGGCGTCGGCGTCGTTCCCACGGGCATCGGGAAGGCGGAGGCGGCGACGACGGTCGCCACGCTGCTCGCGACCGACCGGGTGGAGTGCTCGGACGCGCTGTTCCTCTCCGCCGGTATCGCGGGTGGTCCGCCTGCGGCGGGACCGCTCGGGTCCGTCTCCGTCGGCAAGTGCGTCGTCGACTGGGACCGGAAGAACCGCCTGCCCGAACACGGGGGCGAGCGACCGGTCGAACTCTTGGCGTTCCGCGAGCGCGACTACGTCTACCCGCTGGACGGCGACCGCGCCGCGGCGGCGGTCGAGGCGGTCCGGGGGACGGACCTCCGGACGGTGGGCGACGACCCGCCGGTCGTCGGGTCGGGGACCGTCGTCTCGGGCGACGAGTTCTGGCACGGCGCGGCCCTCGCGGACCAGGTCGAGTGGCTCGTCGGGGCGTACGACGCGGGGACCTACCGCATCACAGAGATGGAGTCGGCGGGCGTCGCGGTCGCGCTGGACCGCGTCGGCCTGCTCGACCGGTACGTCTCGGTGCGGGCGCTGGCGAACTACGACCGGCCGCTGGACGACCGGACCCCACGCGAGAGCCTCGCGGAAGAGACCGGCGAGTACGCCATCGAGGCGGCCGCGGAGAACGCCTACCGCGCCGGACGGGCGGTGCTCGACGGGCTACTGGTCTGAGGTCGGCGGGGCGTCGTGCGGACGCCGGGAAGAAGCAGCGCGGTCGGGTGGTCGGGAGTCGAGTCACGACGCGGCCCGCGGCGGGCCGGAGTCGGTGTGTTCTCGCGCGGTGCGGGTCTATCGGTTGAGCTTCGGCGAGAGGCTGACCTCGACGCGCGCGCCGAGGCCGGGGAGCTTGAACGCCGTCGAGCGACCGCGAAGGCGCCGGACGGCGGCGGCCGTCCCGAAGCGGGCGAGCAGGAGCGTCACCGCGCCGACGGTGACGACTGTCGCCGCGGCGGCGGGGTGGCTGACCGCCCAGAGGAGGAAGGGGAAGAGCGCGGCGAACGCGAGCATCCCGACGAGCGAGGACGTGTCGCTGGGTGTTCGTGGGTCGTACCGGCCGTCGTAGTGCGTGAATCGTCGTGACATCGTGCGAACCGAGCGGGGACGAACGCGGGGAGCACCCGTCTCCGGTCTCACTCTGTAGTTCGGGTTCCGGGTATAAAAATATTCTCTCTAAGTGATAGGAAATGAGACGTGGTACCACACCTGTCGTGAAGAATCGTGTCCTCACCCCGTGTAACGACCGTGTAAGGTGTACCGTGGTACTGCGTACGTACCTACAACGTTCGTGATAGTTCAGGACTACGGGGCGGGTTTCGCTGGCCTCCGCGCCGCTCGCGAGCGTCCTACATAGATTCTCGGTGAACAACTGTGGCAGACTCTCAGGTGTCCCGTCCGGCCTTCAGTTCGAGGCGGTAGCCGAAGGGGTCGCGGACGTAGACGGCGGGTGCCTCGCCCGTCGCGCCGAGGGGGGCGTCGAGTCGCTCCTGCACCACGACGCCCCTCGCCTCCAGTTCGGCCTCGATGCCGTCGACGTCGTCCTCCACGACGAGTGCGAGGTGGTCGTAGTTCGTCGCCTGTGGTGGGTCGAACTCCTCGGTGGGCCAGAGGTGGACGACGTGGTCGGGCGCGAGGCGAATCGAGAAGAAGGGTTCCTCGCCGGACTCGAAGGCGTCCATCCGGTCCGTCTCGAAGCCGAGCATGTCGACGTAGAACGTCACCGCCTCCTCGACGCCGTCGGCCGGGATGCGGAGGTTCACGTGGTCGATGTGCGAGACGTCCATGCCCGCGGTAGGAGGGGGCGGCCCATCACTTCGGGGGCCGACGGGTGGCCGAGGCGACTGCCATGCGTTCGCGTGCCAACTACGGACCGAGACGCAACCCCTTAGCGACCCCACTCCCGACGAGGGTCAATGAGCTACAAGATCGGTCTCGTGGGCAAGCCATCCGTGGGCAAGTCCTCCTTCTTCAACGCGGCGACGATGAACGACGTGCCCGAGGGGGCCTACCCGTTCACCACCATCGACCCGAGCATCGGGGAGGCGTACGTGCGCGTGGAGTGTGCCGCCCCCGAGTTCGGCGAGACGTGCACCCCCGAGACGGGGTTCTGCGACGACGGGACGCGCTTCGTCCCCACGAAACTCGTGGACGTCGCCGGCCTCATCCCCGGTGCCCACGAGGGGAAGGGACTGGGCAACCAGTTTCTCACCGACCTCAACGAGGCGGACGTCCTCGTCCACGTCGTCGACTTCTCCGGGAAGACCGACATCGAGGGCGAACCGACCGAGGGCCACGACCCCCGCGAGGACATCGCTTTCCTCGAGGAGGAACTCGACCAGTGGTACCTCGGCGTCCTGAAGAAAGGCATCGAGCGCTATCGCAACGGCTACCACGGGACCGACAAGGACATCGAGGTGTCGTTGGCCGAACAGATGGACGCCTTCGGCATCAACAAGGACCAGATGAAGCAGGTCATCCTCGCGATGGGGATGGAACTGGACCCCGACGCGTGGGACGAGGCGGCGAAACTCGAACTCGCCCGCGAGATTCGAAAGCGCACGAAGCCGATGGTCATCGCGGCCAACAAGATGGACACGCCCGAGGCGCAGGCCAACTACGAGGAGATAACCGCCGACCCCGACTACGACCACCTCACGTTCGTCCCCGTCAGCGCCCACGCCGAGCGAGCACTCAAGAAGGCCGCCGAGAACGACGTCGTCGACTACACGCCCGGCGCGTCGGACTTCGAGGTGGTGGGTGACGTCTCGATGGACCAGAAGCGCGGCCTCGAACAGATCCGCGACTTCGTCACCGCCTTCGAGGGGACGGGCGTGCAGGCGGCCCTCGAGAGCGCCCTCTTCGACGTCCTCGGCGTGAAGGCCATCTTCCCCGGGAGCGCGAAGGGCGTCGTCACGGACGAGGGGAAGGTCCTCCGGGACTGCTTCCTCCTGCCGCCCGACGCGACCACCGAGGACTTCGCGTACTTCCTGCACTCGGACATCGGCGACGGCCTCCTGCACGGCGTCGACTGCCGGTCGAAGCGCCAGATCGGCGCGGACCACCCGCTCGACCACCGCGACGTCGTCGAGATCCTCACGACGAACTGACCCGGCGACCCTGCACAGGCGGGCCCGCACGCCTTTGTGTCCGAGGCGTCTACTCACCGGGTACGACAATGACCGACCGAGACCGCGCCCAGGACCGTGCGGAGCAGCGAAAGCACGACCGTGCCGAGAGCGTCGAGCGCATCATGGAGTCGGTCGAGGAGGACCTCGGCGGACGGAAGTACCCCGTCAGGAGCGAGGAACTCGCCAAGGAGTACGCCGACCAGCCACTCGACATGCCCAACGAGACGGAGTCGCTGGGGAGCGTCTTCGACCGCATGACCAACACGGGTCGCGACGAGTTCGGCAGTGCGGAGGAGGTCCGCGAGGCCCTCTACGGCGAACTGACGGGCAGGGCGGAGGGCAAGAGCGAGGCCAACGAGGGACGCGACCTGGAGGAGGTAGAGGAGAGCGTCGACGAGACCGAGTCGCTCTGAGGCGGCCGACCGCTCGCTCCACCGACAGGAGTTATGCCGGCGCGTCCCGTGGAGGTGGTATGGTTCTCCTGGCTCCGTTCGACGGGTCCGACCTCTCGCGGACCGCCGTCGCCCGCGCGACGCGGTTCGGCGAACTGACCGGCGAGGAGGTCGTCGTCCTCGTCGTCGTCCCGCCCGACGCCGAGTTCGCCGAGGAACGCGGGTGGCTCCGTGGGGACGAAGCGTTCGACGCCGAGACGGTCGGCGAACGCATCGCTGACCGCGCGCGCGAGGTGGCACCCGACGCGACGGTCCGGGTCGAACACACCGAGAACACCAGTTCGATGGCCTCCACGACGATGGACATCAGCCGTCGCATTCGGCAGGTGGCCCACGAACTCGACGTCTCCATCGTCTTCGTCGGCAGCGAGAACGCTGGGCGGGTCACCTCACCGGTCACGAGCGTCGGGTCGCCCGTCTCCGAGGACCCGCACTACGACGTCCACATCGTCAGGCACCCCGATTGACCCCGCCCGAGTCGGGGCGACCGACCCGACTGGCGGACCGTCCGACTTTCGCGTGCGTGCATCGTCACTTTTGTCCTCGCCCTGCGAATCGGCGAACGAATGACCGTCTCCCGAGGCGCACGCTGGTTCGAGAACGCGGTCATCTACGCCATCGACGTCGAGGCGTTTCAGGACAGCGACGGCGACGGTGTGGGCGACTTCGAGGGACTGACCGAGCGACTCGACTACCTCGACCGACTGGGGGTCGACTGCCTCTGGTTGCTCCCGTTCTACGACACGCCGAACCGCGACAACGGCTACGACGTGCGGGACTACTACGCCGTGGACAGTCGGTTGGGAACGCTCGGCGACGTGGTGGAGTTCCTGCAGGCCGCCGAGGAGCGCGGCATCCGCGTCATCGTGGACCTCGTCGTCAACCACACCTCCACCGAACACCCGTGGTTCCAGCGGGCCCGCGAGGCCCCCGACTCGAAGTACCGCGACTACTACGTCTGGACCGACGACCCGAGCGAGGCCCCCGAGTGGGGGTCGGTGTTCCCCGGCGAGGTCGAGGACGACCGGGTGTGGACCTACGACGAGGCCGCCGACGCCTACTACTTCCACCGCTTCTACCCGTTCCAGCCCGACCTCGACCTTCAGAACCCGGACGTGCGAGAGGAGATACACAAGATCGTGGACTTCTGGCTGGAACTCGGCGTCGACGGCTTCCGCATCGACGCGGCGACGCTGATGATCCAGCAGAAGCGCCCCGGCGAACCCGAGATGGACGACCCGCACGCCATCCTCCGCGAACTGCGGGCGAACGCCGCCCGGACGAACGGCGAGGTGGTCCTCCTCGCCGAGGCCGACGACGACCCCGAGGACCTCGTCACGTACTTCGGCGGGCACCGCCTGCCCGGTTCGGTTCTCGAAGGCGACGGCGGGTCGTCGGACCCCGACGCGGCGGCCGAGACAGGCGAGGAGATGGACCTTCTGCTCAACTTCGTCCTCAACGCCCACCTGTTCGGCGCGCTGGCCACCGAGACGGCGACCCCCCTGAAGCGGTGCCTGACGGACCTCGCGGAGGCCACCGAGGCCGGCCAGTGGGCGAACTTCCTGCGCAACTACGACGAACTCAACCTCGGTCGCCTCCCGCCGGAGGACCAGCGCGTCGTCTTCGACCGCTTCGCCCCCGACGAGGACATGCGCATCTACGGGCGGGGCATCCGCCGCCGCCTCGCGCCCATGCTCGACGGCGACCGCGACCGCCTGAAGCAGGCGTTCAGCCTCGTGTTCTCGATGCCGGGGACGCCGCTGGTGCTCTACGGCGACGAACTCGGGATGGGCGAGGCCCTCGACGTGCCGGGGCGGGGCGCGGTTCGCACGCCGATGCAGTGGACCGACGGCCCGAACGCCGGGTTCTCCTCGGCGAGTTCGGAGTCGCTCGTCGCGCCCGTCGTCGACGGGGCGTTCGGTCCCGACCGGGTGAACGCCGCAGACCAGTGGACCGACCCCGACTCGCTGCTCCGGTTCGTCCAGGAACTCGTCGGTGTGCGGAAGTCCTGTCCCGCGGTCGGGTCGGGCCGTCTCACGCTGCTCGACACCGACGACCCGGCGACGTTCGCCCACCGGTTCGACCACGAGGGGCGGACGGTGGTCGTGGTCCACAACCTCGGGGCCGACCCGCGGACGGTCCGCCTCGACCTGCCCGACGCCGACGGCGGATCGCTCCGGGTGCTCCTCGGCGACCCGGCCATCGGCGGCGACGGGTCGCCCACCGTCGACCTCGACGGCTACGGGTTCGCGTGGCTCCGGGTCGGCGAGGACGGCGCGAGCGCGGGTCCGACCTGACTCAGTCGACCCCCGCCCCGTACACGCGGGCCTCGTAGGGCCGGAGCGCGAGCGTCGGGCCGCCCTCGTCGTCCGCGGGGTAGTTCCCGATGAGGCGGTCCGCGCCCTCCCACGTCCAGGGCAGGTCGACCGTCGCCGGTTCCGCAGAGAGATTGCAGGCGACGAGGTAGCGCCCGCCGTCGCGGCGGTAGGCGAACACCGATGGGTGGTCGGGAATCAGGTGGTCGAAGTCCCCCGCCGCGAGGCCCGGGTGGGCCTTCCTGAGCGCGATGGCCCGCCTGTAGTAGTGCCAGACGGACTCCGGGTCGGCGCGTTCGGCCTCGGCGTTGACCGTCTCGTGGTTCGGGTTGACCGGGAGCCACGGGTCGCCCGTCGTGAACCCGGCGTTCGAGCCGTCGGTCCACTGCATGGGGGTCCGGGCGTTGTCGCGGCTCCAGAACCGGACGGCGGGCGCGATGTCCTCGAAGGTCCGCTCCCCGCCGCTCAACGCCTCCTGGACGTACTGGCGCGTCTCGATGTCGCGGAACTCCTCGGGCGTCCCGAAGGGGTAGTTCGTCATCCCGAGTTCGTCGCCCTGATAGACGAACGGCGTCCCGCGCAGGGTCAACAGGAGCGTCGCGAGCGCCGTGGCCGACTCCTCCCGGAACGACTCGTCGCCGAACCGGGAGACGGCGCGTGGCTGGTCGTGGTTGCCGAGATAGGGCGCGTTCCAGTACTCCTCGAGGCCGCTCTGCCACTCGTCGATGACCGACTTCAGTTCCGGCAGTTCCCACTCGGGGACGTCCCAGATGCCGGACTTGCCGACGCCGACGTTGACGTGGTCGAAGTGAAACACCATGTCCAGTCCGGCCTCGAGGTACGCGCGGGCCGCCTCGACGCTGACGCCGGGCATCTCGCCGACGGTCATCGCGTCGTACTCCGAGAGGACCGCGTCGTGGAGTTCCCGGAGGTACGCGGTCACCTCCGGGCCGTCGATGAAGTGCTCGCTCCCGACGACGTTCCCGTCCGGGTCGCCGTCGGGCAGCCCCGGCGTCTTCGAGATAAAGTTCACCACGTCCATGCGGAAGCCGTCGACGCCCCGGTCGAGCCACCACCGGACCACGTCGTGGACTTCTTTACGCACGCGCGAGTTCGCCCAGTTGAGGTCCGGTTGCGAGGAACTGAACACCGAGAGGTAGTACTCGCCGCGCGTCTCGTCGTAGGACCACGCCGACCCGCCGAACACCGCCTCCCAGTTGTTCGGCGGGCCGCCGTCGTGTCCCTCGCGCCAGATGTAGTAGTCGTCGTAGGGTTCCTCGCCGCGGCGCGACGCCTCGAACCACTCGTGCTGGTCGGAGGTGTGGTTGACGACGAGGTCCATCACGAGACGCATCCCGCGGGCGTGGAGTTCGTCGACGAGGTGGTCGATGTCGGCGAGCGTCCCGAACGACTCGTCGATGGCCCGGTAGTCGCGCACGTCGTAGCCGTTGTCGACCTGCGGGGAGTCGTAGACGGGGCTGAGCCACACCACGTCCACCCCGAGGTCCGCGAGGTAGTCGAGTCGCTCGACGATGCCGGGGATGTCCCCGACGCCGTCTCCGGGGAGCGGGCGACCCGCCGGGTGTCTCACCGACCCCTCACCGTCGGTTCGGCGCGCACTCTCCGTGTCCTCCCGAGAGTCGTTGAAGCTCCGCGGATAGATCTGGTAGACCACCGCCGTCTGCCACCAGGATAGTTCGTCGTGCCAGTCCATTACCCCCTCAAGTCGTCACAGCGATATAAGAACTCAGCGGGTACCGCGCGGTCGGGGCGGGCTACGACCCGGGCGGTCCCGCCCGCTCGCGGTCGGAGTCGTCGGGGTCGTCCCGCCGCCGGGCGAGTCGTCGGAGCGTGCTCACGGCGACGGTGCCGGCGGCGATTGCGGCCATCCCGAGCGCGAGCGCCCACGGCCCGCGCATGTCGTCTGTGTCTGTCACGGGTCGAGAGAGGCGCGCCGCTCGGGTGAATCTGTCGCGCCGTCACCGCACGGGCGCGACGGAGTGAGGCGGGACGAAGTGAGGTGGGACGGGTCAGTCCGCCCGGGTCGTGAACTCGCGGGGCTCGCCCTCGGCCACACGGCCGTCCTCGGTGACACACCGGGCGACGTAGACGTACGTCGTGTCCGGTTCGAGGCCCATGACGGTCTCGTCGAACGGACCGGGACGCTCCATGTCGAAGGCGTCGTCCTCGTCTTCGGTTCGGCTCCGGTTGCCCTTCTCCCAGAAGACGAACACCGGTTCGACCGCCTCGGCGTCGCCGAGGTCCGTCAGTTCGCCGTACAGGTCGACGGAGTTGTCGTCGATGTCCCGGGCCTCGCCGGTCACGACGGTCGGGGCGCGCGGGTCGTTCGGCTCGTCCGGTTCGTCGGGGTCGTCGGGGTCGTCGGGCTGGTCGCCGCCGTCCCCGCCGGTGGTGAACGTCCGGGCCTCGCCGCGGTCCTGGCTGTCGTCGTCGCCGACGGCGGCGGCGTTGAACACGTAGGTGACGTTCGCCTCCAGCCCGTCGACGTCGAGGCTGAACGGCCCCGGCTCGTCGAGCTGGTCGGCCTTGACCGTCTCCTTCGAGTCCTCGTCGCCCTGCGGCCAGTACTCGAAGCCGACGGCGGCCTCGCTCGCGCTGCCGAGGCTCGTGAGTTCGCCGGGGAGGGTCGCCCCCTCCTCGGTGACCGCGGTGGCCTCGCCGGTCGTGACGCTGAGGCCCTGCGGCGGCTCGTCCGGTTCGTCCGGTTCGTCGGGGTCGTCCGGCCGGTCGCCGTCGTCGGCGCCGACGGCCTTCGCCACGTCGAGCAGGCCGTAGCCCTGCTGGGTGTCGCGCAGGCCGACGTCCTCTGCGGTGTCCCGGAGTCGCTGGCGGGCCTCGCTGTTAGAGAGGCCGTTGCCCATGAGGACCCCGACGGCCCCGGCGACGTGCGGCGTCGCCATCGAGGTGCCGGAGTACCGGCGGTAGGCGCCGCCGACGACCGTCGAGAGTACGTCGCTACCCGGTGCGGCGAGTTCCACCTCCTCGCCGACCGACGAGAACCCCGCGAGGCCGTCGTCGTCGTCCGTCGCGCTGACGGCGATGACCTCGGGGTACTTCGCCGGGTAGCGGACGCAGTCAACGCAGGGACCGCTGTTGCCCGCCGCGGCGACGATGACGGCACCCTTCTCCCAGGCGTACTGCACCGCGTCCCGGATGACCGACGACGAGGAGTCCCCGCCGAGGCTCATGCTGATGACGTCGTGGCCCTGGTCTGCGGCCCACGTGATGCCCTCGGCGACGCCCGAGGCGGACCCGCTCCCCTCCCCAGTGAGTACCTTCACCGAGTGGAGCGTCGCGCCCGTCGAGACGCCGACGACGCCCCGCGAGTTGTCCACGGCGTCGGCGATGCCGGCGCAGTGAGTGCCGTGGCTGTGGTCGTCGTCCCAGTCGCTCGTACAGTCGGGCCCGTCGCACTCCTCGACGGCGTAGCCCTCCCCGACGTTCGCGCGCAGGTCGGGGTGGTCGGCGTCGATGCCGGTGTCGAGAATCGCGATGTGCGCCCCGCCGCCCGTCGCCCCCTTCGCGTGGGCGGCGAGCGCGCCGACCCGGTCGACCCCCCACGGCTCCGACTCGGCGAACGCCTGCACCTCGTAGTCCGGTTCGACGTATCGGACGTTCGGGTCGGCTTCGAGTGCCCGCGCGTCCGAATCGGAGAACTGCCCGGCGACTGCACCCCCCTCCTCGCCGAAGTCGATCTCCCTGTCGACGTTCTGTGCGTTGTGCTTTGCGGCGAGCGCCCCGCGGCGCGCTGCCGTCCCCACTACGTACCGTTCCCCGTCGACCCGACCCGACGCCTGCCCAGCGGCGAGTCCGACCCCGACGGCACCGACACCGACGGTGCGCAGTAGTCTCCGTCGCGATATGTTTCCGCTTGCCATACCTCCGGTCGGGGTCTCGGTGTCATTGTATATTAAAGCATCGTATTTTTACGGCAAAACGGCTCCAAAAACATCCAAATAGGCTATAATATGGCTAGATTTCGTGAGATTGTATTCGAAAAGGTCGTCCTACACGTTTCTATCACAATCTGACCCGTCCGGCGGCGGGTCGGTCAGTCTCGATGTCCGAACCGACTGGACTATCAGGTCACGCGGCGGGCGTCGAAGTCCCGGGTCCGGCGGTCGAACTCCAGGTCGAGCAGTCGACTCCGACAGCGGAACCTGCGGGCGTCGGACCTGAAGCGAACCTCGCCGTCCCGGAAGTCCACGTCGTCGCGCCCGTTGAAGTCGAAGCGGAGCGCCCCCCGAACGCGGATGCGCCGGTCGCGCCGCAAGTCGAGGGTGAACGTCCGACCGCGGTACTGGATGCTGTCGCGTTCGCCCTGCCCCTCGTCTTCGACCTGCGTGCTGCCGCCCTCGACCGAGAAGTCGTGGCGCAGGCCGTCGAAGTCGTTGTCGACGCGTTCGCCGCCGATGTCGGTCCGGAACCGGAATCGCGGGTCGCGGCGCTGGAACCGGACCGTGTCGGGGAGCCCCGGCAGGTTGCGGCGCGTGAAGTCACCGCGGAGGCGATCCGGTCGCTCGCGACAGCGCACGCCCACGTCGTCGAAGTCGAGGTCGTCGCCGCGCGTCTCGAATCGCGTCCCCGTCCGCGGGTCGACGAACGTGATGTCGTCGTTCTCGTCGCGTTCGTACTCGAGGAACCGCGAGTCGGACTGGACGACCTGCCCCGTGACACCGCCCGCGGGGATGCCCGAAGCACCCACGGATACCGGCAGGAGCACCGCGGCCGACCCGACTGCGGTCAGGTAGTGTCGTCGTGAGAGACCCATGATTCGTCACCGCGTGAAGTAATGACTCGGAGGGAGATAGGTCGTCCCTGACCCCGGTGTGACCCGACGACGGGCCGGTAGGAGCCTTACCAGACGAAGGGAGACGACTGGTCGGTGCCCGGGACGTGTCGGAACGAAAGAACTCGGAGGCGGTCAGAACGCGCCGTCACCCTCGACGCCGAGGAGGTCGGCCTCGCCCTCGTGGGTGGACGCATCGAAGCGCGTGACGCGGATCCGGACACGGGTGTCCGGGTCGACGGACTCGCCGGGGAGGTACAGGACGCTGTCGCCGACGCGAATCAGCGGCGTCCCGCCGTCGTGTCCCGTGACGAACGCGCTCATCTCCTCGCCCTCCTCGAAGGTGGGCGTACTCGTCCGGAAGCGGATACCCGCGAGGAACTTCCTCATACGCGGCTCACCTCCTCACTCTCGCGGTCGGGGACGTACTCCAGGCCGAACCCGGTGACCGCGGCGAACACGAACACGAAGAACAGGAACCAGCCGTGGAAGACGAACGGCCAGACCTCGACGGGCGAGACGACCATCGACTCGCTGAACCACTGGAAGGTGTCCGGCAGGTCCTGAATCTGCGTGTAGCCGACGAGGACGCCGCCGGCCCACGGGAAGATGTACCCGAGCGCCGAGGTGTTCGCGTCGAGGATGTTCGCCCGGCGGTAGCCGTTGATGTTGAAGCGCTGGCCGATGCGAGCGATGTAGGGTGCGATGGCGATCTCGGCGGCGGTGTTGATGGTGATCATCGCGTTGACCATCGCCGTGCCGAGGACCATCGTCAGTTCTGCCCGGCGGACGCCCGTCGCCACCCGGTTCAACAGGAAGTCCTGGATGGCGGCGAAGCCGCCGCCGCGAATCATCACCTGCGCGCCCGCGACGATGAGCAGCGTCAGGACGATGAGCGGGAAGAAGCCGACGGCTCCGGAGTACAGCGACCCGCCGGCGGTGCCGACGAGGTCGGCGTTCTCCGGGACGACGACGAACGGGAGGCCGGTGAAGCCGCTCCCCTCACTGACGTAGAAGACTATCATGTCGCTGACCGGTGCCCCCGCGTCGACGGGCAGGGCGTCGAGGACGACGTTGAAGACGAACGCGACGATGAGGCCCCACGAGATGGCCTCGATGATGTGCCGTCCCGCCACGGCGGTGACGATGACGACGAACATCGAGATGACGTGGACCAGACCGAACGGGTCGGCCTCCTCGACGAGGAGGCCGCCGGCGCCCTGCAGGGGTTCGCCGGCGAGGGCGCTCCCCGCGACGAGGTAGGCGACGAGTGCGAGGCTCGCCGCGACGAGCGCGTACTTGAGCCGTGAGGCGACGACGCCGCCGATGTCGGAGTCCTGCGTGACGGCGCTCACGATGGTCGTGTCCGAGACGGGCGCGAGGTTGTCGCCGAAGACGGCCCCCGAGAGGATGGCCCCAAACAGGAGGACGGGGTCCGCGCCGAGGGCCACCCCGGCGGGGAAGAACAGCGCGGAGAACGCGACGGTGGTCCCGTAGCCGGTGCCGATGCCCGTCGCGAGCAGCCCCGCGAGCAGGAAGGTGGCGGCGGGGAACAGTGCCGCGCCGACGTTGAAGGTGTCCGCGGCCCAGACGAGGCCGCCGACGAACCCGCCCGCGCGGATGGTGGCGGCGAACATGCCGGCCCAGAGCCACGCGACGATGGCCGTCGCCGCGACGCGCTGGGTCATCCCCTCGAAGATGACGTCCGCGTACTGCTTCCAGTTACCCTTCACGAACAGCATCCCGACGGTGAGCGAGACGAGCATCCCGGCGACGAGGCCGGAGGTGTCGCCCACGCGCAGGACGCCGGACTGGAAGATGGCCCAGACGATGAACAGGGCGATGGGGAGCGCGCTCACCAGTCGCCCCCCACGGAACGTCAACTCGGGCGTGTCGCCGCCGATACCGGGGTCGAGGTCCGCCGGCGGGTCGGTGTCTTGGTCGCTCATGGATAGCTCTCGTACGAGCGAACCGGATTCGTCCGCATAAAGACGACGCTTCGTGCCCACCGTCGGCGGGAGAAAGGGACGTGTGGTCAGCCGAGGAGGTACCGCAACCGCGGATAGCGCTCGACGAGGCTCGAAGACTCGATGAAGGCGTCCACGCCGGCGACGCGGCCCGCACCGAGCGCCGCCAGCCCGGCGAGTGCGGCGATGTAGATGATGTGGTTGTCGACGAGAATCGCCCGTTCGAGCGGGAGACTGCTCGCCCAGAACATCAGCATCATGAACGACGCCCAAAAGGCGTTCCAGCGGACCAGTCCGCCGACCATCAGCCCGAGGCCCGTCAGCAGCAGGCCCCACTGGACCAGCACGTCGATGAGGGGCACGCTCGCCAGCATCGGCCACACGGACGCGAAGGGGTTCGTGGGGGCCACGGCGTTCTGGAGGTACCCGGAGGCCGTCCAGGTCGGGTCCATGACCTTGGTCACCCCCGAGTAGAAGAACGACCACCCGAGGACGACGCGGAGGGCCACCACCGCGGCGGTGGTGACGCTGGAGACGTTCGTGGCGGCCTCGTGGGCGAAGTTCGTCGCGCTTGAGGTCTTACTCGACACGCGCGCTCACCTCCTCACCACTGGCTTCGTCGGTCGGTTCGATACGGTCGGTTGTCCGGTCGCGAGTTGCGTTCATACGTGTTCGTCGGGGCCAGCCATCCCACTGTCTGCGCCCCTCACCTCCCCGTCGGGTCGGAGATGTTCTTACTTTCGCGGCGGAGAAACAATCGGATCGACTGGACGCGTCTCGGCACCCCGGACGGCTGTCATGACGGCGGACGTCGTTCGCACGCTCGGACACGTCTCGCGCGCTCGGACGTGTCCCGAACGGGCAGTGTTCGGGTTCTTCGGTGGGGAATTGTACACGTCCCGTGCGCGCGAGCGTGAGATTCTAGAGTTTATTACTAGCAATCATATTTATGGTCGTCGGGAACACAACCCTGCTAATCACGATGGAAGGAACCGGGGAACGGACGAATCCGTGGGACCGTATCGATGGGGCGGGCACCCCCGACCCGTCGGGGGGAGACGACGGCGCGACCAGTCCGGAGGCGTCAGTCGACCCGAGGGAGGCCATCGACATCGTCGCCCGGCGCTTCGACTTCCTCATGGCGATGGTCGACGGGCCGGTCCACCGACCGGTGTTGCAGGAGGAACTCGACATCTCCCGCTCGACGGCGTACAAGGGCATCCGCGAACTGGAGGGGCTCCGACTGGTCGAACGGACTGACCGGGGCTACCGGCTCAGTCTCCTCGGAACGCTGTTGCTCGACCAGTACGACCAGTTCCGGACGAACGTCGACGCGGTCTGTACGAAGGGGCCGCTGCTCTCTGAACTCGCCGCCGACTGCGACCTCGACGTGGCCGTCCTGCGCGGCGCGGAGGTCATCTACGCCGAGCGACACGCCCCCCACCACCCGCTGCGCGCGCTGGAGGCGATGCTCGAGGAGGCCGACACGCTCTACGGGATGACCCCCGTCGTCCTGCCGAGCTACATCGAGATGTTCCACGAACGGCTGACGGTCGACGAACTGGTCGCGGACCTCGTCATGACGCGGCCGGTCGTCGAGTGGCTCGTCACCCACCAGCGCGAGGCCTTCGAGGACGTCCTCCGGACGGGGAACCTCGTGGCCCGCCGCACCGAGGAGTGGCTCCCGTTCGGTCTCGTCTTCTCCGACGACCCGACCACGCAGGTGGGGGTCCTCGTGTACGACTCGAAGGGCGACCTGCGCGGGTTCGTCGTCAACGACACCGAGGACGCACTGGAGTGGGCCGAGAGGACGTGGGACCAGTACCACGCCGACTCGTCGGTCGTCTCGATGGAGGTCGTTCGGGAGCCATGACCCCGGAGCGACCGACCGTCCTCGTCGTCGAGGACAACGAGGAACTCGCGGACATGTACTCCGAGTGGCTCACCGAGACGTACACGGTCCTCACGGCCTACGACGGCGACGAGGCGCTGGCGCTCCTCGGCGACGAGGTGGACGTCGTGTTGCTCGACCGCCTCATGCCCGACTGCTCCGGCGACGAGGTGCTGGCACGGCTCGTCGACGAGGGTATCGACTGCCGGGTCGCCCTCGTGACGGCTGTCGAACCGGACCTCGACATCGTCGACATGGCCTTCGACGAGTACCTCACGAAGCCCGTCAGGAAGGGCGACCTCTACCACGTCGTCGAGAGCCTCCTCACGCGCGGGACCTACACCGAGTCCTACCGGCAGTACCACGCGCTCACCGAGAAGCGCTCGCTGCTCGAAGAGGAGGTCCCCTCCGAACGCCTCGCGGCCAGCGAGGAGTACGACCAGCTGGTCTCGGTGCTCGACTCGCTGCGCGAGTACGTCGACCACGCGGGGTCACGCTGGCGCGGGCGCGAGGAGGGGTCGACGGTGTTCCGGCGGCTCGCACACCACCTGCGCTCGCCCCGGAAGGATGACTGACCGCTTCGCCGCCCGGCACCCCGGCGTCGCCCCGGCGCTCATCAGCGGGCTGGGCGTCGCGATGGCCGCCGTCGAACTCGAACACGTCTCGCAGATGGACACCACCATCGGGATGACCCTCGAGGCGGGCGTCCCGCTGGCCCTCGCCTGCCTCCTGGTGGTCGCGGGGGGCTGGCTCGCGCGCAGCGGGTTCGACCCCGAGGGGACCTTCCGCATCCTCTCGTGGGTCGTCGTCGGGACCATCGGGATGTTGCTCGTGACGGTGTGGGTCATCGGCCACCAGCTCATCCGCGGCGAGACGTTCCACCACACCACGTTCGTCCTGACGAACACGGCCATCGTCGGCAGCGTCACCGGGTTCGTCATCGGCGTCTACGACGCACAGAGCAAGCGCCGTCGGGCGGCGCTCGTCGAGGAACGCCGCAAGCTCACCCGCGAGCGCGAACGGATGTCCTTTCTCAACCACCTGCTGCGCCACAACGTCCTCAACGGGATGAACGTCGTCCTCGGGCGAGCGGACTCGCTCCGGAACGAGGTGTCCGACGAGGGGCGCGGCCACCTCGACGCCATCCACCGCTGTAGCGAGGACGTCGTCGACCTCATCCGGGACGTCAGCACGCTCACCCACGTCGCGAGCGAACAGCGCGACGCCCAGTTCGGACCCGTCGACCTCGCGTCCATCCTCGACCGGCAGGTCGAGGGACTCCGGGTCGCGTTCGACGACGTCGTCGTCGAGACCGACGTGCCCGCGGGCGTCTCGGTCTGCGGCGACGACCTGCTCTCGGAGGTGTTCGAGAACGTCCTCTACAACGCCGTCCAGCACAACGAGGGCGTCGCACACGTCACCGTCGACGCCGATCTGGCCCCCGACGGCGAGACGGTCACCGTCTCCATCGCCGACGACGGCCCCGGCATCCCCCCGGAGCAGCGCGACCGCCTGTTCCGCGTCACCGAGGCCGACGTGGGTCGCGACGGCCACGGCATCGGCCTCGTCATCGCCCGCGTGCTCGTGACCCGCTACGGGGGCGACATCCGCGTCAGGGACAACGAGCCGTCCGGCACGGTCTTCGACATCGAACTCCCCACCGCCTGCGCCGCCACCGTCGACACCCCCGACCCGGTCGTCCAGCGCCCGACGTCGACCCGGTGAGGGCCGGTCGGTCGCCTGTCTTCGCCGACGACAGTCCCCGAGCCGTGCCTGTCCGAGCCGCTCGGACGGCGTTCGCCCGCCGACACTGATCCGCCGGCGGACGACGCGCACACGGCCCGGAGAGCGGTGTTGCGAGGAACAGTAAGGGCTCGCGACCGCCGTGTGGAACCTGTATGCACACGAGTCGACACACAGAGTCCGGCGGGTCCGTCGGGTCGCCGACGGACCGCCGGTCCGGCCACGTCCCGCCCGCGGGAGGCAGAGTGGGAGCGCAGCCAGACGCGGTACCGGAGGTGCGTCGAGAGTGACGCCCGTCGAACCCCTCCTGCGCGGCGTCCTCGTCACTGCGCTCATGGTCCTCGTCGGCGCGCCCCCGGTCTTCGGGTTCGCCGTCTTCCCCGAACTGGCCCGCCGGGGGCTGGATACGGCCCCCGCCGCCCGCGTGGCGCGGGGGGCCCTCGTCTGGACGCTGCTGGTCGCCCTCGCGTCGGGCGCCGGCCTCGCCGCCGTCCGCGCGGGCGGCATCGGCGCGCTCGGCGGGTGGTCGGTCGGCACCGCCGCCGGAGGGGCGTGGGTGGCGCTCACCGCCGTCGGCGTCGGCCTCATCGCCGTCACCGTGGCCCGGCGGAGCGCCCCGGACGCGCTCTCGCGCCGCCGGTGGCTCTGTACGGTCCTCGTCGGCGGGTCGGCGATGCTCCTCGCGTTCTGCTGGACGCGCTACTCGTCGGCCGTCGACAGCGCCGCCCTCGCCATCAGCGTGAAGTTCCTGCACATGCTCAGTGCGGCCGTCTGGGTCGGCGGTCTGGGCGTGCTCGCGGCGCTGCCGCGACTCGTCCCGGGGGAAGGGGGCGACGACGCGGCGAGCGTCGCGGCGGCGCTCGTCCGCCGGTTCTCGCTGCTCGCCGTCGCGGCCGTCACCGTCGCGTTCGTCACGGGCGTGCTCATCGTCACCTGGCACGTCCCCTCGGCCGTCGCGCTGGTGACGACGCCGTACGGTCTCGCGCTCTCGCTGAAGGTCCTCCTCGTCCTCGGCGCGGCGGGTCTCGGCGGGTTCAACCGCTTCGTCGTCCACCAGCACCTCCAGCACGCGGGCCGCGAGGGCGGCGCGCTCCCGGGGCTTGCGGTGTTCGCGGCGCTCCACGGCGAGGGGGACGCGGTGGCGTCGCTCGTCCGCGCGGTGCGGCTCGAACTCGCCGTCCTGCTTGCGGTGGTGGCGGTGTCCGTCCTGCTCACCTCGACGTTCGCGCCCTCCTACGAGGCGCTCTCGGTGCCCGCGCCGACGGCCGGGGCACTGCTCGACGTCGGGCGACAGACCACGGACGCGGCGTTCGACGCCGTCTTCCGGTCGGCACTCGAGTTCGGGGCCATCGGCATCGCCCTGCTCGGGTCGCTGACGCTCGGCTACGAACTTGGGGAGTTCTCGGTCCGCAGGCAGTAGGGAGTGCGCCTCAGTCGGCGCTCCCCGGCGTCCCCGAGCGTCCCGGCCCGGGGGTGGGGAGGCCGACGCCGGTGGCCGCGACGGCGAACAGCACCAGCGGCGAGAGGAAGCCGAAGAGGTAGTACGGCGCGTACCCGCTCAGCAACGCCCCGAAGTCCCACGGGGTGACGCCGGTCACCTCGGCCATGTACACCGCGCCGGCGTGCCACGGGACGAGCGCGCCCGTCGGGGTGCCCGCCGCCTCGATGGACGAGGAGAGGTCCTCGGTGTCGAGGCCGTACTCGTCGTAGACGTCCCGGAGGGTCATCCCGGGGACGACGATGCTCATGTACTGCTGGGCAGTGAGGACGTTCGTGAGGATGGCCGCCGCGCCGGTGCCGGCGACGAGGCCGCCGACGCTCCGCACCGAGCGGGCGAGCGTGTCCGCGAGTACGGCCAGCACGCCCACCTTCTCTAGCAACCCGCCGAGTGAGAGGGCGGCGACGACGACGGTGATGGTCCACGCCGACCCGGTGAGGCCGCCGCTCGCCAGCAGGCCGTCCACGAGTTGGCTCCCCGTCTCGGGGGCCGTCCCGGACATGAACACCTCCCACGCGGCGACGAACCCCGTCCCCTGCAGGAAGAGGGTAGTGAGGACGCCCGCGAAGACGCCCGCGACGAGCGTCGGGAGCGCCGGGTACCGCCGGAAGGCGAGGCCGAACGTGACGAGGAGCGGGGCGAACGCCAGCGGCGAGAGGGAGTACGTGCCCGCGAGCGCCGTCTGTATCTCGGCGACGCTCCCGCCCGCGCCGCCCGCCGCCCGCAGGCCGAGGATAGCGTAGGCGACGAGGGCGAGGCCGAACGCGACCAGCGTGCTCGCGCGCATCGCCCGGATGTGCGCGTAGAGGTCGGTGTTGGTCACCGCCGCGGCGAGGTTCGTCGTGTCCGAGAGCGGGGACTGCTTGTCGCCGGCGTACGCCCCCGAGAGCACCGCGCCGACGGTCATCGGCGCGGGGATGCCGAGGCCCGCCCCGATGCCGACGAACGCGACGCCGAGGGTGCCCACCGTCGTCCACGACGACCCGATGGAGAAGGCGACGGTGAACGCCAGCAGGGCCGCGACGGGCAAGTACACCGCCGGACTCAGTAGTTCCAGCCCGTAGTACATCAGCGCGGGGATGGTGCCCGCACTGACCCACGTCGCGATGAGCGCGTAGATGACGAAGATGATGAACAGCGCCTGCCGGCCCATCAGCAACCCGCGCGCGAGGCCGTCGCCGATGGCCTCCCACGACCGGTCGAGTCCGTAGCGCGCCAGCAGTCCCACGGCGACGATGCTCCACAGCAGGGGGACGTGCGGGTCGAGTCCGAGGACGGCGGACCCGACGCCGAGGAACAGGACGACGGCGAGGACGGGCAACAGCGCCATCCCGACCGACGGCCGGTGCTCCGGGGCGACGTCCTCCAGCGACAGCGGCGTGATATCGAGCGTTCCCATTCACCGCTGTGTATTCTCGTGGCGCATAAGTATGTGGTGAAATATGCGCGATTTGTATGTCGGCCGGTGACGGGTGACGTGGGGGGCGGTGGCTCGTGAGACAGTCACACGGCGGCGAGCGCCGCCGCTGGCTGGTCGACGGTCGAAAGAAGTGGGGGTTCGGTGGGCGGCTTACTTGCGCGCGACCGACTCGAAGTCGTAGTTCTCGGCGAGTTGCGAGAGTTCGTCGAGCGTCTCCTCCTCCTCGCGGAGGTTCTTCTCGAGGAGGTCGGCGGCGTCGTCGTGGCCCAGTTCCGCGGCGAGCAGGGTGGTGTTCCCGTAGGCGGCTATCTCGTAGTGCTCGGTCTTCTGGGCCGACGCGAGGTTGAACAGTTCGAGGACCTCTGTGTCGGGGTCCTCCTCTGCGAACTCCTCCTGTTCCTCGATGAGGCCCTGGATGCCCTCGCACTCCTCTTTCTCGGGGGGTTCGCCGACCATCTCGAAGACCTCCTCGAGACGCTCGATGTGCTCTTCGGTCTCCTCGCGGTGCTCCTCGAAGGCGCTCTGGATCTCCTCGGTCTCGACCTGACTCGCGAGGTTCCCGAGCGCCTCGTGGAGTTCGTGTTCCGCGTGGTAGATGTCTTCGAGTTCGTGCTCGAACAGTTCTTCGAGGTTGGATGCTGCCATCTGTGTAACCCTCACCCGGAGCCACTCCCGGTACGTCGGTAAGTAGTCGGCCGTCGGAGGCAGGCCGCCCGCGCTCGCGGACGGTACCCACGGCCGGGACGACGCCCTGCGACTGCCGGGGTCGCCCCGCGGAGGCGCGACAGGGGGACGGACGGGTCGCGAGGACGGGCCGTCCCCTCGCAAGCCACGCTCCCATCCGTCCGCCGGCGCAATCCCCGGCCATGACGAACCTGACTATCCGGAGGCGGTCGCGATGAGCGACGAGGGCACGGACGACGCGGGCGGCGCACTGGACAGCGTGGAGTCCGGACTCGACGCCCTGACGCTCGTCGAGGTGGCCGCCGACATCCTGGAGGCCATCGACGTGGAGGCACTGCAGGGCGACGCGCCCATCACCGAGGCGATAGACGAGGAGCGACTCCGGGCGGCCCTCGGCGGCCCCGCGGGCCGCATCGTCGCCCGCGAACTCGCCGACCGGGTGACCGGCGGCGGCGTCACCGGCCTCGTCGGTCGAGAACTCGCCGGCCGAGTCGGGGCGAACCTCGTCGAAGCCGTCGTCGACAACGTCGACTCGGCGTCGGTCGCCGAGACGCTGGAGGAGATGGACGCGGAGTCCTTCGCCGACGCCGGTACCGACACTGGTGGCGACGACGGAACGGTCATCGACATCGACGACGAGGAGTGAGCGAGCGGCCGGCCGACGTCTCTTCTTCGGCTTCGTGGACGCTCTCCCATCAGCCGTCGGTTCGGCGCTCGACGGTGACGCTGGCGGCGTAGCTCCGGAACGCGTTGTTCCCGTAGCCCTTCCGGTTCCACGGGTAGGTCTCCCCGGTGAGTTCCAGACCACCCTCGTTGGGGGCTGCGACCCGGGAAGGCTGTGTCCGGCCCGCCCCGTCGGTGGCGCGCGTCACGAGGACGTGGCTGCCCGGTTCGGCGTCCCACCGGTACCGGAACCGACGCCACGCGTGGCGGCCGAGTGCCCCCGCACCGAGCGTCGCCTTTTGCCACGTCTCCCCGCCGTCGGTCGAGAGGTCGACCCGCTCGACGGGGTCCTCGCCGGCCCACGCGACTCCCTCGACGGTCACCGCTCCGGGTTCGAGCGACGCCCCGTCGGCGGGCGACCCGACCAGCGACTTCGGTAACTGGTCGAGGAGGTAGGGGTTGTGGACGGCATCGCCGTTCATCTGTGCCTGCGTGTCCGTCTCCCCCAGCGTCCGGTGGTACGTCGGGTCGTCCTCGCCCTCCGCGAGCAACCGGTAGGACTCCTGCTGGTAGTGAGCGTGGCCCGCGGGGAGTTCCTCGCCGGTCACCATCGAGTCCATGACGTGGAGCCTGTCGACCCACTTCACGCTGTTGTTGCCGAACCAGCCGGGAACGAGCAGTCGAACCGGCGCACCGTGTTCGGGCGTCAGCGGCAGGCCGTTCATCTCGTAGGCCAGCAGGCAGTCCTCGCGGACCTTCCCCATCGGAACCGACCGGCAGTAGGCGTCCTCGTCGGCCGGCGCATCGGCCCCGACGACGGAGAGCCACAGGTCACCGTCGGTCCCGGCCCCGTAGTCGTCGAGGACGGCGTCCAGTGGCGCGCCCGTCCAGACGGCCGTTCCGAGGGCACCCTCGGTCCACTGGTGGCCCTCCGCGTCCGGGTCGAACGACGACCGGCCGTTGCCGGAACACTCCATCGTGTGCGCACGCGAGACGGACGGGAAGTCCTCGCGGAGTGCCTCGACCGTGACCTCCCCCACGCGTTCGACCTGCCCGGTCACGGCGATAGCGTGGTCTCCGGCCTCGATGTCGGGGGTCGGGTAGTGGCTCCTGACGTAGTGGTGCGGGCGCGGCGTGAGCAGGTGGGTCGGTCGGCGCGACTGTTCGGCGTTCGCGGGCGACTCCTCGAGGACGGTCAACCCCTCGAACCGGGACTCGAGCGAGGCGTCCG
This sequence comes from Halomarina litorea, assembly GCF_024227715.1. Classification (NCBI taxonomy): domain Archaea; kingdom Methanobacteriati; phylum Methanobacteriota; class Halobacteria; order Halobacteriales; family Natronomonadaceae; genus Halomarina; species Halomarina litorea. Next base: position 2,541,254 of record NZ_CP100448.1, on the reverse strand, counting down.
TCGTCCGGGCGGGGCGTTCGGACATGCCCGGCGGTTCGTCGTTCGCACGGTTCGGTGCTGTCCCTGCACGGGACGGGCTATCGACGTACGAGGCCGTGTATCACGGTAGCACGTGTACCCGATGACTTAACCGTGTCCACCAGATAGATAACCCGTGAGTGAAGAGAGCGGGCGTCGAAACCTTCGAATGCCCAACGACGACGAACTGTTCGCCGTTGTCACGGAACACAACGGTGGGAACCACGTTCGCGTCCGCTGTGAGGACGGCAAGAACCGGATGGGCCGCATCCCCGGCCGCATGAAGTACCGCACCTGGATCAACGAGGGCGACGTCGTCCTCGTCGAACCGTGGGACTGGCAGGACGAGAAGGCCAACATCGAGTGGCGCTACTCGGGGCAGGACGCCGACCAGTTGCGCCGCGAAGGCCACATCGAGTAACTCGGTACGCCGCGACGCCGTCCGACGAGCGGAGCGCGTGTTTTCGACCCGATTCGACCCGGAGAGTGACGACGCCGTCAGTCGACGTCGGCCCCGCAGGCCGGACACTCGCCGCCGGCGTCGAGGTCGGTTTCAGTTCCGGTCCAGCCACAGATGGGGCACAGACAGGTCTCGGCCATCGGCTAGGGTGACTGCGGCCAGTCAGTTAACGGTGGTCCCGCGATTCCGCCTCGTCTTCGGGCATGGCGAACCAGTTCTCCTCGTCGGCGAGGTTGTGCAGGCGACCGGTCGAGCGCGCGTCGAACTGCGACTGACAGCGGGCGACCCACGCCGCGTGGGCGCCGGGGTCGGTGTCGGCGGGGGCGGTCCGGGTGGTCGGTCGGGGTGTCGGTGCGGTCGAGTCGGCCGTCGGTTGTTGGATGCTCACGTGTCTGGAAGTCGGGGGTGGTCGTACGGCGATACTGGTCGGAAGAGGGGGTCACCGAAGTACGCGTACGACGAGCATGGTACCCACTGCGCCCCGGTTGTTAATGAACGTTACTGAAGGAACGAGCGTTGCCGCCTGCCGGGGGGACCCGTCGCTGTGAGGGTGGCGACGCGAGAAGTGGGCGTCCGCGGAGTGAGAGCTCGGGAGTTACTGGAGGCCCATCGCTTCGATCTGCTCCTGATAGCGGTTGCGGATGGTGACCTCGGTGACCTGCGCGACGGCGGCGACCTCTCGCTGGGTCTTTTTCTCGTTGCAGAGCAGGGAGGCGGCGTAGATGGCCGCGGCGGCGTACCCCGTCGGGGACTTGCCCGAGAGCAGACCCTTCTCTGCGGTGACCTCGATGATCTCCTTCGTCTTCGCCTGCACCTCCTCCGAGAGGCCGAGTTCCGAGCAGAACCGGGGGACGTACTTCTGGGGGTCGACGGGCCGCATCTCGAGACCGAGGCTCTGCGAGATGTAGCGATACGTTCGACCGATCTCCTTTCGCTCGACGCGGGAGACCTCCGAGATCTCCTCCAGCGAGCGGGGGATGCCCTCTTTCCGACAGGCAGCGTAGAGGCAGGCCGTCGCGACGCCCTCGATGGAGCGTCCGCGGATGAGGTCCTCCTTGAGGGCGCGCCGGTAGATGACCGACGCCACCTCGCGCACCGATCGGGGCACGCCGAGTGCGCTCGCCATGCGGTCGGTCTCACTGAGCGCGAACTGGAGGTTGCGCTCGCCGGCGTCCTTGGTGCGGATGCGCTCTTGCCACTTGCGCAGGCGGTGCATCTGACTGCGCTTCTCCGAGGAGAGCGACCGCCCGTAGGCGTCCTTGTTCTTCCAGTCGATCTGGGTCGTCAGCCCCTTGTCGTGCATCGTCTGGGTCGTCGGCGCGCCGACCCGCGACTTGCTCTGGCGCTCCGAGTGGTTGAACGCCCGCCACTCGGGACCACGGTCGATGTTCGTATCCTCGACGATGAGGCCACACTCGTCGCAGACCAGTTCGCCCTGGTCGTCGCTCTTGACGAGCGTTCCCGTCTCACACTCCGCGCACACCCGCTTGCTGGATTCCTGCGCTTGCTCCTCCGACTCCTGCTCGCGCTCGCGCTCACGGGTGGGGTTCTTCATCGTGTACCGATAACGTCTTTCCGTCCCCTTAAGCCCTCGCTCCTGTTCCCCCGTACCGAGGTAGGTATTCGGCGGAAATCTATTGAAATTAGCGAAATTTTTATATACCGCGTCGGTCGAGGGTGTAGGTCTTTCTCCTTTACCTCGGTGCGTGCAGGTCGGTGCCACTCCGGCACTTCCCGCGCCACCCACGCGGCCGCGTCCTCGAACGCGTCTGTTCGGCGCCCTCGGCCGTCGACGCCGGTGCGCTTTCACCTGCAAGGCTAACGATTAATCAGATATGTGGAGTCGAATCCAAGGACATGTCGTCAGTTCCGAGCGCACGGGCGGCCGACGAGGCTGAGACCGGGAGCCCCGGTCGTGACCGTCTCTGCCGCGTCGGTCGCGGCGTGCAGCGAGTTCGTCGTACGAGCGTCGAGGAACCGTGACCCGGCGTCCGACTCGTCGGCGCTTCGTCGCGGGGGCCGCCACGGCGGGTCTCGCCGGCCTCGCGGGATGTACCCTCGGCCAGGTGGACACCGCCGGCGGGACCACCGTCCAGTTCGTCGCGGACTCTGCGGCGAAGGACGCCCAGCCGAAGATCAACCGCGCGCTCCACGAGGCCGGCCTGCCCGAGGACATCACGCTGGACATCCTCGCCGTCCCCTCCGGGACGGCCCAGCAGCAGTTCTCCCAGTGGCTCTCGGCGGGCCTCGAACAGCCCTCGTTGCTCCGGATGGACAACGGGTGGACGCTCCCGTTCATCGTCCGCGAGCAACTCGTGAACCTGAGCGAGGAGCTTCCGGACGTCGCCTCGTCGGTCAAGGAGAACTACTTCCAGGCCAGCGTCGACACGGCGACTGGCCCCGAGGGGGGGCTGTACGGGATACCGCTGTTCTCGGACTTCGGCCTCATGCTCTACCGGAAGGACCTCGTCGAGCAGGCGGGCTTCGACCCGAACGGGTGGGCCACCGAACCACTGACGTGGAAGAAGTTCGCGCAGGTCACGAAACAGACCAGAGACCAGACCAATACGACCTACGGGTTCTCGTTCCAGGCACCGGTCGCGGAGGCACTCGCGTGCTGTACGTTCAACGAGTTCATGACCTCGTGGGGCGGGTCGTACTTCGGCCCGCGCGAGAAACTCCTCGGGCACGCGGGCAACCGCCCGGTCACCGTCGATACTGAGCCGGTGGTTCAGGCGGCGAAGATGGCCCGGACGTTCATCCAGGGGGCCGACGACCCCCACGCACTGGAGGGGATGCCCGGCAACATCGCCCCGAAGGCGGTCCTCGGGTGGGGCCATCAGGCCTCGCTCAGCGCGTTCACGAACGAGAACGCGGTGATGCACCGCAACTGGCCGTACTCCGTCCTCGCGAGCGGTAGCGAGAAGGCCCTCGGAGAGCGCCTCGGGGTGATGCCGATGCCCTACAGCGTCCCCGAGTCCGAGGCGAGGTTCTCGGGCATGGGCGGGTCGCGCTCCGCCCTCGGCGGCTACCACGTCACCCTCAACCCCAACGGGAAGCACAAGGAGGCCGCGTTGCAGGTGCTGGAGGCGATGACCGCCGACAGCTTCTACCTCATGTTGATGGAGGAGATCGGCTACGTCCCGCCGAAACCGGCCCTCCTCGACTCACAGCAGGCACAGAACATCGACGTGGTGAGCCGGTATCTGGAGACGCTGAAGTTCGTCGGCCAGCGGGCGGTTCCCCGGCCGGTGAGCGTGGTCTGGCCCCGCGAGTCGCCGCGCATCTCCCAGAGCGTGAGCGCGGTGCTGAGCGCCACGCAGGCCCCCGAACCGGCGATGGCCGAACTGAAGGAGCGACTGGTACAGATCGAACAGACCGCGACGAAGTCGAGGCAGTGACAGATGTCGACCGACACAGGAACACGCAGTCGAACCGGGGTCGTACAGTCCGGGAGCCGGTGGATCGAGAACCTGAGCGAGGCGCAGTTCGCCTACCTCCTGCTCTCGCCGATGCTCCTGTTGATGGCGGTCATCGCGTTCTGGCCGCTCGCGCGGACGTTCACGATGTCCCTGCACGCAGACGCCCTCTACGGCGGAGACCCGCTGGGACGGTTCGTCGGGTTCGACCACTACGTCGCCCTCCTGACGGGGGCCATCGACGCCGAACTCACCCGGCCGTTCTTCGACCTGAGCCAGCCCTTCACGAGCGCGCTCACCGTGACGCTCATCTTCACCGTCGTGAGCGTCGTCTTCGAGACGCTCATCGGGTTCGGACAGGCGCTCGTCCTCGACCAGGAGTTCCGCGGGCGGCGGTGGGTGCGCGTCGCCATCATCCTCCCGTGGGCCATCCCCATCGTCATCCAGGGGATGATCTTCTTCCTGCTCTTCCAGCCGGGAATCAGCTTCCTCGTCGACCCGCTGCAGTCGCTGGGTATCGTCTCGGCGACGCCGACGGTCAACAGCGTGGACTCGATGCTCATCATCATCGTCGCCGACGTGTGGAAAACGTCCGCGTTCATGGCCCTGCTCATCCTCGCGGGCCTCCAGAGCGTCGACCGGAGCCTCTACGACGTGGCGCGCGTCGAGGGGGCGTCGACGCTCCAGCGCTTCCGGATGGTCACGCTGCCCATCGTCCTGCCGACGGTCATCATCGCGATGCTCTTCCGGACCATCCAGTCGATGCGGGTGTACGGGCTCATCGAGACGGTGTCGTCGTGTTCGACGGTGCCGTCGCTGTCCTGTCTCGTCGTCTCGACGTTCAGCGCACGTCAGTACGGGACCTCGGCGACCATCGCGTTCGTGACCGCGGCGGTCATCGCGCTGGTCGTCTCCGTCTACATCATCAAGTACGCCGACACCGACAGCGGGGGGTTCTGAGATGAGCACCGACACGAGAGACGAGACGGGGACCGACACGGGCGGCGGGGGCGACTCGGGGTCCGACTCCGACAGCCCCTTCCAGCGCTGGGTGGCCGACTCCATCAAGAACCCGCGGAAGGTGTACCGCGCGATGTTCGTCGTCGCCGCGGGCTTCTTCCTCGTGACGACGCTCTTCCCGCTGTACTGGCTGGTCGTCCTCGCGCTCACGCCCGCGGACGCCATGTCGAACGTGGGGTTGCTCCCCAACGGGTTCAATCCGACCGCCTTCATCACCGTCTTCGAGAAGGTGCCGTTCCACATCTACGTGTTCAACAGCGTCGTGCTGGGCCTCCTGACGACAGCCGTCGTCCTCCTGCTGGCGAGCATCGCAGGCTACGTCTTCGGGCGACTGGAGTTCCCCGGCCGAGCACCACTCATGTTGCTGTTGCTGGCGGTGTCGTACTTTCCGCCAGCGGCGTTCCTGCTGCCGCTCTTCCGTCTGTTCACGGCGAACGTCACCTTCCTGACGCTCCCCGGCGGCGAGGCGGTGACGAGTCCGATGCTGTTCAACACGCCGGGCGCACTCGTCCTGCCGTACAGCGCCCTCTTTCTCCCGCTGTCCATCTTCATCCTGACGACGTTCTACAGCCAGATTCCGGACGGACTGGAGAAGGCCGCCCGCGTCGAGGGGACGACGCGACTCGGGGCGCTCTTCCGCGTCATCATGCCGCTGTCGGCCCCCGGCGTGGCCACGGCGGGCGTGCTGACGTTCATCGCCGTCTACAACGAGTTCTTCTTCGGCTACCTGATGACCGACGGGCAGGCCCAGAACTGGGCGCCCGTCATCTGGGGTATCCTGAAGTTCCAGGGGCAGTACGCCGACCTGTACAACCTGATGGCGGCGGCGAGCATCATCGGTGTCATCCCCATCGCCATCCTCGTCGTCGTCGCACAGGAGAAGATCGTGAGCGGACTGACCGCGGGCGCACTCAAGGAGTAATCCAATGGGCAACGTAACACTCGACAGTCTGGTGAAACGCTACGAAGACGTGACCGCGGTCGACGGCGTCGACCTCGCCATCGAGGACGGCGAGTTCGTCACGCTGGTCGGCCCCTCGGGGTGCGGGAAGTCGACGACGTTGGAGATGGTCGCCGGCCTCACGACGCCCAGCGAGGGCACGGTCGAAATCGCGGGCCGGGACGTGACGAACCTCCCGCCGAAGGACCGGGAGATAGCGATGGTGTTCCAGAACATCGCGCTGTTCCCGCACATGGACGTCCACGACAACATCAGCTTTGGCCTCCGCCTGCGCGACTACGACGACGAGGAGATAGAGAGCCGCGTCGAACGCGCCGCCGAGACCGTCCAGATGTCCGGGATGACCGACCGGATGCCAGACGAACTCTCGGGGGGCCAGCGCCAGCGAATCGCCATCGCGCGGGCCATCGTCCGCGAACCTGAGGTGTTCCTGATGGACGAACCGCTGGCGAACCTGGACGCGGCGCTCCGGGTCCACATGCGGACGGAACTCCAGCGACTCCACAAGCAACTGGAGACGACCATCGTCTACGTCACCCACGACCAGGAGGAGGCGATGACGATGTCGAACCGCCTCGCCGTGATGAACGGGGGGCAGGTCCAGCAGTTCGCCAGCCCCCTCGTCTGCTACAACGAACCGGCCAACAAGTTCGTCGCCGGCTTCATCGGATCGCCGAGCATGAACTTCTTCGAGGCGGAGGTCACCGAGGACGGCGTCGAGACGAACTTCTTCGACGTGTCGTTCGACCCCAGCGCGTTCGACGTCCGCCCCGGCCAGTCAGTCACACTCGGCGTCCGGCCCGAGGACGTGGCGATAGAAGACAGCACGGAGAACCTCACGGACCCGACGGACGCCTTCGGGGCGACGGTGGACGTCGTCGAACCGGTCGGCGACGAGGTGTTCGTCTACTACCGCCTCGACGACGGGTCGGGCGGGGCGACGCCGACCGGCAAGGAGACCGGCGGGGAGTCCCAACTGCTGATGAGCGCTCCGCCGGACCCCGAACTCGCGGGGGGTATCGAGGGCGAGGACCACCGCGTCCAACTGGACCGCGCGGCGATTCACCTCTTCGACGAGTCCGGGGACGCACTCGTCCACGGCCTCGCCGGGCAGGAGTCCCCCCACCCGGAAGCGCGGGAGGTCGAGTCGAACTGAGCACGCCTCGGTCGGCTAATCGTTGAACCGCGCCTTGTCGAACCGACTGGGCGGCAGGCGGAGTTCGTCCAGTCCCGGCAGGTGCTTGACGTTGTAGACCACCTTCAGTTCGTCCGAGACTGGCTGGGTCACACACGACAGGCGGATGCCCTGGTCGATCATCCCCTGCGGGAGGATGTGGTTCGCCGGCGGGGGGAGTTCACCCTCGACGACGGCGACGGCGCAGTTCGTACACGCCCCGCCCCGGCAGGCGTACGGCCAGAGGTTGCCGTCGGCCTCCGCGGCTTCGAGGACCGACTCGCGCGGGCCGACCGTGAACTGCCCGTGGTCGTCCGGGTCGAGGTTCGCCGCCGCGGCTTTCTCGAAGAGGTCCTCGTCGTTGAGTTCCCAGCCGTGGTCCGCGAGGACGTCGTAGTTGAGGAACTCCGTCGGGACGCCGTCCGGTTCGGCGTCGTCGACCTCGCCGTTGCTCTCCGGGTCGTCGGCGTCGACGCCCGCGTCCCCGGCGTCCTCGCTCTCGAACTCGTCGGCCTCCTCGGGGTCGTACCCCGACTGGATGCGCTCGTAGGCCCGGCGGACTTGCTGGAACTCGCTCGCGGTGCCGCCGTGGTCCGGGTGTGCCTCCAGCACGCGCTGTCTGTAGGCGCGTTCCACCTCGTCGTCGTCGGCGTCCGAATCGACCGCGAGGACGTCGAACGGGGACTCCACACCGACCGGTTGGGGTCGCGGCGGGTAAAACCCTCTTTCTCCGGTAACATCGGTCGGGGGTAGCGTTATGCCCCCGTTGCTACTCCGTCGACACATGGACCCCGTCGTCGTGGTCGGCGGTGGTATCGTCGGGACGAGCGTCGCCGCCCACTTCGCCGAGGCGGGCCTCCCGGTCGCCTGTTACGAACGCGACTCGCTCGGCGGCGGGACGACGGCGGCCTCGGTCGCGATGTTCGTCTGGCACCAGTCGTCGCCCGACCCGACCGCCCACGCCCTCCGGGAACGCTCGTGGGAGACCTACGGGCCCCTCGTCGAAGCGGGGACACTCGATTTCGACCGCATCGGCGGCCTCTACCTCGAAGAACGCCCCGAGACGTGCGAGACCCACCGGACGACCGCGAGCGACCTCGAATCGCTCGGCGTCCGGACCGAACTGCTCGCCCCCGCCGACCTGGAGCGCTTCGGCCTCGCCACCGACCACCTCCACGGTGCGCTGTCGGTCCCCGACGAGGGCTACCTCGACCCGAACGAGGTCGTCCAGCACTTCGTCGGCGAGGTCCGGGACGCCGGCGGCACGGTGGAGACGGGTGCGGCGGTGACGGACGTGGTCGTCGAAGGGGGTCGGGCGGTCGGCGTCGACGTCGAAGGCGACCGCGTGGACGCCAGCGCGGTCGTGAACGCGGCGGGTCCGTGGGCCCCCGCCGTGGACGCGATGGCGGGCGTCTCCCACCCCCTGCGGAACAACCGCGGGCAGATACTGGTTCTCGACCACGGCACGGACCCGCCGCTCCCGTTCGTGGAGTTCGAAGACGGCCACTACGTGCGCGGGGAGGGGACGCGGCAGGTGTTCGCGGGCGGGTACGGCGCGCGCTACGAGGACGCCGCCCGCCTCGACCCGGACGCCGCCCGGAGCGTCGACGAGTCGTTCTCGCTCGCCGCCGTCGAACGCTTCGAGCGGTTCCTCCCGGCCCTCGTGGACGCCCGCGTCGCCACCGACTGGGTCGGCCTTCGGACCATCACCCCCGACGGCAACCCGCTGGTCGGAGCGACCGACCGCGAGGGCTACTACGTCGCGACCGGGCTGAGCGGCCTCGGCGTGACCCTCGCGCCCGCCGTCGGGAGCGTGCTCGCGGACGTCGTCGCACCCGACCGCGAGTGTGACCCCGCCGTCCGCGCGTTCCTGTCGCCGACCCGCTTCGGCTGAGCGGGTCGGAAGTCCGGGGACGAAACGCTTTGTGTGACGGGATGACCAGTACCACCGAGATGGCACGACGCGACGACGTCGACCGGTTCTACGCCCTGCTGGACCGTCTCGCGAGGCGGGTCGGCGGTCCTCGGCGGCTCAAACGCTGTACCGGGCGGATGGGCTGGCCCGACAGGGGCGTCTACTTCTTCCTCGAACCGGGCGAGACCCGGGCGTCGACCGACCAGCCACGGGTGACGCGAGTCGGGACGCACGCCGTCTCCGAGGGCAGTAGCTCGACGCTCTGGCAGCGGCTCAAACAGCACTACGGCACCGGAAGCCGGAGCTCCGACCACCCTCACGGCGGCAACCACCGGGGTTCGGTCTACCGCAAGCGCGTCGGCGAGGCCATCGTCGAGCGGTACGGCCTGCACGACGAGTACCCCGACTGGGACGCGCGCTGGTCGGCCATCGACCGCGACCGGTCGGTCGTCCGCGACGAGGAGTACCCCCTCGAACGTCGCGTGAGCGCCTACCTCCGCGAGCAGCCCGTCCTCTGGGTCGAACTCGACGACGAGCCGAGCGCCGACAGCGACCGGGCGTACGTCGAACGGAACGCCATCGCCCTCCTCGGCAACGTCGGGAGGGACCCGCTCGACCCGCGTCCACCCACGTGGCTCGGGCAGGACAGTCGCAGTCGGGCGATTCGCGAGTCGGGGCTGTGGAACGTCGACCACGTCGAGGAGGGGTACGACCCGGCGTTTCTCGACAGACTCGCCGAGGCGGTGGACGGGACCGACCCGCCGTGAGTGTGGAGGCCCACTGTTCGCCCGACCGGCGGGTTCCGTTCAGTCGTCCGCCGCGGCGGTCGCTCGCCGCTCGCCCGCGAACTCCGCGACGACGAGCGCCGTGACCGCCGTCGCCAGCACGCCCACGCCGGCGACGGCGAAGAAGGCCGTCTGGACGCCTGCCCGTTCGATGAGGTAGCCGAAGGCGGGCGGGGCGATTGCGCTCCCGAGCATGATGCCGATGGTGACGACGGCGAAGCTCTTCGCGACGGTGCCACGGGCGGCCAGCCGTTCGGTGAGTTCGTCGCGGGCGGGCCCCGCCATGCTCCGGACGCCGCCGAGTGCGAGAAAGAGGCCGACGGCGACGGCGGCGGGGACGACCTGTGCGGCGATGAGTCCCACGAGCGCCGTGAAGCCGACGAAACTGCCGAGCAGGACGGGGCTGCTCCCGAAGCGGTCGGTGAGCGAGCCGCCGACGAGGATGGCCACGGCGCCGACGACGAACAGGCCGGTGAGCGTGAGGTTCGCCGCGCCGAGCGAGAGGCCGTAGGCGTCGGTGAGGAAGACGACGGCGTAGGCGGTCACCCCCCAGTTCGCCGTCGACGCGAACAGCGCGAGCACCGCCAGCGCGAGGATACCGGGTTCGGCGACGAGCGCACGCAGGCCAGAGCGGACGCGGGCGGGAAGCGGGTCCGTGCTCGCCACGCGCTCGACGTTCGGCCCGGTGACGGCGTCGTCGACCCGCCACGCGAACACGGCGGTGACGACCACGGCGTAGAGCAGACCGACCGCACCGAGGAGGCCGACGGCGTGTCGCCAGTTCAGCCCCTCGACGGCGACGACGGCGGTGACGACGACGGGCGGCGTCGCGAAGCCGAGGCTCCCGCCGAAGTTGTAGACGGCGAACGCCCGCCCGCGCACGTCTTCGGCCGTGACGTCCGTCAGCAGCGGGTAGTGGGAGGGGTGGTGTCCCGCGACGCCGATACCGAGGACGACCTGTCCGGCGACCAGCGTCGGGAAGTCGGGCGCGAGGGCGGTGAGGAGCGCACCGACCGCGCCCAGCACCGACGAGAGACCGAGCGCGATGGTCCGGTCGTAGTGGTCCGCGAGGTAGCCGAACGGGAGCTGGAAGAGGGTGTTGACGAGCGCCCCCGCGCCGAGCGCGAGTCCGAGCAACGCGAGCGAGACGTCGAGGTCACGCGAGAGGACGGGCAGGATGGGCGGCAGAAGCACGAGGAAGGCGTGGTTGACGAACTGCGACCCGCTGACGAGGCCGACGACCAGCGCCGTCTCCCCCGGGACCGACTCGACGCCCTCGCGGATTCGTGTCGTCACGGCTCGTGGACACCTCCTCGACGGGGACCCGCATCGGTCTTTCGACCGGCGCACGCGTACCGTGTGACGGACTGCCCGTACGGGGTGGGAGCGGGGACGGAGACGGTCACTCGGAGAGCGGTGAGAGAATGTCGAGGTCGTACCGCACGGCGACTTCGGTCAGCGCCGCCACGTCGGGTTCCTCCCGTGGCGGGACGGCGAGCGACTCGGCCGGTCGGCCCGCCTCGACGGTGACTCTCCGAGACTACAGACGGTGCTACGCGGCTCACACTCGAAAGAGCGTACAGGAGGGACGACCGAACGCTCGGTAGCCCGAGCGGCCGTCCACGTCGTGGCCGCGTTACTCGTTTCCCGTTCGACGTTCCTACGGCTGGTGGGACTCCCGGTCGCCCTCTTCGTGTTCTTCGACCCCGTGCTCTTCCAGCGCCTGCTGGCTCTCGAACGTCTCGCCGCACAGCTGGCACTGGAACTCGTCCTCTTCCTCGACCTCGCTCTCGTCCCTGTGGGACATATATGGTACGTCGAACCCTACCTCACTAAAGGCGATGCAGGTGTGCGCAGGGCCCGTGACGATGCGGTTCCCACGATGGGGGGAGAACCGACGCGTAGGATCAGAGCCCCATCGTCCGAGAATACCGTCTGTACGCCTTCTCCCTGCATTCTGGGGGCGTTTGCGGGTGCAGGCCACACATCTACCCCTGCGCCGCCGGAGTCCAAACACGGACCGACCGACGCACGGCGCGACCGGCGTTCGGCCGGGTCGGCGTCGGTTCGATGGTTCGGAGAGCTACTCATGACCGAGGCAGAACTCGCTTCGAACGACTGGTGGGAGGAGTACAAAGCGGTCGTCAATCAGGACGACGAGATGCACGTCCGCGGTCACGACACGTTCGACGAGAACTTCTACGTCGAAATCGGGGACGAACGGTTCCTCATCGAGATGGACGAGGGTACCGTTGACGAGATCGTTTCGGACCCGGGAATGAACCATGCGTGGTCGTTCGGTGTCGAAGGTGACCGCGAGGCGTGGGAGGAGTTCGTACAGGAGGTGCCGCCGGCGTTCAACCACGAGGTCATCGCCTCTCATTACCGCACGGCAGTGAAGGACGACCCCGGCCACCTCCAGCTGACAGGGAACAACAAGAAGATATTCCAGAACCTGCGGGCGTTCCAACGAGCACTCGACCTGATGCGCACGACGCACAACGACGGGGTGAACTCCGATGAGTGAACACGAACACGGTGACATCGAGGAGATCGACGGACAGTACGTCCACGTGGACGTCGATGGTGTGGACCACCGGATATACTTCGAGGAGAGCGGCCCCGAAGACGGCAAGCCGCTGCTCCTCCAGCACACCGCCGGCTGCAACAACCAAGAGTGGAGACACGTCCTCGCAGACGACGAAATCACCGAGGACTACCGGGTGATAGCCTACGACCTCCCATTCCACGGCAAGTCCGTCCCGCCGACGAGTGAGGTGTGGTGGGACGAGGACTACACGCTGACCGCCGAGCGGTTCGCCGAGACGATCGTCAGCATCGCGGACGCCCTCGACCTCGAGGACCCCATCTACATGGGGTCGAGCATGGGCGGGAACATCACACTCGAACTGGGCGACTGGTACCCCGACCGGTTCCGCGCGCTCATCGGTCTCGAGACGGGAGCGCACAGCCCGGGGTTCTACATCGACTGGCTCGACCACGCCCACGTCAACACGACGGAGGTCAACGCGTACTCGTGTTGGGGGTTGATGGCCACACAGAGTCCCGAACCCGCACGCCGGGAGACGATGTACCTCTACGAACAGGGGGCGACGGGCGTGTTCAAGGGCGACCTCTACTACTACTCGGTCGACCACGACTACCGGGACGACCTCGACCAGGTCGACGCCGAAGAGTGCCCGCTGTACGTCGTCAACGGCGAGTACGACTACCTGACCGACCCGGAGATGGGGCGGGAGGTCGCGGACGGTGTCGGCGACGGAGCGACCGCAGTCGAGACCGCAGACATCGGGCACTTCCCGATGAGCGAGAACCCCGAACTGTTCAACGCCTACCTCAAGGAGATTCTCGCGGATATCGAGGGTGACCGCGAAGAACCACTCCCCGACGTCCTCTCCGGCGAGGACGTCGGCGTGGACGTCTCACGATAGGCACCCCTCCCTCCACCGCACTCTGCGAGACACTTCTGGTCCGTGTCGGTGGGGGTCCTCCCTGGTCGTACCTGTCTGCTGCCGAAGTATGCGAGGGAAACGGTGGCCTCGGCACTCATAGGGTTCCGCATCACCGGGTGCCTAGTCCGGTTCGGGACGGGTGCCTCGTCATCGGCCACCCGACGGTACTCCCGGTGGGCGTATGGACGCTTCGGGACGCCCTCACTCGGCGAGTCGGTCCAGCGCGCCCGCGACCACCAGCGGGAGGGTGATGGTCGCGTCGGCGTACACCGAGACGTTCCGGGCTTCCTTCTCCAGTTTCCCCCACGAGCGCGCCTCGTCCAGCGTCGCGCCCGAGAGCCCGCCGGTCTGGGGCGGGTCCATCGTCAACTGGACGGCGTAGTCGTACGCGCCGGGCGTGACGAGCATCGTCTGGAGGACGTAGTTCTTCGGGACGCCCCCGCCGACGACGAACGCGCCCGTCCGGTCGGCCTCGTAGGCGAGGTCGTTCAGCTCCGACATGTCCGCCAGTGCGTCGAGGCCGAACGGCGACACCTGCGAGCGGAGCCACGCCTGCAGGCCGAGGACGGAGTCCTGGATGGCGGGACAGTAGATGGGGACGTCGTGTTCGTAGGCGGCGGCCGCGATGCCGGCGTCCTCTTCGATGCCCTCGCGGTCGTTCACCTCCGCGTTCGCCCGGCCGAGTTCGCGGGTGAACGCGGCGATGCTCACGGTGCCCTCGCCGTCCTCGATGGGCGGGAAGACTTCGTCGAGGAGGTGTCCCTCGAAGGCGGCGAAGTGCTCCTGCGGGAGGTAGACGTTGTAGATGCGGTCGACCTGTTCGTCGCGCAACTGCTCGTCGTGCTCGCGGGCGGTCTTGCCCTCCGCCTCGTCCCGACCGTGTTCACGCGAGTCCTCGGACGAGTGTGAGCAGGGAGCGCCGGGTCGCTCCTCGTGTGGTCCGGCGCGACCGTGGTGGTGCTTCCCGCCGATGGCCTCGATGGCGTCGTGGGTGAGGTTCGCCCCCGTCGTGACCAGCGCGTCGACGTGGCCCTCGCGGACGAGGTCGGTGACGAGCGCTCGCATCCCGGTGGGGACCATCGCGCCCGCGAGGCCCATGAAGCAGGTCACGTCCTCGTCGAACATCGCGGCGGTGACGTCGACGGCCTCGTGGAGGTCGGCGGCCCCGATGCCCGCCCGCCCGTACTGCTCGACGAGGTCGGCGACGCTCATCCCCGCCCCGACGCTGGCGTGACCGACCGGGTCGTGACGGAACTCCTCGCGGCGTGGTGTCGCCTCGGCACCCTCCCCGTCTCCGTGGTCCGCGTGGTCGTCGTGGTCTCCCCGGTCCTCGTGGTCCTCGCGGTCGGCGTCGTCGCTCATACCCGCCGCTGGTCGGGACGGGATTTGAAGGCTCGGAAAGGCCGCCCGGTCAGTCGGATTTCAGTTTGAACACGCGGTACACCTCGCCGTCGTACCGGACGTACCAGGCGCTCGCGTCCTCGTACCGGGGGAGGCTCCGGAGGGCCTCGTCGACCGAGGCCGTCGCGTTCTCGCCGCGCACCTCGAGGCTGGCGTAGCCGTCACCGGACGACCCCGCCTTCTCCAGGACGGACTGTATCTGGCTCGCGTTCGCGAGTCGCTCGTCGTCCGCGTCGACGACTGTCGCGTCGCTCGGCACCTGTTCGACCGCCTCGGCACCCAGCGTCGTGCCGGGCGCGGGGTTGAGGTTCACGATGTCTCCCGCACCGCCGAGGTCGAGTCCCATACATCCGGACGACGCCGCGAGCGTGGCCACCGCGAGGACGACCGCCACCCGTCGGACCGAACTGTCTCCTTCGCTCATCGTGATTGTTGCGTGGAACGATGCCTGTGTATATACTTAGCCGTCCCCTACGGCCGCTCAGCGTGTCGATTCTCGTCCGAGTACCCCCTGCAAGCGGCCGCTAACCGCCCTCTCCGGTGTCCGGCACAGTCAGGTGTACCACCAGAGCGCCCCGAGGAGGACGACCGACGAGGCGAACAGCGCGCCGAGGACGACCACGAGTTTCCCCGACTGGACCATCCCGACGCCGAGGAGGGCGACGACCACCGTGAGGGCGACGCGCCGACCCCCACCACTCGAGAAGGTGGGCTGCTCGGTGAGCGGTGCGTAGACGAACTCGACGTCCTCGAAGCCGTGTCGACTCGCCGTGTGGTGGCGCTCTACGAGTCGCCAGCGGTCGGCGTGCTTGGGCGAAGCCGTAGAGGTAGACGAGGAGGTAGTCGTACACCGCGGCGTAGCCGTCGATGTCCCGCCCGAGGTTGGTCGTGCCGCCCTGACTGAACTGCCGGACGACGACGATGTCGATGTTCCCGTTGACGACGAGGTCGACGTCGCCCGTCGCGTACCCTCGTTCGACGATGTCGCGGTTCCAGGGGAGCCGTTGTTCCGGTTGAGCGCCCGGTTCAGGGCGACGCGTGTCTGGTCCGTGATGGGGACGTGACCGAACGACTCGACGTCCCACCGGTCGACGACGTCGACGACTCGCTCGAAGCACTCCGCCGACGGGTCGGCGGACCGATTTAGATCGGCCGGTGCTCATCCCACCGAGGACAGCGGAACGGGGTCGCCCGGCGGGACACTGCGGGCGTCGGCGACGTAGTCGAACACGCGCCGGTAGACGTTCAGGGACTTCGCGTCACGCCGGGCGCCGTCGAGGCCGAACACGCCGACGGCCCCGGTCCGGGCGACGG
This sequence comes from Halomarina litorea, assembly GCF_024227715.1. Lineage (NCBI taxonomy): Archaea > Methanobacteriati > Methanobacteriota > Halobacteria > Halobacteriales > Natronomonadaceae > Halomarina > Halomarina litorea. The sequence continues at coordinate 2,525,314 of NZ_CP100448.1, read as the reverse complement.
TCTCGGCGACGACGTGGAAGAACCGGTAGACGGTCTGGACGTCGACGCCGCGGAGCAACCTGCCGACGTCGTAGACGGCCAGACGGACCGGTCGGTCCGCGACGTCGAGCGACCGACAGACGCGAACGCCGACCTCGCGGAGGTCGCCCCGCGGGTCCGCCACCTCACTCCGACCGGGGGAGCGACAGTCGACGCTTCCCCCGTCGGCGGCCACTTCGGGGACGACGCCGTCCGTCACGGTGACGGGGTGGTCGTCGCAGTCACTCGGGCCGGCGAGGAACCGGTCGACGACCGCACGCTGTCTGTCGATGCCCGCGAGGAGGAGTATCGTCGTCCCCGCCGGGAGCGCGGACGGGTGAAACGCCTCGACGTCGTACGTATCGGTCATCTCAATTTCCCCCGACGAGGTCCCATTCGAGGTGACTGTTCTCCCTCAGGCTCTCGCGGAGGGCGCGTTCCGCAGTCGCAGCGGCTTCCCAGAGGGCCGTCCGCTCGTCGTCGGTGAACAGGCGCGGTTCCGTGTCGACGACACAGACGGCCCCCACCGGCATCCCGGACGGACACCGGATGGGGACGCCCGCGTAGGCACGAATCCCGGCTTCGACGAATTGCCCCGTCGCGAACATCGGGTGGGTCGTCAGGTCTTCGACGACGAACGAGTCGTTTCCAAGGAGCGTGTACGAACACACGGTGTCCTGCCTGTCGTACTTCAGCGGGTCGATCGGCTCGGTGAACGCGAGAAAGTGCTCCATGTGGGCGCCCATCAGCGAGACACCGGCGAACGGCGCCCCGACGGCCTCCGCGAGGTCCTCGGCAACCGTCTCCAGCCGAGGGTCCCCCACGAGCGACTCCACGTCGAACCGGCCGACGGATTCGAGACGTCGCTTCTCGTTCTCCGGGAGCGGGTAGGCCACGTGCGTCCGTTCGGTGACGGCGTACACGACGCGTTCGGTGAGCGTCGCCGTCGGCTCGGAGTCGGGGACGTACTCGTAGATGGGCGTCTCCGGGTCGGGTGCGGGGAGGGCGTCCGCGTAGAGGAAGCACGCGACGTCGGGCCACCGCTCGCGATACGGGCCGAAGAGCCGACCCACCGCCTCCGGTTCCGTCAGCACGACGGCCTCGTAGTAGGGCCACCGCCCGGCGGATTCGACGCGTTCGAGAGCTTCCTCGACCGATTCGGTTGCTGTCGTCGTCAGGGAGGAATTGTGATGTTCGAGGTGGCGGGCAACGTCGCGGGCACCTCGGCCGACGACGGAGACGGAAACCACGTTCATGAATTTTAAAATGAATTACTCTAATATAATAGTTTACTCATTTTGGACAACAGGAGATGGTCGCAGTCGCAGTGACGAAGGTCGGGTCGACGGGCGCGTAACCGTCGGCCCGCCCGGGCCGCTCCCGACGTTACAACCCCGTCGGGTGGTCGAGGAACGTCGTCTCGACGCCCCACGAGTCGACGAGGTCGCGGAGCGCCCGCACGCCGAACGTCTCCGTGGCGTAGTGACCCGCGAGGAACGCGTGGACGCCCGCCTCGCGCGCCTCGTGGTAGAGTTGCTGTTTCCCCTCGCCGGTGACGAGGGCGTCCGCGCCCACCGCCTCGGCCTCGGCCAGCCAGTCGGCCCCGCTCCCGGTGACGACGGCCACCTCCTCGATTCGGTCGGGGCCGAACTCGAGGTGCTGGACCGTCTCGCCCCCCGTGTCGAGCGACGAGAGCGCGTCGGCGAGGTCGTGGGGGGCGACGGGGTCGGTCCGGCCGCGCTGGCCGATGTACTCCCCCCCGTACTCGCCGAACGGTTCGCGCTTCTCCAGACCGAGGTGGTCCGCGAGACCGGCCGCATTGCCCAGTTCCTGGTGTCCGTCGAGCGGGAGGTGCGAGACGTACAGCGCGACGCCCTCGCGCACCAGCGGGGCGATGCGCTCGTAGTCCCGCCCGGTGAGGCGGTCGAACCCGCCCCACGAGAGGCCGTGGTGGACGACGAGGCAGTCCGCGCCCCGGTCGATGGCGGTCTCGATGGTCGCGCTCGCGGCGTCGACGGCGAACGCGGCGTGGTCGACCGTCCCCTCGTCCGGTCCGACCTGCAGGCCGTTGGCGCTGGCGTCGACGTCGGCGTAGGCGTCGGTTCGGAGGCGGTCGTCCAGTCGCGCACAGAACGTCGTGAGGTCCATGTCGGGTCGATGGCCGCCAGCGTTATGAACTCGGGTGGAGTATCGAGCCATCACCTGCTTCGGCAGGTGCGAGCGACCAACGACACGGTGATTCCAATGGGTAAGTTCAGGAAAGCCATGTTCGCTTGGCGACGACTGCCGCGCGGCGTAAAGCGCAGTATCAAACGCAAGGTGCGGCGTGTCTTCGGGCGGTAACCCCCGCCTCTGCTCGTTTTGCGGCCGAACCCCGACCGGTCAGCGCCCGCTGTCGTCTCCACCGGCCGCGTGCGCGAAGACGAACGCCCGCAGGAGCTTTCCGGCCAGTGTCGCCGCCTGCCCGTCGTCCCGGTCGTTGACCTCCACGACGTCGAACCCGACGCAGTGAGAGGCGACGGCTCTGACGACGCGGTGCATCTCGCGGGGGAAGAGACCGAACGGCTCCATCGTCCCCGTCCCCGGCGCGAACGCGGGGTCCGCACCGTCGACGTCCACGCTCAGGTAAACCGATCGGTCCCCGAAGTCGGGCGTCCACTCCCCCACCTCGCCGGGCGGGACGACGGTCACGTCCGCCTCGCTCGCCCGGTCCCACTCGGCCTCGCTCCCCGTCCGCGCCCCGAGGACAACGGCCTCCTCGGCCACGTCGAGGGCGTGACGGGTGACGGTGGCGTGGCTCAGCGGGTTGCCGTCGTACTCCTCGCGCAGGTCGAGGTGGGCGTCGAGACAGACGAACACGTCGGGGTCGCAGGCACGAACGCCCGCGACCGTGACGGTGTGTTCGCCGCCGAGCAACAGGGGGACCGCCCCGTCGCTCCGGGCGTCGCCGACCATCCCCTCCAGGAAGTCGAGGTACTCGCGGGCGTCGTCCCACGCCCGCAGGTCGCCGCCGTCGTGGACCGCGAGGTCGGTGAAGTGACTCCGCGTGTGGTGGTCGAAGTCGTCGAACGTCCGGGCGAACCGCCGGACCCGATCGGGGCCGAAGCGGGTGCCCGGCTGAAACGTCGTCGAGATGTCGAGGGGCGCGCCGAGGAGGACGTAGCGCGCGTCCTCGCGGTCCGCGACGGCCCCGGGGAACACGTTATACGATCTTCCGCTGGTCCTCGTACTGGAGGAACTCGATCTCGTCCTCGTTGGCGGCGTCGACGCCGTCGGGGACGCGCATCGTGAACGTCTCGTACGTCTCGAGGTCCATCACCTGCATCTCGCCGTTGTTGGCGGAGACGACCTGACCCTGCTTGCGGTCGATGATGGGGACCCACACCTTCGCGTCGACCGGCTGCGTGAAGTTGCGCTTCTTGCTGTCGAAGACGCCCTTGCCCTCGACGCGGGCCTTCGCGCTGCCGTGCTTGCCCGGCTTCGCCGTGCTGTAAGAGTTGATGACGCAGGGGACGTCCTCGATCATGACGTAGCTCCCCTCCTGCAGGTCGCGGACCTCGGTCTGCTGTTTCGCCATACGTCCGGGTTTCAACCCTGTCCAGATAAACGGTACGGAACCACTTTTTTCGTCGTCGGGTGTCCCCGCGGACGCCTCCGGCGTCCGATGTGGACACCACTCCTCGAAAAACCGCACTCAGTAAGCGCGCGGGACCGCCGGTCCCGCTGGCAACCAGGACGCGGAGCGTTCTGGTAACGAGGCTTCTGGGAGCCAGCGAGACGCGAAGCGTCTCGCAATGGGACTAAAAAGGCCGGACGTTCACTCGCGTTCGCTCGCTCACGTCCGGGGAATCGCGCCGCTTCGCGGCGCGAACGTCACCCTCACCAGTCGAGAGCCTCGGAGGCAACTCACTTCTCGTCTGTCCCGCCACGTCGTGCGTGTGACCGCTCGCCTACTGCGCTTCGGTCAGGTCCACGCAGTCGTCCGGGTGGATGCGAATCCACGCGCCCGACGCCTCCGTGTCCTCGCCCGGCCGTACGTCGTAGATGACGATGTCACCCGTGTCGGTCTGGAACGCCGCGAACTCGCCTTCCTCCTCCCCGTCGTCGATTTCTGGTGCGCTCATTTATCTCTCCTCTGTATGAATGTCTCTCTTCTATTGGTTTTGTTATCGGTGGGCTGATTGGCCGGTTCGCCGGTGGTAGGGACCGACTAGCGGGTCGTCTGGTGGACCGACGATTCAGCCGTGACGCGCGAGGAGGGCGTCCACGCGGGCGAGTCCCGCCTCCAGTTCGTCGGTGGCGAGGCCGAACCCGATGCGGAAGCGGTCGGGGTGGCCGAACGCCTCCCCGGGCGCGAGGACGACGCCCGTCTCCTCGACGACGTGCCGACAGAACGACTCGCCCGAGTCGAACCCCTCGGGGACGGTGACGAACCCGTTGACCCCGACGGGATCGAACCACGAGAGGTCGTGTCGTTCGACCCACTCGCGGGTGATGGCGCGGTTCTCGGCGGCGAGTTCGCGGTTGACCGCGAGGATGTCGTTCTCGCTCTCTATCGCCTGCCGGGCGAGGTGCTGGCCGAACTGCGAGGGCGAGATGGTCGTGTAGTCCTTCCAGTTCCACGCGGCGTCGACCACCTCCCGCGGCCCCGCCAGCCACCCGAACCGGAGTCCCGCCAGTCCGTACGACTTGGTCACGCTGGAGGTGGAGACGCCGAACTCGCCGAGCGAGGCGACCGGCGGGAGGGGCGCTTCCGCGAGCAGGCGGTACACCTCGTCACAGAGGAGGTACGCGCCCGCGTCGGCCGCGACGTCGTAGACGGCCTCCACGGTCGATTCGTCGAGGTACTTGCCGGTGGGGTTGTTCGGGTTGTTGAGGACGACGACGCCCGTCTCCGGGCGAATCGCCTCCTTCACCGCCTCGACGTCGAGGTCCCACTCGGGCGGGGTGAGGTCGACGGTGGTCACCTCCCCGAACGCGGCGGGGAGACTCACGAGCGACTGGTAGGTGGGCGTGACGACGACGGCGTGGTCGCCCCGCCCGACGAGTGCGAGGAAGGCGAGCAGGTTCGCCTCCTGCGCCCCGCAGGTGAACAGCACCTCGTCGGCGGGCCGGTCGTAGCGGTCGCCTATCGTCTCGCGGAAGGCGGGGTCGCCGTTCGTCGGGATGACGTAACCCAGTTCGCCGGGGTCGCGGTCGAACCGGGCGGCGTCCAGACTGCGGATGCCGCTCTCGGCGAGCATGATGTCGGCGTCGTGTTCGAACCGGGCGAACCACCGTTCGAGGGCGAAGGGTTCGACGTCCATGTCACCCGGTCGGCCCGCCCCGGGTTAACTGTGGCCGGCGGCTACGGGGCGTCCTCGCCGCCGACTCGCCCCGTCGGCGAGGCGGGCGGGGCGTCGTCCCCGTCGGAGCCGGTGGGGGTCACGTCGCCCGCGACCCCCGCCTCGTCCTGTCGCTCGCGCATCGCCTGCCGGGTGAACTGTGGCTGGGCGCGGATGCCCTTCTTCTCGCGGAACGAGCGATAGAGCAAGAACAGGCCGACGAGGGAGAGGGCCCCGGCGATGGCCGTCGCGTCGGGCTTCTCGAACGCCCACAGCAGGGCCGTCGAGAGGACCGTCGCGGCCACCAGCGCACCGAGGATGAGTCGCCTCGCGAGTCGTTCGGCGACCCCGTTGGCGTCGCTGATACGCGCCTGCACCGAGAGGTTGTCGCGCGTGACGGTGTCGAGGGTGTCCTCGAACTTCGGGAGGACGCGCACCGAGGACTGGACCGCCTGCCCCACCTCGTCCAGTCGGTCCTCGATAAACTCCTCGATGCCACGCTCGATGTGCCCCTCCTCCTGTAGGTAGCCGGTCGCTACCTCGATGAAGTCGAAGTCGGGGTCGAGGGTGACACAGACCCCCTCGACCACCGTCGCCACGCGCAGGACGAGCGCGAGGTTCGGCGGGAGTCGGAGGGGGAACTCGTAGATGGTGTCCTCGACCTGCGAGACGATCTGCTGGACGCGGTACTGCTCGATGTTCTCCCCGCGGGCGTCCGCGATGGCGAGTTCCATCACGTCGGCCATCGTCTGGCGGTCGGCCTGCGGGCTGAGGGTGCCCATCTCGACGAGGGCATCGAGGATGTCATCGATGTCCTGCCGGGCGATGGCACCGTAGAACTGGACGATCTTGTCCTGGATGAAGGGGTCGACGCGCCCGGACATCCCGAAGTCGTAGAAGACGAGGGTGCCGTCGTCCTGCACCGCGAGGTTGCCCGGGTGCGGGTCGGCGTGGAACACCCCGTCGTCGATGATCATCTGGAGGTACACCCGCTGGAGGTGTTCGGCGAGTTCCGAGCGGTCGACCCCGAGGTCGTCGAGGTCGTCGATGTCCGATATCTTCGTCCCGGGGACGTACTCCATCGTCAGGACGCGCCCCGTCGAGCGTTCGTCGACGACTTCGGGGATGCGGATGCGCCGGTCGTCGGCGAAATTCGAGCGGATCTCCTTCAGCATCGACGCCTCTCGGGCGTAGTCCATCTCCTGGCGGATGACGGTGGCGAACTCGTCGGCCAGCGTCTCCAGCGAGAACGACTGGGCCTCGCCCACGAAGCGCATCAGGAGCGGGATGGAGAACTTGATGACCCGGAGGTCGGCCTCCACCAGCGACTCGATGTTCGGGCGGCGGACCTTCACGGCAACTTTTCGGCCGTCGTACTCCGCGAGGTAGACCTGTCCGAGGCTCGCCCCGCTGATTGCCTGCGGGTCGAAGGCGGCGAACGCGTCGTCGATGGAGCCGAGTTCCGCGCGGACGACCTGTTCGGCCTCCGCCCACGGAGCGGCGGGGACGCTGTCCTGTAGCTGGGAGAACTCCTCGATGTACTCCGGCGGGAGGATGTCCGGTCGCGTCGAGAGCAGTTGGCCCAGTTTGATGAACGTGGGCCCGAGCGTGAGCATCGAGTCGAGGAGCTTGCGGGCGCGGTCCCGTCTGGTCGCACTCGACACCTGCCGGGGGCCGCCGAACAGCAGGAAGCGCCGCCGGTCGCGGGCGTACGCCAGCAGGATGGGCAGGAACTGGTAGGCGACGACGAAAAAGCGTCGGTACGCACGTACGTTCACGCGAAGCACCCCCGGTGCTGAGCGTGAGCGGGGAGCCACCCTGCTGCGACCGCGTTCACGCCCAGTGCCCCGCGATGCCGCTGTCGGCGCCTCGTTTCGCGCGGTGCCGGGGTCGGCTGACGGTGCGCGTCACGGGGCCGCGGTCACGCCTCGTCGTCGCTGATGGGAATCGACTCGTCGCCGGCCGCACTCGTCTTCGGCAGGCGGAGTTCGAGCACCCCTCGCTTCATCGTCGCCTCGGCGTCCTTGCCGGTGGCGTCCGGCGGGAGGGGCAGTTCGACGTCGAGGAACAGCGAGCGGTCCTCCTGCCGGTAGCGGAACTCCGGCGGCAGGTCCTTCTCGCGCTGGGCCTCCAGTCGGAGGCGACCGTTGTCGACGCGGGCGTCGACCGTCTCCGCGCTCGCGCCGGGCAGGTCCACGACGACGAGGTACGCCTCGTCCGACTCGAGGAGGTCCGCGAACACCGCGTCCGGCAGGTCCCGCAACGCATCGCGAAGGGCAGACATACTCCGACGTACTCCTGCGAGGGCGAAAAAGCCCCCGGTAGCGGCTCCGCTCACTCACTGTGCTTCGGTACCGATGCACACACCAACCGCCCCGCCCTCACAGGCCGGGGAGTCCGTTCACCCAGCCGAGGGAGAACCCGAAGAACAGCGCGAACCCGACGAAGAGGACGCCGATGACGAGCGGAATCAGCGCGCTCCGGACGAACCAGCGGACGACCCCCGAGTCGGTGGTGTCCGAGACGATGAACCGCCCGTCGCCGGGTTCCATCGTCGCGTTCACCTGTCCAACCGCGTCCCCGACGCCGGGGGAGTAGACCGGCGTCCCGTAGACGTACACCGGTTCGTCGGGGTCGAGGCGGGACTCGTAGTACCGGCGGTCGTCGCCCGTCGTGATGGAGAGCGGGCCGATGTCGAAGCTGGTGTCCTCCGGCCCGACGTCCCCGTTCGAGTCGATGAACCGCTGGATTCGCTCGGGCGGGCGCTTCCCGCCGTCGACGCGGATGGGCGACTCGTTCGCCAGTCTGAGGTCGACGCCGGCCGGGTAGACGAGGACGTTCGCGGTGTCGTCCTCGACGCGGAAGGGTACCGCCTCGGACCCGGAGGCGACGGTGACCCAGTGGGTGCCGTCGTCGTCGTGGCGTTCCTCCTCGACGCGCCACTCGCAGGCGAGACAGGGCGTCCCGGTGAACGGCGACTCGAACGTCTCCTCGTGGACGAGCGCCCGTCCCTCGATTTCGACGGGGCCGGAGACGTTCGGCAGGTCCGCGACGGGCGTCGGGTCCATCCGCGAGAGGCGGTAGGCGACGAACAGGTCGCGGCCGGCGTAGGCGACGAGCGCCAGGCCGACGAGGGCGAAGACGCCGACGAACAGCAGGCCGAACGTCTGGAGGGGGAGCGGGACCATGACCGGTACCGCGTCGTCGGACGTGATAAACGGTCGGGGGCGGCGCACGCTCGTCGGCGAGAAAAACAGGAGTTCCGGGTCGATTACGCGGCGACCGCGGCGAGCGACGCGCCGGTCAGCGCCTCCGCGTCGTCGGTCGATTCCTCTTCTCCGCCTTCTTCGTCTTCCTCGTCGCTCTCACCGTCGCCCTCGCTGTCCGCACCCGCGTCCTCGCTGGGCGCGTAGGTGAACACGTCGGCGTTCAGGCGGGCACCGTCGAAGTAGACGAAGTCGTACTCGGTGGTGGCGTACTCGCCGTACAACTGGAGTTCGGCGAACTCGCTGTCGACGAGCGACCGCACCTCCCCGTCGTCGAAGCGGACCGTCAGGCGGTTCCCGTTGGCGATCACCTGCTCGGCCTCGACGGTCTCACCGGCACCGTTGGCGAGGACGAACGTGCCCTCGCTGACGTTCTGGAGGCCGGCCGGGGCGTCGAACGTCAGCACGGCCTTCCCGTTGCCGTCCGCGAGGAGGAGTCGGCTGTCGAGGGTGGCGTCCACGCGCTGCATCCGACCCTCGACGGTCGGCGAGATGGTCTCCCGCGGGTCGACGTAGTCGACGACCGCCTCCGCGAGCAACTGGTCCGTCTCGCTGACGACCGTCGCGTTCTCGAGGGGGTAGCTGCTGCCGCCGCTGGCCATGTAGCTGTTGACCGCGACGGTGTACGTCGCCTCCTCGTCGAGGCGGACCCAGTTCGGGTCCTCGCGGGGGGCGTTGCGGTTCACGTACACGTCACGGATGGGGTCGCTGGCGTTCTCGTGGGGCACCCACTCGAAGCGGACGCCGGAGACCTGCTGGCTGACCTCCTCGCCGTACTGCTGGCCCGTCTCGCTCTCCAGCGTGACGAGTTGGCTCGCGAGCACCTCCTTCAGTTCCGCGCCCGTCAGTTCGACCGTGACGAGGGTGTTCGCGAACGGGAGCGTGCTGAAGACGTCGCCGCCCGTGATGGGGCCGGGACCGTACACCGCGTTCGAGCGAATGCCGCCGGCGTTCGTGATGGCCACCGTCGCGTTGCCCTCGGCGCGCATCGCGTCGGTGACGAGGTTGCCGTAGTTCGACTCCTCGTGGTAGTTCGTCGCGAACCGGGCGTCGAGCGCCACCGTCGAGTTCGTGAGGTTCTTGTCGAGGCTGGCGTTCGCGCGGTAGCCCTCGACGAGTCGCGAGGCCGTCTCGTCCTTCGGCAGGTCGTCGGTGACGTTGATGAGGCGGCCGTTCCACGCCGTCACGTCGCCGTTCTCCACCGTGAGGTTGAGTTCGCCGAGGAACTCCGCGCGGGCGACGGCCTCCGTGATGACGGTGTCGGACGTCTCCTGCGGCGGGTACTTCACCTCGTCGTCGCCGACTGCGATGACGTCGATGGCACCGGCGTCGGCCTCCGCGAGGTCCTTCGCCTCGGGGACGCCCGTGTGTGCCAGCGCGACGACCACGTCGACGTCCTTCTCTTCTTTCAGCATCTCAGCCGTCCGGGGACCGACCTCGCGGAAGTCCTCGACGGTGACGTTGCGCCCGGCGAAGTCGATGGTCGTCTTGCCGTACGTCGCGCCCTCGTCGACGAGGCCGATGAAGCCCACGCGGACGCCGTCCTTCTCGACGATCTCGTAGGACTCCGTGCCGTCGAAGGGTTCGCCGGAGGCGTTCTTGACGACGTTCGTCGCCAGCCACGGGAAGCGGGAGGCGTCCGTGACGTTCGAGATGGCCTCGTAGCCGTAGTCGAACTCGTGGTTCCCGATGACGTCGGCCGCGGGGTCCATCTGGTTCAGCACCGCGACGGGGAGTCGCCACTGACTCACCGGCGAGAGCGGGTGGGGTCCGATCTGGTCCCCTGCGCCCGCGACCACCACCGGATTGTCGATGGCGGCCCGGCGCTGTTCGACCAGTTCGACCAGTCGCGGGAAGTTCCCGTCCCGCGCCGCCGCGGTCTGGACGTCGTTGTACGTCAGGAGCGTGACCGTCGTGGAGTTGTTGGCGGCGTCCTGCGAGAGTGCCGGTGTCGATGTCGATGTCGATGCGTCAGTCGCCGAGTCGGCGGCCGCGAGGCCGACCGCCGGGACCGCACCGGCGGTGACCAGACAGCACACCAGGAGTAGGTGGAGTAAGCGTCGCATCCGTCGGAACGCTCGAACGCTCGTGTTTTAATGCTGTCTAATCCCGCGATGGTGGAGGACGTATCTCACGGGAGTCCAACGCCGTCCTTGGGCGAAAGATGTCGTACTGGAGGGCGACTCGTCTGCGGACCTACCGCTCGGTCAGACGGACCGGGAGCGACTCGACGCCGTAGATGAACGAACTCCTGACGGGCCGGAGTTCGTCCCACGCCGGGGTCACCTCGAAGCGCCCGAGCAGTTCCCGGAGGGCCACCGTCGCCTCCAGTCGGGCCAGTGGCGCGCCGAGGCAGTAGTGCGTGCCGTAGCCGAACCCGAGGTGCTGGTTCGGTCGCCGGTCCGGGACGAATGCGTCCGCGTCGGCGAACTGCGCGCCGTCGCGGTTGGCCGACCCGAGCCAGCAGACGAGGGTGTCGCCCTCCTCGACTCGCTGGCCCGCGAGGGTGACGTCCTCCCTGGCCACGCGGGTCATCGCCTGCACGGGCGAACGGTAGCGAAGCGCCTCCTCGACGGTCGTCTCCAGTCCCGACCGGGGCCAGTGGTCGGCGTCGGCGAAACAACGCACTGTGTTCGCCACGAGGTTCGTCGTCGTCACGTTGCCCGCGACGAGCAACAGCATACAGAAACCGAGCAGTTCCGTCTCGGTCATGTCCGCGTCCGCCTGCACGATTCGCGTCACGAGGTCCTCACGGGGGTCATCGCGCCGGTCCGCGATGAGGTCGCGGAAGTAGTTCGCCAGTTCCATCCCCGCCTCCATCTGTCGCTGCTGGAGGGCCTCCGCGTCGCCCTCCCCGTCACCTGCCGTCCCCTCGACGATGGTATCGGACCACTGCTTGAACTGCGCGCGGTCCTCGGCCGGGACGCCGAGCATCTTCGCGATGACGATGACCGGAATCGGGTAGGCGAGCGCCTCCACGAGGTCGACCTCGCCGCCGTCGGCGTCCGCCATGGCCTCGTCCAGCAGGCGGTTCGTCTCCGCCTCGACGAACGGTTCGAGGGACTTCACCGCGCTCGGGCGGAAGAACTCGTCGACCACGTCGCGGGTCCGGTCGTGTTTCGGTGGGTCCTGGAACAGCATCGTCTCCAGCATGAACGCCTCCTCGCCCCGTGCCTGGAACCCGGTCGCGTTACGCGGGTCCGTCGAGAACGTCTCGTCGTCGCCGAGAACCGCCTTCACGTCGGCGTACGAGAAGACGTCCCAGCACCCGCGGTCCGGGTCGCGGCGGACGGGCGACGTCGCACGCATCTCGGCGTACCAGTCGAACGGGTCGAGCCACGCGTCGCGAGAGGAGAGCGCGTCCGGGAACGTCTGCAGGGGGCCTGCGGAACTCACAGTATGTGAGTAGCTTCCTACTGACAAAACGGTGTCGGCCGCCCTGTCCCGCCCGTTTTTACCCGCCGAGACGAAGGACCGCCCATGACAGACGTCAGCGACTCCGGGTTCAAGGCCGTAACGCGGGTCGCGGAGGCACGGCAGCGCCTCCTCGACGCCGTGACGCCCCACGACCGGACCGCACGCGTTCCCCTCGAACAGGCCACGGACCGGGTACTCGCCGAACGGGTCGCCGCCCGGCGGAACGTCCCCCACTACGCCCGCGCCGCGATGGACGGGTACGCGGTCCGCGCCGAGGACACCTTCGGCGCGAGCGACCGCTCCCCGACCGTCCTCAGAGAGGGGGAGGCGATGGAACCCGGGACCGCCGTCCGCGTCCACACGGGGAGCGCCCTTCCCGACGGCGCGGACGCGGTGGTAATGGTGGAGTACACCGACCGCATCGGGGGCGAACTGGAGGTGTTCGACGCCGTCGCGGAGGGCGAGAACGTCGCCCCCGTCGGCGAGGACGTCGACGAGGGACAGACGCTGTACGACCCCGGCCACCGCCTGCGCCCCTCCGACCTCGGTCTCCTGAAGTCGACGGGCGTGACGGGAGTCGAGACGTACGACCGCCCCACAGTGGGCGTGATTCCGACCGGCGAGGAACTCGTGCAGGCTGACCCCACGCCGGGCGAAGTGATCGAGACGAACGGTCTCACCGTCTCCGAGTACGTCCGGCGCTGGGGCGGGGTCCCCACCTACCGCGACGTGGTGACGGACGACGAGGCGGCCCTCCGGGCGGCCATCCAGCGCGACCTGACGAAGGACGTCGTCGTCACCACCGGCGGGTCCTCCGTCGGTGAACGCGACCTCGTCCCCGACGTGGTCGAGGAACTGGGCGAGGTACTCGTCCACGGCGTGGCGCTCAAACCCGGCCACCCCTGTGCGCTGGGCGTCGTCGAGGACACCCCCGTCGTCATGCTGCCGGGCTACCCCGTCGCCTGCATCGTCAACGCCGTCCAGTTCCTCCGACCCCTCCTCAAGCACGTCGGCCACCTGCCCGCGGTTCCGCACCCCACGAGGCAGGCCCGCCTCGCCCGCAAGGTCCGGAGCGAACCCGGCGTCCGGACGTTCGTCCGCGTCTCCGTCGAGGAGTCGGGGGACGGCGCTCCCGAGGACGGCGCGCACCCCGAGGCCACCCCCACGCGGGCGGGCGGGTCGGGCGTCCTCTCGTCGGTCGCCCTCGCCGACGGGTGGGTCGTCGTCCCCGAGGCGCGCGAGGGCATCCCCGAGGGCGAGACGGTGCCCGTCGAGGACTGGGAGTACGCGCCGTGACGACCGCCGCGTCGGGGGTCCCGTCCTCGACGGGTCGGCGCGAGCGGGGGCGACGGCCCCCGCGAAGACACAAGTAGCGCCCGCGACGACTCGGGGACATGACGACTCGTCCCCCCGCGCACGCCGTCGCGGGAACGCGTGCCAGCCCCCGACCACCCCGACGGAGGGACCATGGCCGAGCGTAAGGAGTTCCGCGACCTCGCGACCCCCGAGGCCGCTCACGAGGCCATCGCCTCGCTGGACCTGACGGGCGACCCCGAGATGGTCCCTCTGCGGGAGGCGCGCGGGCGCGTCCTCGCGGAACGGGTGGACGCGACCATCGACGTCCCCGGGTTCGACCGGGCGAGCGTGGACGGCTACGCCCTCCGCGCCGAGGACACGTTCGGGGCGGACGAGGTCGACCCCGCCGTCCTCGAACTCGCCGGCGAGGTCCACGCGGGGACCGAACCCGCCGTCACCGTCGAACCGGGCACCTGCGCCGAGATATCGACCGGTGCGGTGGTCCCCGACGGGGCGGACGCCGTCGTGATGGTCGAGCGGACGGACGCCGTCGAGGAGGACGGGACGACGCGAATCCAGATACGGACGGGCGTCGCGCCCGGCGACCGCATCATGTTCGCCGGGGCGGACGTCGCCGCCGGGGAACGGGCGCTCGGACCGGGAACGCGACTCACGGCCCGCGAAATCGGCCTCCTGAGCGCGCTCGGCGTCGACGAGGTGTCCGTTCGGGGTCGCCCCCGCGTCGGCATCGTCTCGACCGGCGACGAACTCGTCCGGCCCGGAGAGGCCGTCGACAGCGGGGCCGGACAGATCTACGACGTGAACAGCTATACCGTCGCGGCGGGCGTCGAGGAGGCGGGCGGCGAGGCCGTCCTCTACCCCCACGCCGGGGACGACTACGACGCGATGGAGGACATCCTGCTCGAAGCGGCCGACGAGTGCGACCTCGTGCTCTCCTCGGGGTCCACCAGCGCCAGCGCCGTGGACGTCATCTACCGGGTCATCGAGGACCGCGGGGAGTTGTTGTTACACGGCGTCGCGGTCAAACCGGGCAAGCCGATGCTGGTCGGCCGACTGGACGACTCGGCGTACGTCGGCCTCCCCGGCTACCCCGTCAGCGCGCTCACCATCTTCCGGACGTTCGTCGCACCCGCCGTCCGTCGGGCGTCGGGCCTCCCGGAACCCCGAACCGCCACCGTCGAGGGACGGATGGCGACCGAGGAGCGCTACGCCGAGGGGCGACTGCGCCTGATGCCGGTCGGCCTCGTGGAGGCCGGTCCCGACGAGGAACTCGCCGGGCAGGACGTGGGTGGCGAGACGCTCGTCTACCCCGTCGACAAGGGGTCGGGCGCGACGACGAGTCTCGTCGAGGCCGACGGCATCGTCGAGATGCACCCGGACACCGAGCGACTGGACGCCGGCGAGCGAGTCGAGGTGCGCCTGTTCTCGCCGGACGTGCGCGCCCCGACGCTGTTCGCCGTCGGCGAGGACGACCCGGCGCTCTCGCGCCTCCTCGACCGCCTCGACCGACCTCGGTTCCTCGGTCTCGGGAGCCGCGAGGGCCTCCGCAGACTCCGGAACGGCGTCCCGGACGCCGCCGTGACGACCACCGGCGGCGACACCGAGTTCCCGGCCACCGACCTCGGCGCGTGGACCCGCGAGTGGGGCCTCGTCGTCCCCGAGGGCAACCCGGAGGGAGTCGAGGGGATCGACGACCTCGTGGACCGCGACCTGCGGTTCGTCAACCGCACCTCAGCGTCCGGCCTCCGGGCGAGTTTGACGGACGCGCTCGCCGAACTGGCCGAGGAGCGCGGCGAGACGCGCCACGACCTCGTCTCGGCCGTCGACGGCTTCGAGGTGGCCGTGCGGGCACACGAGAGCCCCGCCCGGAAGGTGCTCGCTGGCGACGCTGACGCGGGTCTCGGCCTGCGAGCCACCGCCGACCGCCTCGGACTCGGGTTCGCCCCCGTCGGCACCGAGACGGTGCGCGTCCTCGGGAACCCGGACCGAGCGGAGACGTCGGGCGTGCTCGCGCTGAGGAGCGCGCTCACGGCGATGGACGACGTGCTGGCGGACCTGCCGGGGTACGGCCGTCCCTGAGTGTCGCCGGCAAAGGCTTGAAACGGCGGGACTGCCTCCGCTCCGTATGGTGATGCCCCGATGAGTTGCGACCACGAACTCGACGCCGAGTTCCTCTACCCCTCCGACGCCGCCGTCCTCGACCTCTTCGAGGAGGACGACGACATCCACATTCGGTTTGCGGTCCCCTGCCCGGAGTGCGACCTGGCTCTGGAGCTGACCGCTCGCGTCGAAGAGATGGACGAGGCAGCACTCAGCCTACCGCTCGACGACGCCGAGGACGTCTACGACTGACGGCGCTCGCGCTCAGTCGCTCGCGGAGGCGCCGGTCCCGAGCAGGTCGTCGAAGCTCGTGACGCGGCGGTCCCCGAGGACGCAGGACCCTCGGCGCTCGTGGCCGTGGCGCTCGACGTGGATGCCGTCGAGACCGGCGTTCCACGCCGCACCCACGTCCTGCGGGCCGTCGCCGACGAGGACGCCCCGGTGGTCGGGGCCGACGCCGAGGTTCGTCATGGCCAACTGGACCGGCGCGGGGTCGGGCTTCCAGCCCAGTTCGTCGTCGCAGCAGACGACCGTGTCGAACCAGTCGCTGATGTCGAGAGCGTCGAGCGCCGCGTCCGCGAGACGCTGCTGTGAGTGGGTCACCAGCCCCGTCGGGCGGTCGAGGTTGGCGACGGACGCCGCGTCGTCGTAGACGAACGAGTGCTCGGCGCGGGCGATGGGGTCCTCGACGGCGTGGAACGTCGCCCAGAACTCGGTCGGCTCGAACCCCCAGCGGCGGAGGAGTTCGTCGCGCGACCCGCCGAGGCCGTGCCAGAGCAGTTCGGCCTCGCGTTCGGTGAACGGCCGACCGATTCGGTCACCGACCTCCCGCATCACCTCGTGGACGTAGTCCGGTTCCACGTCGATGAGGGTACCGTCGAGGTCCAGCAACCAGAAGTCGTAGGCAGTTCGCATTCGAGGGGCTCTCTAGTCCCTCTGGAATCAAGAACGTTCCGGGCGGACGTGGATGGAACTCCCGAGGTAGTTCTTCAGCACCTCGTCGGCGCTCCTCGCGTTCCCGAAGGTGCCGCCGTCAGCGTCGAGTTCGTCGCCGATGGCCGCCTCGAGTGCGTCGAGGTACGCCTCGGAGGTCCGGAGTTCGCTGAACGAGACCGACTCGACGGTGATGCCGCTCCCCTCACCGGTCGGGCGGGTGCGCGCACCGCGACCCCCGAGGGCCTCCTCCGCGAGGTCCCTGACGTGGGTAGCGTCATTCGCCTCGCCGCGCCAGAGGTTGTCCCGGAAGAAGAGCCACCCCTCCTCGCCGGGCGGGTCGGCGGCCCGTTCGAGCGTCGTCTCGAAGGTGTTCGGCGAGAGGCTGACGCCGGAGGCGGCCGGGTCGAGGCGGAAGCGCACCCGGAAGACGTAGGCGGCGTCGCCGGGGGCGCGCTCCTCGGTTCCGTCGGTCATCGTCCTACTCGCTGATGTCGTCGAAGCGCTCGGCGAGGTCGATGTCCTTGTCGGTGACGCCGCCCTCCTCGTGACTCGTCAGGCGCACCTCGACTTCCTTGTACCCGATGGTGATGGTCGGGTGGTGAAAGGCGTCCTGCGCGACGCCGCCCGCACCGGCGGCGAAGCCGACGCCCCCGAGGTAGCTGTCGAACTCGTAGGTGCGGACGATCTCGTCGCCCTCCCGTTCCCACCCGTCGGGCAACCGCTCGGAAATCTCGTCGTCGGACAGTAGGTCTGCCATGTCCGGCGGGACGCGCGCCGGTCGGATAAAGGTAGTCGCGGCGACGAGTGCCGCCGCTTCTCCGAAGTTGTGGCGAGCAGGCGACACGCCGCGGACCCACGGGCCGTCGTGTCGCGCTCCGGTCGCGGGGGACGCCCGCTCGCGGTCCGGGGTCGCCCCCGCGGCCCGGCCCGTGGCGTGGGTCAGGACACGGCGGGGGTGCCCCCGGCATCGTATATAAACCTCAGTCCGCCCGGAGGCTCTCGAAGTAGACCGCCCGTTCCTCGCTGCTCGCCGGGGAGGTGACGGCGCTGACCCCAACGGTGAGGAGGAGCGAGAGGGCCATCCCGACGAGTTGCGGTGCCCACCCGAGGTAGAAGGCGGCCCCGAGGCTCGCGAGGCTGGCCTCGCCGGCCAGCCCGAACAGGTCGCGGACGAGGGGAATCGTGACCGCGACGTGCGCGAGGTAAAAGGCCTGACTCCCGAGGACGCCCGCGAGCATCCCCGCCTTGGTCGTCCGCCGCCAGTAGAGGGCGACGATCACGGGGAGCGCGAGCTGTGCGAAGCCGCCGAAGGCCGTCTCGCCGATGACTCTGAGGGTGGCGCCGGTCGTGAGGCTGAGCGCGTAGGCGACCAGTGCGAACGCGGCGACGCCGAGACGGGCGACGAGTGCCTCGCGGTCCGGGCGGCCGAACAGCGGGCGGTAGACGTCCCGCGTGAGGTACGACGCCCCCGAGAGGAGCATCGAGTCCGAGGAGGACATCATGGCCGCGAGCGCGCCCGCGATGACGAGCGCCGCGAACCACGTCGGCGTGAACGCCTCCAGGAGGATGGGGAGGACGTTCTCCCCGGCGGGCACCTCGACGCCGAGGCCGCGCGCCCACGCGCCGAGCATGAACGCTGGGACGAACAGCAGGAGGACCAGCACGGGCCAGAGCGCGAACGTGCGCTTGAGGGTCTCCTTCGACCCGGCGGCGAAGAAGCGCTGGTTGATCTGCGGGAACATAGTGACGCCGAAGGCGATGTAGATGGCGGTCGAGATGACGTACTGCGGGGTGTAGAGACCTCCGCCGAGGCCGAGGAACTCGGGGGCGACGTCGCCGAGGCGGGCCGTCGCCGCGCCCGCACCGCCCACGGAGGAGAGGACCCAGAGCACGGCGATCCAGACGACCGAGAGCATGAACGCGCCCTGCAGGGTGTCGGTCCACGCCACCCCGCGCATCCCCGAGATGGCGACGTACAGTATCATGAACACGGTGATGGCCCCCGCGCCGGCCCACACCGGGACGGCGCCGTTCGTGAGGCCGCTGAGTGCGAGGCCCGCGCCGCGTTGCTGGAGCATCACGTACGGCAGGAGCCAGAACAGGGCGATGCCGGCGACGGCCATCCGCAGGGCCGTAGAGCCGAAGCGGTCGCCGAGCATCTCGCCGAGGGTGACGTACCCTCGCGCCCGCCCGACGAGCCACTGCTTGTAGCCGATGACGTACCAGAGGACGGCGAAGACGACGCCGTCCATCACGCCCATGACCAGTATCCACTCGGGTCCGGCGTTGTAGGCGATGTTCGGCCCGGCGAAGAACGTGAACGCCGAGAGGAGCGTCGCGAACGTCGTGAAGAGGAGGACGACGGTGCCGAGGGTGCGACTCGCGAGGTAGTAGTCCTCGGCGGTGTTGTCGGTGAGGCGGTAGGCGACGACGCCCACCGCGAGGGCGACGAGGAGGTACGCGCCGACGACGCCCAACTGGAGGGCGAGGTCGGACTGGAGCGGGAAGGGTGTCACGCCCGGTCACCTCCGACTCCCGACTCGGCGGGCGCTTCGATACCGACCCCCCACGCACGTGAGGCGAAGACGGCGAAGACGCCCGCGGTCACCACCATCCACCCGACGTGCCACCAGAGCCACACCGGGAGGCCGAACGCCACCGTCGCGTCCCCCCAGAGGAACCACGGGACCGAGAACACGACGAGAATCGTGAAGACGGCCGCCCAGCCCAGCGCGTGTCGACTGACCATTACCAGCTCGAATAGTATTCACAGCACCTAAAGATTACTGTCATTGCCAACGGTCGTCAGTATTGGAGAAGAAAGTTCTTCGAAAAGCGCGAGTGAGTGGCGGATGTCGGTCGATATCCGTCTCAGTACACCCGCGTCCCGTTCTCCACCTCGCGCTCGGGTTGGAGGTGGACGACGCCCTCCGGTCCATCGACGCCCGTGACGAGACATTGGCTCTCGAAGCCCGCGACGTTCACCGTCCCGAGGTTGACGACGGCCACCACCTGCCGCCCGACGAGTTCGTCCGGCCGGTAGCAGTCGGTCAGGCCCGCTGCCGACTGCCGCCGTTCGGACCCGAAGTCCACGACAAGCTTGTAGACGTCCTTGCGCGCCTCGGGGAACGGCTCCGCGGAGACGATCTCGCCGATCCGCATCTCGACGTCGTTCAGGAAGCGTCCGGGGTCGATGTCGGCCTCGTCGATACCCATGGCGGGCGCTCACACGCGTCGGGTATAGTCGTTCCTGCGCCGCGGATGGGCGACGGGACGACGGCGGGCCGCCTCGCGTCCGGCGCGGCCCGTACGACGTGGTCCGCATCCTTTATACATCGACCGGTACCATTTTATACCGTAGCCATGCGTCCGCGCGTGGCATTCACCATCACGCCCACACGGGCACTCACATCATGCAAGACACCGCGAAATACCTCATCCACGCCGACATCACCGCCGAGGGGGTGGTCGAACGCTCGGACGTCGTCGGCGCCATCTTCGGGCAGACCGAGGGGTTACTGGGGGACGACCTCGACCTTCGGGACCTGCAGGACTCCTCGAAGGTGGGCCGCATCGACGTCGAGATCGCCTCCGAGAACGGCCAGTCGTTCGGCACCGTCACCATCGCCAGCGGCCTCGACCAGGTGGAGACGGCCATCCTCGCCGCCGCCCTGGAGACCATCGAACGCGTCGGCCCCTGCCGTGCCACCCTCGAGGTCGCCCGCATCGAGGACGTCCGCGCCGCGAAGCGCCGGGCCATCGTCGACCGCGCGAAGAGCCTCCTCGGCGAGGCCTTCGACGGGTCGATGCTCACGAGTCAGGAACTCATCGAGGAGGTCCGCCGCTCCATCCGCATCGAGGACATCACCGAGTACGAGGGCTTCCCCGCCGGTCCGCGCGTCGCCGACTCCGACGCCATCATCGTCGTCGAGGGCCGGGCGGACGTCCTGACGCTCCTCCGATACGGCATCAAGAACGCCGTCGCCGTCGAGGGAACGAACGTCCCGCAGGCCGTCGCCGACCTGACGAGAGACCGGACCGTCACCGCCTTCCTCGACGGGGACCGGGGGGGCGACCTCATCCTGAAGGAACTCGCGCAGGTCGGGGACGTGGACTACGTCGCCATCGCCCCCGCGGGCCACAGCGTCGAGGACCTCGACCGCGCCGCCGTGATGCGTGCCCTCCGCGAGAAGGTGCCCTACGAGTCCATCGAGGGGGCCAACACGCCGCGCGAAGCCGTCGCCGCCACCGACGGGAGCGCCCGCCCCGCACCGCCGGAGACGACGGCCGAACCGGAGCCAGAAACGCCCGATGCCGGGACGGCCACGCCCGACTCGCCCGCCGGTGAGTCGGGGGACGCCGCGTCGGACGGTCCCGTCGTCACCGAGGTCCGGGAGTCAGTCGAGGACCGCGCGGAGACCGCCACGGACGAGGCGGCCGACGCCGAGAGCGAGGACGCGGAGACAGCCCCGGAGGACGCCCCGCCCCGCGACCCCGAGTCGCTCCGCGGGCACGTCGAACAGGTCGTCGACGGGGAGACTGGCCTCGCGCGCCTCCTCGACGACGAGGCCGCCACCCTCGTCGAGGGGGCCGCGGGAGAGGCGTTCGACCTCGTCCGCGACGCCGGGACCGTCCCCGACGCCGTCGTCGTGGACGGCGAGGTGACCCAGCGACTGCTCGACGTCTGCGCGCAGCGGGGGGTCGACCAGGTCGTCGGGCGCTCGCTCGGGGAGTTCGTCAAGCGGCCCACGAGCGTCCGGGTGCGGACCGCGGACCAGTTGCTCCGCCCGGAGACGGGCGCCGAGTCCGACGCCGACTGAGCCCCGAACCGTAGCCGCCCTCCGCTCGCGTCCGGGCGACCCGTCTAGCTGGCCGGTCGTTCGCCGACCGATACGGCGTGAGTTCCCACTCCGGCATCCTCAGCGACGTATCGGGGGCGTCTCCGAGACGGAGCGAGCCCGTCGCGCGACGGCGTCGGTCAGAGCGCGTACCCCTCCTTTCGGAGCGCGTCCTCGGCCGTCTGGTCGAACCGCTCTCGGAGGGCGGGTTCGAACGCTTCGGCGCGTTTGTCGGACTCCACCAGTTCGACGCGCTGGCCGTCGCCGTCGGTCCCGACACCGGTGACGCGGTACGTCTGGGTGAACTTCCGGCCGTCGCTCCCGTAGAGGATCACGACGACCGATTCCCTGCTCATCTCCCCCTCGTGGTCCGCGGTTTTCGTCCCCCCGACGACGTTCGTCCGCTCGAAGTCCGTGAGGGTCGTGCTGAGTCCGCCGGTCGCGAGTTGCCGTTCGAGCGAGTCGCGCTCCCACTCGCGTCGCTCACCCGTCTCCTCGTCCGTCCCGACGACCGTCTTCCGCCCGATTCGTTCTACCGTCCACCTCTTGAGGGTCGAGGAGTCGAGCTCCTTCTCCGCTCGCGAGCGGACGTCTCCTTCCCGGATGACGTCGCCCTCTCCGACGCGGATGTACTGCGGGGTCTCGGCGGGTACGTCGATGAATATCTCCCCCGATTCGGTGTTGACGAGTGCTTCGACCCCGTCGATGGTCCGGGAGATCAGTTTCCGGACGCTGTTGGTGCTCATTGGTATCAGCCATACCCATTGGTTCGGTAGCTATCTAAGGGTGGCGGCGCACGGCCCTCAACCGGGCCGAACCGGCACGGCACGACCGGACGGAGTCGAGACCGCTCGATGAGCGGCCCGCCGACGGACTGAACTCGGGTCGGTCGTTCGAGACACCGTGGACGGCTCCGCGTCCGGTTCCGTCACCCGTACCCTTCCACGTGGACGTGGCGCCCCGAGACGCCGATGCTCTCGGCGACGTCAACGAGGCCGTAGGCCATCGCGCTGAGGCCGCAGGCGTACACCTCCATCGTCGACGGGTCGAGGCGGCGGTCCCGGTCGGCGACGGGGTCCATCGCCGCGAACTCCCGCAGTTCCACGGGGGCGTCGTCGGCGAGTTCGCTCTCGTCGACGTACTTCATCAGCGTGTGCTGGACGTAGTCCGTCTCCCCGTCCCACTTCGAGAGGTACTCCTCGCGGCTGAGCGTGGGCACGAAGTGGAAGTTCTCGCGCTCGGCGTCGTACTCGCGGAAGGCCTCGCGGTAGGGCAGGTCGTCCTCCCACGCACACCCGAGGAAGAGCCACACGTCGCGTTCCTCGTCCTCGAAGACGTCGCGGCCCTCCTCGAAGGTGTAGTCGATCATCGACTTGAACGGCGCGACGCCCGTCCCCGTCGCGAGGAAGACGATATCGCGCGAGGAGGGCGATTCGAGGAGGAACTCCCCGTTCGGGCCGCGAATCTCCAGTTCGTGGCCGGGGTCGGCGTCCACGAGCATCGGGGTCAGCGTCCCGTCGGGGACGTGCCGGATGGCGAGGGCGGTGTCCTCGGCGGTGGGCGAACTGGCGATGGAGTAGGGCCGTGAGACGTCCTCGTAGCGAACGGTGACGTACTGGCCGGGCTGGAACTCGAAGCCCCCCTCGGTCTCGAAGCGGAGGTCGACCAGCATGGGATAGGGCCGTTCGTCGCGGTCACGGAGGCTCTCGACCTTCCGCTCGAGCGTGCTGCCGGACGCCGGGTCGAGCGCCGCCTCAACCTGTGGCCAGTCGATGGGGTCCGGGCCCCACTCCCCCGATTCGAGCAGGTGGTCCTCGTCGTGAGCGTCGAGGAGCGTCGCGACGGCGTCCGCCACGTCGGCGTGGCGACGGCGGTCCATCGGTTCGACGCTCGTCACCCGTGCCGTCTCGGAGATGAGCGGGAGCGACTCGGCGGCCTCCTGTTGGTTGTGCGGCTTGACCTCGATGCCCTCCATGCCCGGAGACGCGCGTGCCTCCCACATGAGGACTAGCCCCGTTTCGCTTCGGACCGTCCCCGACTCAGACCACGACCAGTCCCGTCGCGACGGCGAGTGCGCCCCCGACGAACGCGGCGGCCGTCGTCGCGGCGAAGTTGACCCCCTTGTTGTCGACGTAGACGCCCTCGACGGTCGCACCGAGGAGGCTGTCGACGGTCATCCCGGCGACGCCGGCGGCGACGACGACCACGACGCCCAGCGGCGAGAGCGAGAAGGCGACGACGGCGATGACGGCGACGACGGCCGCCCCCGCGATGCCGGCGAGTTCCCCCTGCCACGTGACCCCGCCGTCGGTTCCGGGGGGCACCCGCTGGAGGGTTGTGATGAGGCGCGGGTCGTCGTAGAGGCCGCCGATTTCGCTGGAGAGGGTGTCGCTCATCGCGGCGGCGACGCTCCCGACGAACGCGAAGAGGAACAGCCGCGAGGGGAGACCGAGCATGGGGCTGGCGGCGGCGGCGACGAGGGCGACCAGCGCCGCCGCGCTGTTGGCGAGGACGTTTCCGCTGCCGCGCGCGCCCTCGTTGTCCTCGGCGATGCCGCGCTCGCGTTTCTCCTCGTAGCGGAACTTCGTGGAGAGGCCGCCCACCGCGAAGAAGGAAATGAGGACGGCGAACCAGCCGAAGTCGCCGAGCACGACGCTGAGGAGGGCGAGCAACACGCCCGCGAGCATCCCCGTCACCGACGCCGTCTCCAGCGCGTAGGAGACGTAGCCGAGGGCGACGCTCACCCCCACGCCCGCGAGCACCCCCGTCGCCGTCAGCTCCAGCGGGAGGGTGGTGAACAGCCAGAGGACGAGCGCCACGGAGGCCATCACCAGCGGGTCGTCGCGCTCGAACAGCATCGAGCGCAACAGCGCGGCCAGCAACGCGCCGCTGGCGGCGAGGAAGACCGCCTGCGGGGGGTCGAACGCGCCGCCCGAGAGCAAGGCGCTCGCGAACTGGGCGAGGACGCCCGCACCGAAGCCGGCGGCGGCGAACGCCGAGATGGCGAGAAAGCGGTCGCCGACCACGTCCAGCGTCCCCTTCTGGGCGAGGTCGCCGTACGCGAGGACGAACACGCTGGTGACGAACACCGCGACCGGCATCCCGAACCGGAGGGCCACGATG